>JBIOJM010000395.1:0-8952 GCA_044450785.1 Isosphaerales bacterium
GCCGAATTCCGGGGGCGGGCGGGCCATGCCGGGACCTTGCCCATGGAAGGGCGGCTCGACGCCCTCACGGCGGCGGCGGAACTGGTGCTGGAGGTCGAGCAGCTTGCCCGAAGAGCGGCGAACCTGCGCGCCACGGTCGGCGCACTGACGATCGCGCCGGGCGCGGTCAACGTGGTGCCGGGTCGCGCGCGGCTGAGCATCGACGTCCGCCACGCATGCGACGACGTCCGGACCGCCGCGGTCGCCGAGCTCACCGCGCGGGCCGGCGCCCTGGCCGCGCGCAGACGCATCGAATTCGTCATCGAGCAGGAACAACACCTTGCGGCCGTCCCCGCCGATCCGATTCTGAGCGACCTGCTGGGTGAGGCCGTCGCGGCGGCCGGGCATATCCCGCATCGCCTGGTCAGCGGCGCCGGGCATGACGCTGCCGTGATGG
Organism: Isosphaerales bacterium; assembly: GCA_044450785.1. Lineage (GTDB taxonomy): Bacteria > Planctomycetota > Planctomycetia > Isosphaerales > Isosphaeraceae > JBIOJM01. The sequence continues at coordinate 437 of JBIOJM010000395.1, forward strand.
CCGGCGTGGCGCCATGGGCCATGCTGTTTGTTCGAAGCCCGGGTGGCGTGAGCCATGGCCCGGACGAGCGCGTGCTGCCCGAGGACGTGGTCGCTGCGCTCGACGTGATCGTGCGTTACCTCGACCTGCTGGCCGGCCGTGCCGCCACGTCCGGGCGATTTCCCAGCCGGTCCGATCCTTTGGGGGCCGCTTGAATGAATCTCTTCGGCACTACCCGCAGTCACGTCCGGCGCACGCACGCGCTGATCGCCCCCGACAGCCACGTGGGCTCGGACGTTCCGGGCTGGGAGCGGTCGCGGGGGATCATCCTGATCTCACCTCGGATGGGCGCGCGGTTCGCTCAGTACCTTGCCCTCATGGAGCCCGGCGGCACCGCCGGACCGGCACCGCCCGACGTCGAGCGCGTTCTCTACGTGCTCGAGGGCCAGGTGGCCCTGACGCTCCCGGGCGCGGACGAGCGCACTCTGGAAACGGGCGGGTTCGCGTATTGCCCGCCCGGTGCCGCCGTTACGCTCCGCGCGGTGGCGGCGAGCCGGCTCAATCTTTTCGAAAAGAGGTATCTCGGCCGGCCCGGCCTCGTCGCGCCCGGCCCGTTCTGCGGCCACGAGCAGGAGATTGACGGCACCCCCTTCCTGGGCGACCCCGATGCGATCCTCAAGGTGCTGCTGCCGGTCGATCCGCGGTTCGACCTCGCCGTCAATGTCTTCACCTATCAGCCCGGTGCGACGCTGCCCTTGGTCGAGGTGCACGTGATGGAGCACGGTCTGCTGATGCTGGAGGGCCAGGGAGTCTATCGCCTCGGCGATGAGTGGTATCCTGTCACGCAGGGCGACGCGATCTGGATGGCCCCCTTCTGCCCACAATGGTTCGTGGCGATGGGCAAGAGTACGGCGCGCTACCTTTACTACAAGGACGTGAACCGCGACTCGATCGAGGAGGCCCCATGACCGTGTTCCGCCCCGAGGTGGACATTGACCGGGTGATGGCCGAGCTCGGTGCCCTGGCGAGCAAGAGCGGCGCGCCGGCGCCGGCCGTGACCCGCGTTGTCTACACGGAAACCGATCTGGCGGCCAGGGGCCTGGTCAAGCACCTGTTCGCCAAAGCTGGGCTGTCGGTCCGGGAGGACCCGATCGGCAACACCTTCGCTCGCTGGCAGGGGCGAAGGCCGGACATCTCCCCCGTCGGTACGGGCTCGCACATCGACGCCATCCCGCACTCCGGCCGGTTCGACGGCACGGTCGGAGTCCTGGGCGCGCTCGAGGCCGTCCGCGCGCTCGAGCGGGCCGGATTCCGGCCGTCGCGACCGATCGAGGTCCTGATGTTCACAAGCGAGGAGCCGACGAGGTTTGGCATCGGCTGCCTGGGCAGCCGGGCGCTCTGCGGCGCCCTCACGGCTGAGTCTCTGGCCGCTCTGCGGGACGTCGAGGGACACTCTTTCGACGCTGTCCGCCGCGCAGCGGGGTTTCACGGCGAGCTGCAAAACGTCCGACTCCACGATGGGTATTTCGCCGCGTTCGTGGAGCTGCACATCGAGCAAGGCCCCCTGCTCGAACGCGCACGGGCCGACATCGGGATCGTCACGGCGATCGCTGCTCCGGCGGCGCTGCGGGTGACATGGGAAGGGGAGGGAGGCCACGCGGGCGCGGTGCTGATGCCGGAGCGAAGGGACGCCCTCTGCGCGGCGGCGGAGACGGTGCTGGCGGTCGAGGCCGCGGCCTGCTCGAGCGGCAGCCCGGACACCGTCGCCACCACCGGTGGCTGCCGGGTCCACCCCGGGGCGATCAACAGCATCCCTGACCGCGTGACGCTCGAGATCGACGTCCGCGACATCGACATCGACCCGCGCGATCGGGTCGTGGACGAGATCCGGCGGGCAGTCGACGAGATTGCCGGTCGCCGGCAGGTTCGTCGCGTGATCGAATCACTCAATGCCGACCCGCCCGCCAGGATGGCCGGTGCCGTGGTCGAGGCGATCCAGGACGCATGCGACGAGCTTGGGCTGGCGAGCCTGCCGATCACGAGCCGCGCTTATCACGACTCGCTGTTCATGGCCCGGATCGCGCCCACGGGGATGATCTTCATTCCTTGCAAGGGGGGGATCAGCCACCGGCCTGATGAATCGAGCGCGCCCGCGGAGATCGCCCGCGGGATCGAGGTCCTGGCGGGTACTCTGGCCCGGCTGGCGGGGAGCGAGGACCACCCTCGAGGCAGCCGAGATCACGCGCGTTGAAGTGTTCCGGTGATTGTGCCGTGGGGCTCGTCGGTGGCGACGAAGACCTCGTTCGGGTTGTCGAGGCCGAATGGTTTCAGATCGACGAGGATGCGATGCTTGTTGGGCATGGTCAGGGTGATCCGCTCGATCTGAGGAACAGCGTCGAGCGCGGCCGCGCCCATCGCGTGCAGCGTCTGCTGCACGGAGAGGCTCTGGTGGCCGGCGAACGTCCCGAGCAAGGTCCGGCGGATTCGCGCGTGCGCGCCGTTCCAGTCGACATCGCCGGGCGCGTAGAGCCATTCGGCCTTGAGCATGGTGGCAAAGATCCGGTCCGCCGCGTCCTGGAGCGTGGTGTAGCCGTCGCGGAGGAACCCGGCAAAGGCCGAGCCGGCCGACTTCAGCAGGAACAGACCGTCGATGCCCGATTCCACGCAGATGCCGCTTTGCGACTGCGTGACGGTGCTCGTCCGCGTTTCGCTGGTGAGACCGGAGAAGGCATGGGGATGGTCGACGCCATCGACGCGGATCCGCTCCAGCGGCTGGTCGGCGAGCCGGATCGTGGCACGCGAGACGTGGGGATGATGTTCCAGGAAGTGGCCCGCCAGCGCCCTCCCGAAGCTCTCGATCGACTCCAGGGGATGCTCCCGGGCGAGCGCGTAAGCCACGTTCTTCATCGTGTCGGTCGGGATGACCAGGCGGTTGTCGCCACTGGTGTACGTGGCAGCGAAATCCCCCTCGAGCTGGATCTCGATCGTCAGCTCGCGAACGTCGTGACGGTCGGCCCGGCGCGTGACCTTCGTCAGGCGGATCCGCGATTTTCCGTAGGAGTGCTGGGTGAGAACGGCGGGCACAATCGGTCAGCTCCTCATCGTGGTCTGGTTGGCCCCGGCCGGATTCGATCATAACGCCGGGTGCTGGTGAGAGGGGAGTGGGATGTTCGACAGAGGGCGAGATGACGGAGAGGCCGGCCAAGGCCGGGACGTGTGGGCGCTCTTGAGCCGCCGGGTGGTCACGCCGGCTGGACTGCGCGAGGCGGCGATCCTGGTGTCGGGCGAGAAGATCGTCGACGTGGTCGCGCCCGAGGGGCTCGCCGCCTCGTGCCCCGTCGAGGACGTGGGCGATCGTGTGGTACTACCGGGGCTCATCGACACTCACGTCCACATCAATGAGCCCGGTCGCACCGAGTGGGAAGGGTTTGCCACGGCGACCCGAGCCGCCGCGGCGGGTGGGATTACCACCTTGGTGGACATGCCGTTGAACTGCTCGCCCGTCACGACGACGGTCGAGGCCCTCTCGCTCAAGCAGGAAGCCGCTCGGGGCAAGCTCTGGGTCGATTGCGGCTTTCATGGCGGCGTGGTCTCCGGCCAGCGCGGGCACATCGGGCCGCTCAACTCCGCCGGGGTGCTCGGCTTCAAGGCGTTCCTCTGCGACTCGGGCATCGACGAGTTTCCGAGCGCCGGCGAGTCGGACCTCCGGGCCGCGATGCCCGAGCTGGCCAAGGCCGGCGTGCCCCTCCTGGTCCATGCCGAGCTGACGGGCCCGACCGTGCCCGCGGCTCCGGCGACGGTCCTCGAGTCTCGCAGCTATGCGCGGCATCTGGCGTCGCGCCCGCCTGCCTGGGAGCACGACGCGATCCGCCTCTTGATCGCGCTCTGTCGCGAGACGGGCTGCCGCGTCCACATCGTGCATCTGTCGTCGGCGGGTGCCCTGCCGATGATCGCGCGGGCCCGCGCGGAGGGGTTGCCCATGACCGTCGAGACGTGTCCGCACTATCTCACGTTCGCCGCCGAGGAGATTCCCGACGGCGACCCCCGGTTCAAGTGCGCGCCGCCAATCCGGGAGCGCGAGAATCGCGAGCGGCTCTGGCAGGGGCTCCGGGAGGGCCTGATCGACACCATCGGCTCGGACCATTCGCCGGCACCTCCGGAGCTCAAGCACCTGGCCACCGGCGACGTCTTCCGGGCCTGGGGAGGGATCGCCTCGCTTCAGCTCTCCCTCCCGGCCGTCTGGACCGAGGCCCGCCGGCGCGGGTTCACGATCAACGACGTGACGGGCTGGATGGCTCGCCGTCCCGCGGCGCTCGTTGGACTGGCGAGCAGCAAGGGAGAGATCGCCCCGGGCCGCGATGCCGACCTTGTCGTGCTCGACTCCGAGTCGACCTTCACGGTCGACCCGGCTGCCCTTCTCCACCGGCACCGCGCGACTCCATACGAAGGACGCATCCTCTCCGGCCGGGTCGAGACGACGTACCTGAGAGGGTGTGCGGTCTACCAATGCGGCCACTTCTCCGCGTCACCCCGAGGGAGAGCGATCGGGACCGCAGCCGGGCACCGAGGAGAAAACTGTCCATGAATCTGGAACATATCAACGCATGGCCTGAAGACGAGGCGCGCGAGTCGTTCGAGCGCTGCTGCGGATCAACGCGGTGGTGCCGGCGGATGGCGCGGCGCCGGCCGTTCGCCTCGGAGGCGGCACTCTTCGAGGCCGCCCTACAGATCTGGTGGGGCCTCGCTCGCGTCGACTGGCTCGAGGCGTTCGCGGCGCATCCGAAGATCGGCGACATGGACGCACTGCGGACCAGGTTTGCAACGACCGCGGACTGGGCGGCCCTCGAACAGAGGGGCTCTCTAGGCGCGCCGGAGGAAGTGCTCCGTGAGCTCGCCGAGGGCAACCGGCGGTATGAAGAACGCTTCGGCCATATATTCATTGTCTTCGCGACGGGCAAGACGGCCCATGAAATGCTCTCGCTGCTCGGCCGGAGGCTGGCCAACGACGCCGAGGATGAGATCAGGATCGCGGCCGCCGAGCAGGCGAAGATCACACGGCTTCGACTGGAAAGGATTGTCCCTTTGGAGAGGATCGCCCCATGAGCCCGATCACGACCCACGTCCTCGACATCGCGCACGGCAAGCCGGCCAGTGGAATCACCGTCGTGGTCGAGATCGCGGCTGGCCTGGAGCGCTGGGCCGAGCTGGCGCGCGGCGTCACGGACGACGACGGCCGGATCGGCCAGTTCGACCCGCCGCTCGCCCCCCTCGAACCCCAGGTCTACCGGCTCCGCTTCGCGACCGGGGCCTACTTCACGGCACTCGAGATCCGCGCCTTCTATCCCGAGGTCCACGTGGTCGTCCAGATCGACGACCCGGCCCAGCACCATCACATTCCTCTGCTGCTATCTCCGTTCGGCTACAGCACGTATCGCGGTAGTTGATTCCATGGAACCTAATCACGAAGGTGATGCCGGGCAGCGCCGCGGATGCAGCAGGGTTGCAGATCGGAGACGTGGTCACCGCCGTAGACCGAAATCCTGTGGCGGACATCCGCGGTATGGTCCAGGTTATTCGCAGGAAACGGGTGGGCGATCGAGTGTTCGTTGAATTCATCCGGGGCGGACAGGCTCACCAGGTCGACCCGATTTTGCAAAGGCGGCAGCGGTAAGGAACAGGCCGGAATCAACTTCCCGATTTGTCACGTATCGAAAGGGGCTGGTCGGGGCTCTGCGAAGGAGATGATGGCTACTGCGCGGTGCGCGATCGCTCGGTGATCATGGCCTTGGCCTCCAGGTTCTCCTTGGTAGGCGGCTGACAGGAGCGTAGGTTGCAGGCTTGATAGCTGAACTCGCACAAGACCCGGATTGAACCCTGGGCCGCATCCCGATCGACTTGCAGTTTGCGGCGGAACTCGAACGTTCCCTCATGAATCATCTGGCCATCCAAGCCTCGGCTGGACTCGGGACCGGTCCATTCACCTTCGGGCTTGATGCCCTTGGGCAGCTTCAATTTCAGGGCCGTCGGGACTCCGGGGCCTTTCGACCCCTCGGCCGCGTAGATGTGCCAGGTCGGGGCCATCTTGACCCGAACGACCAGGTCCAGGCTCTCGCCGGCCTTGACCTTCGGTGGCGACAATTCGGCCTGGGATACGACCGGATGTTCCGAGTCGGGCTCGGGACGCCCTGTCGCCGTGCGGGACGCGCCCCGCATCGACTCGGGTGCAATCATGAACTTGAAGCCACCGACGTCGGTGAAGAAGAGCCGATCTCGGTGGGCTTCAAGCCACGTCCGCCAGTCCTTGGCGTCGGCGAAGTCCTCGGTCGTGTAACGTTTGAGGACTCGCAGAGCCCGGTCGCGCTGATCGCCGTGCTCGAGCATGGAGATGCATCTGTCAAGGAGTTCGACCTTGCGGTTGGACAATCCGAATCCCTTCACGTCCTCGTCCAGCGCCAAGGGGAAGCCGGGGCCTCGGCTGGGGCAAAGGAACTCCAGATTATCCCGGTAATAATTGATGTATCGTTCAGGGTCGTTCCCGAATGCCCGTCGCAATTCCTCGGGGAAATAGTCTCGATACTGTTGCACGCGCTCGCGATGGAGTTCGGCAATTTTGTCCGGGTCTTTGCGGAGCGACTCGGGCTGAGTGCCGATGAACCATTCCCGATCCAAGATCATCTTGAAATCGGAGGCATAGACGAGGGCCCGTTGCCTCGCGCTCGCGAGTCCTCGTCGCGTCTTTCGCACCAGCGGCATCTGGCCGTCAAACTTCTTGATGTAGCAGATCGCGTTGACGAGGCATTGACGAGCCTCGGGCAAGAGATCGGAGGGCGGGGAGTAGAAACCCCAGAGGAGGAAGTTCCCCTGCCTACCGATGGCGACCGCCTCCGGACTCTTCATGTTGAGCCCGCTGGCGATGAATTCGCAGTCAGGCGAATCCAAGAAGCCGCAGGGGTCGGAGACCATTCCAAAGGGGTATGAGACGTCTTGCGGGTTCTCGAGCGACCATCCCCTCTTCTGGATTCTCCAGACCTTCATTGTCTCACCAAGTCGTTCCTCGTTCGGCCAACTGCGATAATACTTGGGGATCTGGCGATTTTCGAAAGTGAGACAGATATCATTCGGCTTGTGAAAGATTTCGTGAGTGGTCACGATGCCGTGCGCAGCGTCCCCCAGGCAGAGGCACAGGTCGTCGAGCTTCAGTTGTTGGCTCCGCCCCACTCCGAGACTCCCGCCGCCGATCAGGATGGTCGGGCGATCGTAGTCGCGACCCAGGGCCGGATGTCTGAACACCCCCTGGTCGCGCGGTGGTAAGTCTGGCCAGTCCAGGATGATGACATCATAGCCCTTGGTTTCCGCCTGCCGGAGCGAGAGATAATCGGCCAGACCCACCACAGTGAAGTGCTTCTCCAAGAAGGACCGAAAGTCTGCCGTGCGATCGCTCTTGGGATCGCCCGCGTAGAGCACTTTCAGATCGATGGGTTCGGCTGACCAACAGTGCGAGGCAAAGACGAGCACGGCCACCCCCGCGACGGCCCCCCACCGGATACGCATCGCCTCGCTCCTTGGACACAGGCCCCGAACTGGAGAATCCAGCATCCGCTTCCCATATCGTAGCGAGCTTGCACACTCGCGGCGAGTCCTACAAGGAATAGACAGGGAACAATCCGATCGAGGGAAAACGCCCCTCTCACATTTCGACGAATTGCTGCTCCAGCACGTCGAAGACGCCCTGAGCGGTGATCCGCAATTCCGGGATGACCGAGAGCGCGAGGAAGGTTCCGGGCGCTGGAACCCTCGCGGACCTGGACCAGCATCCCGAGCGCGGCCTTGGCCCTGGCCTCTTCCACGGTCGTCGATTCATGGTCGGAGCGATTACCCGCGGCCACATAGGCGATGAGTTCCCGGCCGGCGAGCGCCGGTGCGTGCCCGTCCACAACGGTCCGGGCATCGAGTGCCGCCTCTACCTTCTCGAGTACGTCGTGCCGTGCCCCGAGCACGCCGGGGATGTGCGACGTTGACGACCTGCCCGCCGGTGATCAAGAGATCACCCGGCTCCTGACCAAGCGCGACCCGGATCCGCCACCGCGCTCGCCGTGGATCGTCAATCCGGTCCGAGTCCCTCCGGACTCGTTGGGACTCGTGCTCGGCACTCATGGCGCCACACTCTCCCCCTCAGAATCGAAATGCCCCGTCCCGTGCGTTTCCCCGCGCGAAGAAGGCGGCATGGGGAGGCTCCCGAGACGATCCGATGGGCGACTCGGTGGATCCTTGCCCGATGTTACTCTCGACCGCGATGACCGTCAAACACGGCCACTCCATTGGTTTTCAATCGGACCGCCGACTGACCATACTAACCCGAAGCGTAAGCGAGGATTCCCCCAGCGATCGCCTCGCTAACGCTTCGGGTTAACGGATCGAGCCGCCTTCGGCGGCGCCCTCACGGCCCGTGAACTGTTTTTCGACGTACTGGGCTCCCGCTGTTGTTGGTGTTTATCGTACTTTACCTTACGGCGTCGCGAGTCAGTGGCCCTATATAC
>JBIOJM010000396.1:0-8906 GCA_044450785.1 Isosphaerales bacterium
ACACCGGAGCAGACGGATCACTTGTCCAAAGGCTCTCGGTGCCGCTCGCCCCTCACCCCGGCCCTCTCCCCTCGGAGAGGGAGCCAGAAACAGCGGGGCATCGTTTCGTCTTCCTTCCCAGGTGGTGATCAGCGAGAAGTCCCCAAAAAACGCGGCTTTTCCTACCCCAGAGGGGTGTGAATTCGTAGCCTCTTTTGTCCCCGAATAGCAAAAACCCTTACTTTTCAAGGCAATTCCGGTTCGGAGAATAGCGCAACATCAAAAACGCGCACGCGAGGGAATCGCCTTCGGAATCCTCGCTTGCGCTTCGGGTTAGCTCCAGATCCAGGCGGACCTCGTCTTCCTGGCGGGGTCGGGTGAACGGACGGCCGAACGCAAAGGCCTGGAGCCCAAGCCGGGGACCAAGGCGACGATCGGCCCGCTGCGCCTGACGTTCAAAGAGCCCGGACAGGCCGGGGCTTTACTCGCACCGCTCGCGCCGGGCGGCGGTGCTGGTGGATCGATGCAAGTCGCGTTCGACTACGAACAGTCGGCAAGGCCGATCAAAATCGTGGCCTGTCTCAACCCGAAGGGCGAGGAGGTCGCCACGTTGGAGGGCGGCACCTTCGCGGGCGAACAGGGCGGCACGGTGATGTTCAACGTGCCCAAAATGACCCGTATCGGGGTGCGGGTCGTGTACTTCGAGAAGTCCGAGGCCATCACCGTCCCGCTCCGGCTGGAGACCGGCGTGGGATTCTGAGGGCATGCCACGGGGCCCTGCATCCTCGTGGTCAAGGCGCCTCGAGCTCGAATCGATCACTCATCCGGCGATCGCACGCCGGCTTGATCGGACCACTCGCGGACGACCTCGGCGATCCGCGTGACCTCGGCCATCGCGCCTTTTCCGACGTCGCCGCAGGCAAGGCGTTTGGCTTGCGGTGGGATCAAGATGATTTGCGGCGCATGGCGTGCGAAGACGGCGGGCGCCTCGTCCAGGGTCCAGCCGCTCGGGATCGCAAAGGGCGATCGATCCTCGATCACCTGGCGAAGATGGCGGAGTGTGACCGGGCTCTCCCACATCAACGTATTCATCGCCGGCGCCAGGATCACCGGCTTGGAGAAGTCCCAGGCGCGATAGATGCAGCTCAGGAAATTATCGGAAATTCCCAGCGCGAACTTGGCGAGGGTGTTGGCGTCGAGCGGTGCCACGATCAACATCCGTGCCCACTTCCGGAATTCGATGTGCAACACGTCGTCGCCGCGGTGGTATGCGGCCCCCGGCCATTCGTCTCCGTCGGTGAAGAGTGGACCGGCGACGGGAGCACCCGGTGGGTCGCCGGCGGTCCGGCCGAGCTCCGCGGGCTCGAAGAAGTAGAGTGCCGGCCGGGTCGCCACCACGCGCACCTCATGCCCCGCCGCGCGGAGCGCGGCGAAGAGAGCCGGCGTCCGCACTGCGGCGACCGAGCCGGTGGCACCGAGGATGAGACGAGCCATTGGTGTAGGGCCGACACTCTCGCCGGCCATCTTCGTCAGGAAGCCTTTGCGAGCCTGCTGGGTTATGAGAAGACCTTAATGTCTCTCGACGGTGAGCGATTCCATCGTTTCGTTGATGGCTTCGGTCATGTTGTTCCAGAGCGTCCGCCGCAGTTCGTGGGTCTGGCGACGCGAGAGAAGCAAGCGAACCGCAGCGCGCTCAGCCAGCGCGGTTGCAATCACTTTGAGATCGGAACCGATCACTCCGGTCAAGTCTTCGAAGGGGTCTGGAAGCTGCAAGGTCCGCAATGCGTCGTCATGGGTACGAGTGGACATTGAATAACCCTCCTTGGCCAAGGGTGAGACGGGAAGACGCATCCTTTCCGTACCACGCCTGAGAAGCTAACCGGCGTTCGAACCCTCAGTCAAGTGACAGCCCAGGATTTCTCGGTTCCGTTTGTGATGACCTCCTCTATTACCATACGTCATTCGTCGACTCGATGTTTGCGGGAAATTCCACCGGCGAACCGCGGGCCCGCTCAGAACCAGGTCGGTTGCTCGTCGTGCCGGGCCTTGGGACCAAGCGCGTCATGGATCAGCTCGACGAGTCGAGGGCCGTCCAAGAGCTCGATCGGATTTTCCGCGGCGAACTTCTCGGCGGCGAGCGAGAACGTGGAGGTCGTTACAAAGAATCCCTTGTGGCTGCGGGTATGATGGATCGTGCCCAAAAACTTCTGGAGCGTGGGGGAGCCGACGACGCCTTGTTTGTGATACTTGCACTGGACGACGGCCAGCAGGCCGTCGTGGCGGCGGAGGCGGAGGTCCGCCCCTTCGTCGCCCGAGCCGCCGACTCGTTCCACGTCGTAGCCCAGCATTTCAAAGAGCTCGCCGACGAACTCCTCGAACGACTCGGGGGAGAGCGACGACAACTGGGCCAGTTTGAGATCGGCACGGCGGGCCTGGTGGATTCGCCGTTCCAGTTGTTCGCGGCTGTCGCGAATGCGCGCGCGCAGCGCGTTCACTTCCGGCGCCGAACCCTCGGCCACGTCTGTCGGGGCGCGAGGCAAATATCGATCAATCTTGAAGAGGGCGTTGTCGATCGTATTATCGAGTCGCGACCGCTCGGCGCGGGTCAACTGGTTGTTAAAACGCCGGAAGACGGCATAATGCAGATGTTCGATCGCGCCGGCAAGCTCTGGAGACGATACGATCGCCGGCGCATCTTCCTGGTATGGAACCAGATTCCAGAGCAAACCCTGGCTCGGAGCCGGCGGAGTCGATCGGTCGCCGGACGAAGCCGCGGACTGGGTTTTGAGCCAGTCGAGGACCATCGACGCACACTGAGGACCGAGGCAATCCATCACGTTGATCTCCCAAAAGAGAAGGACTTGGTCCATGGAAAAATTCGCCGTCATCGTTCCTGCCGCGGGGAAATCCGCGCGGTTCGCCGACCCAAAACAGAAGAAGATCTATGCCGAGCTGGAGGGGCGAGCCGTCTGGCTTCGCGCCGTCGAGCCGTTCATCAACCGGGATGAGGTGGCCCAGATAATCATGGCCATCGCGGCCGAGGATCGCGAGCTGTTCGAACGCCGCTACCGCGCCAGCGTGGCGTTCATGAATATCAAGGTGATCGACGGCGGAACAGTCCGATCCGATACGGTCGCCCGCGCGCTCGAATTCGTCGACTCGCAGTGCGAGTACGTCGCCGTGCACGACGCCGCTCGGCCATGCCTCTTGGGCGAGTCCGTCGACGCCGTATTCGAGGCTGCCCGGGTGCACGGCGCCGCCCTGCTGGCCCTGCCCGTCGCCGACACCATCAAGCGAGCCGGTGACGATCGCCTGACCACCGCCACCGTTCCCCGCGAGGGTCTCTACCTCGCCCAGACTCCTCAGGTCTTCCGCCGCGACCTCCTGATCAAGGCGTACGCTCAACGCTCGCGCATCGGGGGCCACCTGACCGACGACTGCCAGCTCGTCGAGGCCATGGGCCACCCCTGCTTCATCGTGCAAGGCTCGCCACTGAACATCAAGATCACAACACAGCTCGATCTGAAGCTCGCCGCCGCGATTCTGCCCCTGCTCGAGAAGCCGAAGCCCGAATCCTCGTGTCACCCCTACTCCGACCAGCAGGCCATGTGGGGCAAATTACCCAAGTTGAAGCCTTCCGACCTGTTCGGCTCGTGACGTCTCGATCTCGATCTTCATCTCGGCTCGTCGAGCATCGACCACAGCATGGGTTCCATGGCGTCGGCCCACATCCGATAGCCCTGGCGGCTGAGATGAAGGTAGTCCGGCATGACCTTGGAAGAAATCGTGCCGTCTTCATCGAGGAATGCTTTTTCGAGGTCGAGGAAGCGGACGTGCGAGCCGTCATCGAGCCCCCTGATCTGCTGGTTCACGGACTTGAGCCGTTCGCGAAGCGCCGATGGTTTCTGGCCGCGAGGGAAGATCCCGAGCAGGAGGACGTGCGTCCTGGGCAGCCGCTTTCGCACCTCGGCGACGATGGCGGTGATCCCCTGGGCGATCTCAACCGGCGTGCTCGAGCCGGAGTTATTGGTCCCGATCATGAGCACGACCACCTTGGGCTCGATTCCCACAAGCTCGCCGTTTTGAATCCGCCAGAGAACATGCTGGGTTCCATCGCCGCCGATGCCGAAGTTGGCCGATTTTCGCGGCCCATAAAACCGCTTCCAAACGTCGTTGTTGCCCCACCCTTGAGTGATGGAGTCACCCAGAAAGAGCAAGTCGACGTCTCCCTTCTTCGCCTCGCTCAGAAAGCGCCGGTGCAGCTCCATCCAGGGGCCTCCCCGCGACTGGGGAACGACCGTCGCGGGGCCCTGGGCACACGCCGGGATTCCGGTCGCGACCAGGCAGAGAACTCCCAGGAAACGGCAGGCTGCCTGTCTCAAATCGCCGCGCATCATCAACATGGGCTGGGTCCTCACGGGGTGTCTTCTTTTTCAAATCACGACGTACAGGAGGCGATCAGCGCGAGAATCTCCGCTCCGAACGTGCGGCGTTTTTGTTCGCCAATGCCCCAGATGGTGACCAGGTCTTCCGGTGTGACCGGGCGCCGGGCGCAAAGCTCATCCAGCGTGCGGTCCCAGAAAAGCGTGTAGGGCGGAACTCCCATCTCCCGTGACTTGCGGAAGCGCCAGTCGCGGAGCGCCGCGCGGAGTTCAGCATGTTCTTCCGTCGGGGGCGTGGAAGATGGGGCCCGGGGCACCGGCAGGTCCTTGTGGGATTTTTTGGAAAGAGCGGGCTCCCAGGAACCCAACTGCGCTTGAGCTCGATTGTGCATGATCTCGCGGCCGAGGTCGGTGATGGCCAGGACCGGGTAGCGCAGGCCCTCTTGTCGCAGGTATCCCTGACGGATGAGCGCCTGAATCATCGCCTGAACCTGGCGTTTGGTCATGGAGCTCAAGCGGCCATAGGTTGGCAGTTGCTCATGTTTGTACCGCCGGATCTGGGCCGTATCGCTCCCCGTGACGAGGTCCGCGAGCTGGCTGCCGCCGAAGCGGCCTCCCAGGCGCGTGGCGCCCGAAAGGATGATGCGGACTGTTTCCTGGGTTTTGTCATCGACGGGCGCAGCCTCCGGAGTCTGGCAATTATCGCAGTGACCGCAGCCCCGCGAAAGAGTCTCGGCATCCCCGAAATAGTCCATGATCGCTTGCTGTCGGCAGCCCGCCCCGTACGCATAGCGGCGCATCAGGTCCAACTGGTCCCGTCGGTGCCGTTCCCACTCTTCCCGTTTCTCGGCCGGCACGGACTCGACGGACTGCCGGTTGAAGAACTCCTGGATTGCGGTATCTCCGGGACTGTGCAGGAGCAGGCAGGTCGCAGGCAGGCCGTCCCGTCCGGCGCGGCCGGCCTCCTGGTAATAGGCCTCCACGGTTCCCGGCATCTGGGCGTGGATGACGCACCGCACGTCCGGCCGGTCCACTCCCATCCCGAACGCGTTGGTGCCGACAATGACCACTCGCGCGTCATCTCGAAAATGACCGTGAGCCTTTTCACGGACATCGGCCTCCAGGCCCGCATGATAGGCAAAGGCGGGTCGTCTTCCTTTCCGGAGCTCTTCCACCAGCTCATCCACGCGCTTTCGGGAAGAGCAATAAACAATGGTTGCGCCATCGAGATCCGTTTCCTCCCAGATTCGCTTCGCGCGGCGCTTTTCGCTGGCTTCCATCACTGCCGAGAACGAAAGATTCGGCCGATAGAACCCGTGAACCCGCACCAGCGGCTGGCGCAGTTTCAGATTGGCGATGATTTCTTTCTGAACTCGCGGCGTGGCGGTGGCCGTGAACGCCGCGATGGGAATGTCGAAGAGTTCTTTGAGCCGGCCGAGGCTCTGGTATTCGGGCCGGAAATCGTGTCCCCATTGCGAAATGCAGTGCGCCTCATCGACCACGACATAATCCGGCCGGCTGGCGGCTAGCGAGGCCATGAACCCGTCGTCGGAGAATCGTTCCGGCGCGACGTAGAGAAAACGCAGTCGTTTTGCGGCCCAAAGCTGGAGTGCCTGTTGACGCTTGGGGGGGGAAGCATGGCTGTGCAAACCGGCCGCCGGGATGCCGGCCAGCTCCAGTTTCGTGACCTGGTCATTCATCAGGCTGATCAGCGGAGACACGACCAGGCAGCGTTTTTCGCGCTCCACCGCGGGGAACTGGTAGCAAAGCGATTTGCCGCTTCCCGTGGCCATGACCCCGAGGAGATCGCGGCCAGCTTGCAGAGCGTCGATCAATTCTTCCTGCCCGGGCCGAAAAGCGTCGTGGCCAAAGGCGGATTTCAACAGAGAATTTTTCACGAACCATGTCCCTCGATCACACCGCAGACAGTCGAGTTCCAATTGTTGGCTTTGATTGTAGCGGTTCGGGGATGAGTTTTCGAATGACTTCGCTGGCACAGACCTCTGGCGACACGTTTTCTCTTCGCTTACACTCGCTGTCTCAAATGGGATTGAGATCGATTTCTCGGCTCGACCTCGGGCCAACATCGGGGGTTGACGATCCATGAATCGACTGCAAAAGTTGGCGACCTCGTGGAGTGTGGGCTTCATTCTCCTGGGGATGGTCCCCCTGGCGGCCGGGGAGGACGACGGCTGGGTTTCGCTCTTCGACGGCACGACGTTGAGCGGTTGGACCAAGGTGGAGGGTCGTCGCGGCGGCAGCAAGTGGGAAGTCGTGGATGGAGCGATCGTGGGAACCGGTCAGTCCTCCATGCTCTACAGTCCCAAGGGCGAATACAAGAACTTTCGCTTCAGGGCCGAGATCAAGATCAACGACCACGGCAACTCGGGGATGTACTTCCGATGCCCGGTTGCCGATGGCGACTTCGGAAAGGGCTACGAGGCTCAGATCGACAGTACCCACAGCGACCCGATCAGGACCGGCTCGATCTACGGTTTCTTGCACATCTACAAGCAGATCGTCCCACCGGACACCTGGTTTAACTACGAAGTCGAGTGTGTCGACAAGAATTGGAGGGGCAAAGTCTCTCCGCACATCAAGGTGTGGATCAACGGCGAGCTGCTCTTCGAGTTGCAAGAGAAGACGAAGGCGTGGGAAAAGGGGTTTTTCGCCTTCCAGCAGCACGACCCCGGCAGCAAGGTCGCGATCCGCAAGATCGAGGTGAAGGAACTTGACGACAAGGGCAAATAGCTCTCCCAGCAGCTTCAGTCGAGTGTGGGAGGATTCTCTCCCTCGCCGCTCGATCTCGGCAATATGCCGGAGTGCCGGCGGACGTGGCGGAATGACGCGGCGCGGGCAATCGAACGATCTTGTAACCCAGTCTGACCGTCAAGAAAGGCCGGCATGCGAAAACAGCTCTTCGCGACGAAACCCCTGGAAAAGCTCCTGGCGGAGGTGACAGGTGAAAACCGCTTGAAGCGGGTACTCGGTCCCGTGGGCCTGACGAGCATGGGAGTCGGCGCCATCATCGGGACCGGCATCTTCGTCTTGACCGGGGTCGCAGCCGCCGAGAAAGCGGGTCCGGCCATGTCGCTCTCGATGGTTGCCGCGGGCATGACCTGCATCTTCGCGGCACTCTGTTATGCCGAATTCGCCGCGATGGTGCCCGTCGCCGGGTCGGCCTACACCTATGCTTACGCGACGCTCGGCGAGCTGTTCGCCTGGATCATCGGCTGGGACCTGGTGCTCGAATACGCCGTCGGGGCCTCGACGGTCGCTCACGGCTGGTCGCACTACTTCCAGGACTTGTTGAAGTTCTTCAACGGAGGTAAGCCACTTTGGCCGGCGATCGTTGCCAATTCACCATTCGATTATCTCGAGGGCAAATTCGTCTGGACCAGTTCATACGTCGATCTCCCGGCGATCGTGATCGTTGCGATCGTCACATCCATTCTGGTCATTGGGATCAAGGAAAGCGCGAACTTCAATGCGGCCATGGTGATCGTCAAGTTGTCGGTCGTTTTTTTCGTGATCATCGTCGGGGCGTTTTACGTCAATCCCGCGAACTGGAAGCCGTTCGCACCATACGGCTACGGCGGGATCAGCTTTTTCGGCTATCCCATCTGGGGCCAGATGAACAACGGCCACCTCGCGGGAATGCTCGCCGGGTCCGCGACGATCTTTTTCGCCTACATCGGCTTCGATGCCGTCTCGACCCAATCCGAGGAGGCGCGCAACCCCCAGCGCGACGTACCGATCGGTATCATTACGTCGCTGATCATCTGCACGTTTTTATACATCACCGTCGCCGCCGTGCTCACGGGCATGGTCCCCTACAACAAGATCAACATCGACGCTCCGGTGTCCGACGCATTCGCGCAGGTCGGTCTCCGCTGGGCCCAGTTCCTGATCGCCGTCGGAGCGATTACCGGAATCACGTCGGTGCTCCTGGTCATGATGCTCAGCCAGCCGCGAGTTCTGCTGGCGATGTCCCGAGATGGACTGGTACCACCGGCTTTCTTCGGTTCGATTCACCCGAAATTCAAGACCCCCTGGAAATCGACGATCCTGACCGGCGTGTTCGTCGCGACCCTGGCGGCACTCCTCCCCCTGAACATACTGGCGGAGCTGGTCAATATCGGGACACTCCTGGCGTTCTTGATGGTGTGCGCAGCCGTGCTGATCATGCGTAAAACGAATCCCGATGCCCACCGGCCGTTCAAGGTCCCGTTCATGCCAGTCACACCTATCCTGGGGATCGTGACCTGCCTCGTGCTCATGTTCTCACTCCCCGCGGAAAACTGGCTGCGACTGGTGATCTGGCTCGCGATCGGTTTCACGATCTACTTCACGTACGGCATCCGGAATAGCGTGATGGCCAAGGAGCTCGCCCACGAGATCGCCACTCACGGACTGAGCCCCGCCGGATCGATTGAAACCGAGCCGTGATGAACGCGCCCTCGAGAGTGCGGATGATTCGGTCTGGCATGATCGCAGCGCCTCCAGTTGTGGCCCAGTGCCGACGCAACCCGCGGAGCGGGCGAC
>JBIOJM010000397.1:0-8900 GCA_044450785.1 Isosphaerales bacterium
AACGGTGCTGAGACACCAGGGATGGGTTCGCACCATGGCCGTTTCTCCCGACGAAAAGACGCTCGTGACGGGCACGAGTTATCCGGGGGAGAACAGCGTCTACTTATGGGACTTGACGACCGGTGACAAACGATGGACCATCCCATCCCCGGGAGATGGCATCTATCCCGTCGCCGTCCAATTCTCCTCACGGGGCGACGCCGTCACCACCGGCTGGAGCGACGGGACGGTGCGAACCTGGGATGTCGTGAGCCACCGAGTCAGCAGCGCGACTCCACCCGAGGCCGCTGAAGGGGCTCGGAAGGATTTCCCGGGCAATTTCGCCCACACCGGTGTCCTCTCTCGCGATGGCACGAAATTGGGCACGGTCGGGAAGGCTTCGGGAGTACGGATCACTGATCTCGCGACTCGCCGAGCCGTCACGAGCCCAAGGGGGAGCACCATGGCGGCCTCCCCCGACGGCAAGACGGTCGCCATCGCCGCGCGTGGAAGGCCGGCGCTAATCAAGTTGGCGGATGGACGAACGCGTTCAGACGGTAGACGAGCCGATAGTACGATTTCTTGGGTTGACAGCGAGTCGGGACACCAGCGTCGCGCGATCGTGATCCCCGAGTCCTACGTGAACTCCCTGGCGTTTTCGACAGACGGGCAACTCCTGGCCGCCGGCACCTCGTTCCATTGGGAACGCGGTGTCATTCACATCTATCGGCTGAGAGACGAGAAGGAGCTCCAGACGATCGAGACCCCTTGCCGACCCACATTGGGGCTGGCCTTCACACCGGACGGGAAGGGACTGGTTTCAGGGATGTCCGACACGTCGATCTTGATCTGGGATCTACACTTCGATCTCAAATAGCGTGGGAAGGTTTCATGGTTATCCCCGCAAAAAGGAAGACGCCAGGTGTAGCGTTCATCGCGCTCTTGGCCCTGGTGGCGTTCGCTGCCGCGCTGGCACAAACCGGTGCCAGTCCAGAAGTCCGCGACCAAGGTCGCCGCGATGTGACCCGCGACGCGACGCGATCGCCGACGTCCGGGCCTGCCGAACCTCCGGAACCGCCCGATTGCAAGCTTCCGGACCACGCCCGCGCGCGCCTGGGGACGACGCGGCTGCGCCACGAAGGCTACGTGGGTGGGTTCGCCTTCTCGCCCGACGGGAAGACGCTGGCCTCGACCGGTCACGACGGCGCCCGCTTCTGGGATGTCGCCACCGGTGCGCCGGTGCCCGCTCCCCGGGGATTCGGAGATTCGATTCACGTCACGGCGGTGGAGTATTCTCCCGATGGCCGGAAGATGGCCATCGGCCACTTCGGCGGCGTTGCGAAACTCCTGGACCTCGGCGCGGCCGAGGCGATCACACTTCCCCAATCTCACACGGGCAGGGTGTTCGAGCTCACGTTTGCGCCCAACGGCCGGACTCTGGCCACCGCCAGTCCCGAGGACCAGCGGGTCCTCGTGTGGGATGTGGCCTCCGGCCGAGAGCGGCGGACGCTCGCGTTCCCCGATCAGATCCATCGCGGCGGTCTCCCGCTGGCTTTCTCGCCCGACGGTCGGCGCCTGGCGGTCGGCGCCGTCAGGCTGACCGGTCGGATGGGCATGATCGGCATCTGGGACCTCGACGGCGATGCCAGGCCGGTCATGATCGGGAACGTGAGTAATTGGGGGCTGTCCAGCCTCGCTTTTACCCCCGACGGCCGCACGATCATCTCCGGCGGCAGCGACCGCCGGCCGAGCGTAGGCGATCTTGGCGCCAACCTGGCGCTCGAGTTGTTTCCAAAGATCCGGATCTGGGACCCGGTCACGGGCCGACTGGTTCGCGAGCTCGACCTGGGCGATGTCACAGCACTGTGCAAGGTCACGTTGTCACGCGACGGCAAAACGCTGGTCTCTGCCCATCGTGACCGGCTCATCGTTTGGGACCTTCCCTCGGGGAAGATCAACCGGACCATCATGGTGGAGCTGAGGGAGCCCGGGGTCGGAATCGGCAAGAGCCTGGTCTTGGCTCCCGACGGCCGGACCATCGCCGCGGCTCGCGGCGATCACACCGTCCATCTCTGGGACATTGCGACCGGAAAACCGAGTCTCCTTCAGGGCCCGGCCCACCAGTCAGCGGTCTGCTCCGCGGCGATCGCGCCGGACGGGCGGCTTGTCGCGACCGCCGATCAAGAAGGAGCGATCCAGATCTGGGACGCACCACGAGGGCAGCACCTGCGGCGGATTGAGCTGCGGGAGGGTGGTCATGTCTGCGCGATCCAATTCGCGCGCGACGGCCGGACACTCGGCGCGGTCGGGGAGTATTTCGATGCGAAGGTTTCGGGCTTTCGGGGGATCGCCAGGCTCTGGGACTTGCCTGGTGGAACGTTGAAGCGAGAGTTTCCGGTGGACTACCGCGCGGTCCAGCTCGCGCTCTCCCCCGACGGACGACACGTCGCAATCGCGCTGGCAGGCGATGGCCAACGTGTGTTGCGCAGCAAGCGCAGCGCCGGCGTTGCCGTCGGGAACCAGATGATTATCGTCGGCGAAATCGCCACGGGCCGACAAGCCGCCGAGTTTCTCGGCGACGGGGGACAGATCCGCGCGCTCGGCTTCGCGTCCGATGGTGAGACGATTATCTTTGCCGACGACAGCACGACCTTCCGTTTTTGGAATTTCGCCACGGACCAAGTGACCCGGGAGATCGCGATCGCGGGGCATCGTCATGTCGCGCCCCATCCTGAGGCGGGGACACCGACCGAGATCGTGGCGACGACCTTCTCGACGGACCTCAAGACCGCCGTGACGGCCGGTTACTTCGACGATCAGCTCCTGGTCTGGGACCTGGAGACCGGCCGGGCGCGACGGACATTGCATGTGGAGACGTACACCGATGGTATGCTGGCCCTCTCGCCGGATGGCCGTCTTGTCGCCGCATCGTTGTCCGCCGCCGGCGACAAGCCGGATGCAACCATTCGCATCTGGAATGTGAACACAAAGCGAGAGGTCCTCCGGCTCGCAGCCCGGACGGGCGCCGCCCGTTCTCTGGTCTTCTCGGCGGACGGAAGGACTTTGGTCTCAGGGATGAGCGACACGACCGTGCTGATCTGGGACATCTCCGCGGCCTACGAGGGCGTGAAGCGATCGCGGGAGTAGTGAGCGGTCCGGGGAGAAAGCACTTGCGTTCGTAGCCCTTATGATGTGCAATGCGGTGATTTCGACTGTGAACCATCGTACCAATCGGCAGATCCGGCGGGATGAGACCGAAGACGGCGGGGGGAAGTGACCCATGGCCACACCAGAGCAGCTCCGACAGATGATTACCTCCCGTCCGTTCCGGCCCTTCCTGATCAAGCTGGCCAGCGGTGAGTCGTTCACGGTAGGGCATCCGGAGAATGCGTCCTGCGATCCGCGGGGACGGTCGCTGGTCGTTCAGGACGACGACGGCCTGCATCTCGTCGAGATGCTGCTGGTCGAGGTGATGGAAGAGGTGAAGTCGCCGGCACAGCCCGGGGCCGAGGGCAACGGGGCCTGAGCGCCGATCAGTGTCCACCAGGTCGACCATCTCGGCCCCGGCGATCGCCGGGGCGCGGACGGCCGTAAATGCCCTCAGAGCGGCGTGGCTCGATTCCGCAGCGGATCACACGGCCGGCGGCGCGGGCGGCCCGTGGCGCAGGTCCTGCGCGGCCGCGGCGGGGGTCCTTCCCCCAGGGACACGCCCAAGAGGCATGGCGCTACCCCTTCGGGTGTGGGCGGGCGTTCCTTCGGCCTCACACCACGTAAATCCCGCCGACAGCCGCAATCACGCCTGTCGGCGGGAATGGGTTTGTCACAGAGCTGGCGAACGCCGGTGGCCGAACAGGGTTGACGGTACGACGGCGTCGGCAAGGGTGCCAAAGAATTCGTCGACGCTCGCGCCGCTCGGGGTCATCGCGAGTGCGCTTCCGGACGAGTTGACGGCTGGCGTCGCGAATGCCGGATCACCACCAAGTGCAGGGCTCCCCGCGGAACGCGTATCAACGGTCCAGACATCGACGCTATTGGTCACGTCCTCGACTGCGGCCAGGCGCAAGATGCCGGCGAAGTTCGTGACTGCGAGGCCGAACGCTCCGCCCTGCGCCGGATCGATGGAGAACTCGCCGACGAATCGGCCAGTGGGCGTGAATTCGACCAGCTCGCTGGCTTGACTCGGGTCGGGGTTGACGGCATCGCCGTTGGACGTGATCAAGTCACCGTTG
Organism: Isosphaerales bacterium; assembly: GCA_044450785.1. Lineage (GTDB taxonomy): Bacteria > Planctomycetota > Planctomycetia > Isosphaerales > Isosphaeraceae > JBIOJM01. The sequence continues at coordinate 4,209 of JBIOJM010000397.1, forward strand.
GGTGCCAGCACCAGGCCGAGCGGCCCGCGCAGGTGCGCGTTATCCTGGTAGATGAGTCTGCCGATGCCCCCGTCAGTCGTCGCGAACGCCGCATTCTGAATGGCGTAGATGGCGTTGTCGCCCGTCGACGCGACATATTGGAATGCTGGTCGGACACCCAGAAAGGGCTCGTGGCGCCGAAGGACACTCCCCATGGGTTGACGAGGTTGGCGTCGGTGATCTGGGCGAGACCTTGGATGTCGGAAACAAGATTCGTCTGGAGGTACGGAGTTGAGGCGGAAAGAATGATCCGCCCTTCGAGGGCCTCGAGCCGCGGATTCGCTCTCCGCGACGCCGGTCTCGCACTCCGGTGCTGCCCTAACGCCTCCCTGCGCGCGATGCCTTTCATCGTGACGTTTTGCATAGCCGCGCCGGCCATTGCCTTGGGCAGTTCGTCGGCCGGCTTCGCTTCGCGCTGCCCATCCACGAATCGGATCCGCCCCACGTCCAGCCTCGTCGACTCGTCGCCTCCGCCGGCATTCCCCAAGAATCTCAGAGAATTTATGCTAGCGGTCAACCCCCCTCTGGCGCACAATGAGAGAGTCCCTCTTCGGCGATCCTCCCCTATTTCGGCAATTGCGCCCCTGCCTCGAACGGCCCGCTCGGGACTTTCACCCTTCCATAATCGAACCGCTGACCATTAGGCTAAACCGGAATCGCGAGCCGAACAGCCCGGTTGTGACGCCGTATAATCTGGAATCTCGAATCTGGCATCCGGGTTCCGGAGTCTGGGATCTTGGCTCCGGAGTTTTGAACCGGGATTCCGGAATTCTGAATGTGGCACCATGAATCTACTTGAACGATTGAGGACGATCTTCGGTACAGCCCTGCCTGCGGGGGCGGATCGGGCCGCCTTCGAGAAGGCGGTCCGCCCCGCGACCGATCCCAAGTTCGGCGATTATCAGGCCAATGGGTGCATGGCGCTGGCCAAGGCTCTGCGGCGTAGCCCCCGCGATCTGGCGCTGGAGCTCGCGCGCACCGTCGACCTGGCACCGATCGCCGGTCCGCCCGAGGTGGCCGGGCCCGGGTTCCTCAACGTTCGCCTCGATGACTCTTGGTTAGCCTCCACGTTGCGAGGACTCCTGAATGATGAGGCGCTGGGGCTGGGTCAGACTCGCCAGGTCAAGACGGTCGTCATTGACTTTTCCTCGCCGAACGTGGCCAAGCCGATGCACGTGGGGCATCTCCGTTCCACCGTGATCGGCGACAGCCTGGCACGGATCAGCGAGGCGCTCGGGCATCGGGTGGTCCGCGACAACCACCTGGGCGACTGGGGCTCGCAGTTCGGCATGATTCTCTGGGGATGGAAGAACGCCGGCGACGAGTCGCGCTTCGCGACCGATCCCGTGAGCGAGCTGGCGCGGCTCTATCGGCTCGCCCAGGATCGAATCAAGGCCGGCGACTCAGGCGTCGAAGACGCGGCGCGGGTTGAGACCGCCAAGCTCCACTCCGGCGATCCCGAGAACCGGGCGCTCTGGAGCCGGTTCATGCCGCACTGTTTGGCTGCGCTCCAGGCGCTCTACGATCGCCTCGGTGTCCGGTTCGACGTGCAACACGGTGAGAGTTTCTACGACCCCCAGCTCGCCGCGGTCGTGGCCGACCTGCAGGGTAAGGGGCTCGCCGTCCTAAGCGACGGGGCGATCGTCGTATTCGTCGACCAGACCGAGGCGCCGTTCATCGTTCGCAAGCGGGATGGAGCCTTCACGTACGCGACAAGCGACCTGGCGACCATCAAGTATCGCATCGAGACGTGGAACCCGGATCAGATTCTCTACGTGGTCGACCACCGGCAAGGCGATCACTTCAAGCAACTGTTTGAAGTGGCACGGAAGTGGGGATTCGACGCGGTCGATCTCGAGCACGTCGCGTTCGGCACGATCCTCGGGCCCGATCGCCGTCCGTTCAAGACGCGCGAAGGCGACGTCATCGGTCTGGAGTCGCTTTTGGATGAAGCAACGGCTGAGGCCCGCAAGGTCATCGATCAGAATAGCCCCGATCTCGATCTTGCCGAACGCCGGCGAGTGGCCGAGGTCGTCGGGCTGGGAGCGATCAAGTACGCCGACCTCTCCCAGAACAGGATCAGCGACTACGTCTTCGACTGGCAGAAGATGATGGCGATGAACGGCAACACGGCGACCTACCTGCAGTACGCATACGCACGCATCCAGAGCATCTTCCGCAAGGGAGGGGTGGCGCCGGAAGAGATCAAGCGGCAGCGGCCCGCGATCGCGCTCTCTCATCCGGCCGAACGCGGCGTGGGCGTGCGGCTGCTCCGGCTGCCGGAAGTACTCGAGCTGGCCGCCTCCGAGCTCAAGCCCAACATCCTGACCGACTATTTGTTCGAGGTGGCGAACGCGTTCAGCACCTTCTTCGAGGAGTGTCCCGTTCTCAAGGCCGAGTCGGCCGAGCGTCGTGACAGCCGGCTGGCGCTCTGCGACCTGACCGCCCGGACCTTGAAATTTGGGCTCGGCCTCCTTGGAATCGATATCGTGGAACGAATGTGAGGCAGGTGGGCGGGCTGGTCTGACCTCGAACCGGCCCCCAGGCGTCTGAGTGACTCAATGATCGACTTGTCGGGAGCGTTTTCCATGAGGAAGAAGAAACTTTCATCTCGGGCGGTGCTTTTCCTCGGGATCATGCTGGCGTCAAGTTTCGTGACGCTCAGGCCATTCACGACCGCTGATGGTGAAGACGCACATGCCCCTGGCCCGAGTTCACCGGCGCTCGGGGATGAGCCTCATCGTTCACCGATCGCGCTGGCGCTGTCAGCGGACGGGACGCGGCTCTTGGTTGCCAACCAGACCTCGGGCACCGTCTCGCTGGTGGATACGAAGTCCGGGCGCGTGCTTCACGAGCTCAAGACCGGCGATAAGCCGGCGGGAGTGGCGCTATCGCGAGACGGCCGGCGCGGCGTGGTCACTCATTGGTACGGCTACGATCTGGCGATTCTCGAGCTCAAGGACGACAAGATCGCGGTGACCGGTCGCGTGGAGGTCGGGCCGGAACCGCGGGGCGTCGCCATGACAGCCGACGGCGCGACCGCCTTCGTGGCGGTGGGAGTGAGCAACGAAGTGGTTCGGGTCGATTTGAAAGCTTGCAAGGTGAGCGGCCGATTGGCTGTCGGCCGCGAGCCGCGCGGCATTGCCCTGGCTGGCGGCGAGTCGCGCCTCCTGGTCAGTAACGCGCGGTCGCAGAGCGTATCCATCATCGACCCGCGCGGATGGACGGTCGTTCAGACCATTCCGATCGACGGCGACAATCTCCGTCAGGTCGCCATCAGCGCGGACGGAAAGATGGGTTACATCGCCCACATGCGCAATCGTGGGTTTGCCACGACCAAGGACAACATCGACAAGGGCTGGGTCCTCGGCCAGCGATTGACCCGGGTTCCGTTGGACGGCTCGACGTCGTATGAGACTCTGTCGCTGGATGCGCAGGGCAAGGCGTCGAGCGACGCACACGGGGTCGCAGTCAGCCGGGATCACCGATTCGTGGCGATCAGTTGCGGCGGCACGCACGAGGTCATGATCTTCCAGACCGACCTCAAGCCTTTGCCGTGGCGGCCGAACGGCTCGCGCGACCTGATCCACCCGGAGCTGCTCCGGAAAGACGGCAGGCACCGGCGGGTCGTTGTCGGCGGCCGGCCGACCGAGCTGGCATTCGCCCCGGATGGCTCGGCCCTGTTTGTGGCGAATTACCTCGCCGATGCGGTTCAGGTGATCGACCCCAAGTCAGCGAAACTGGTCCGGACGATCTCTCTGGGCAGGCCCAAGACGCTTTCGCTGGCTCGTCGCGGAGAGATCGTCTTTCACGATGCCGAGCACTCGTTCAACCAGTGGTACAGTTGCAACACCTGTCACAGCGACGGGCACACCAACGGCCTCGACTTCGACACGCTCAACGACGGCCGGCAGGACCTGAGCACGTTTCACTTGCGAAGTCGCAAGAAAGTTCCGACCCTCCGCCGCGTCACCAAAACGAAGCCCTGGACCTGGCACGGCTGGCAGGCCGATCTGGATTCCGCGATGTTCGAGTCGTTCACGAAGAGCATGCAAGGCCCGAGGCCCAAACCGGCGGATGTCGAAGCCGTGGTCGCGTATCTCGACACGCTGGATTATCCCAAGAACCCCTTCCGGAAGCCCGACGGCGGCCTCACGCCGGCCGCGGAGCGAGGCCGGGAAGTCTTCCGTTCCCCGAAAGCCGCCTGCAATACCTGCCACGGCGGCCCCGAGCTCACGGACGGCAAGATCCACGTGGTCGGGCTCGAAGAGCCCGACGACGCCTATCGCGGCTACAACCCCCCCTCGCTCCGCGGCCTGTACGACAAGGACCCCTATCTCCACGACGGCCGCTCCAAGACCCTCCGCGATGCACTCTCCGGACCGCACAGCGCCGAGAATGTCACGGCCCTCGGAGAGCTCACCGAGAAAGAGCTCGATGACCTGATCGCTTACTTGAAGAGCCTGTGAACCAGGTAATAGTGGTTAGTGGTCAGTAGGCAGTAGGCAGTAGGCAGTAGGCAGTAGATTCTACCTCCGTCGGATCTCTGCGCCGTGCGCGCGTCTCGGGTCGGGCTGAGGCGGGCGCGGAACCGTGCCGTAGGGTGCGTCGAGCCGCGACGCGGCGCGGCGAGGCCCACCGCGCGGGCTGTGG
>JBIOJM010000398.1:0-8899 GCA_044450785.1 Isosphaerales bacterium
CCTTAGTCCTTAGTCCTTGGTCCTTGGTCAGTAGTCAGTAGACATTGGTCGAGTCTCAGTGGCTAGTGGCTAGTGGCTGCTGAATACGCTCCGGACGGTCTTCTCTGCCCAGTTCTTTGACTGACCGCTGACCAAGGACCAAGGACCAAGGACCACTGACCACTATTCAAATCAGCCGGGGCCGGTTTACATTCTTAACGACCTTGGTCGCGACCACCCCGTCGTCTAGCCCGGTCCAGGACACATGCCTTTCACGCATGCAACACGGGTTCAAATCCCGTCGGGGTGATTCCGTTTCGCGGGGATCAGGGAACACGAGGATCAGGGCCGATACCGAGCTGGTCGGGCTTGGCTCGGCCGGGTTTCGCGCCGAGCGCGTGGAGATGAGCCACGACGGAGCCGGCCAGAATCGGCACGTTGTATCCCCCTTCGAGTACGCTGACGACTCGACCCTTCGCGTGAGTCTCCGCGACCGCGACGAGTTCCTTGGTCAGGATCTCGAAATCCTCGATGTCCAGTCCCAGGTCGCCGACCGGGTCTTCGGCATGAGCGTCGAAGCCCGCGCTGATCAGGATGAGCTCCGGTCGAATTCGCCCCGCCAGTTTCTCGAGACCGGACCGAAAGGCCGCGTGATACTCACGCCGCGCCGTGCCATACGGGAGGGGGATGTTCAAAGTATGGCCCAACCCGGCACCGGTGCCGGTCTCGTCCCGCGCACCGGTTCCCGGATAGAAGGGATAGCGATGAATCGAGAGGAACCCGACGCGAGCCGAATCGTAAAAGATCTCCTGGGTTCCATTGCCGTGGTGGACGTCGAAATCGGCGATGAGGATCCGGTTCACGTCGAAGTGAGTGAGCGCTTCGGCGGCGGCGAGGGCAATGTTGGCGTAGATGCAAAAACCCATCCCCGCGCCCGGTCGGGCGTGGTGTCCCGGCGGGCGGACCAAGCATGCGGCACGTCGATCCGGCGCGCCGAGAACATACCTGGCTGCTTCGATACCAGCGCCGGCGGCAAGCCGAGCCGCGCGGTTCGATCCCGGTAAGACCCAGGTGTCCGGGTCGAGCATTCCGCCGCGGCCGGCTTCGAGTTCGGCGACCCGGCGGAGATAATCTGCCGGATGAACCCGAGCAAGCTCGCCGGCGGTCGCCTCCGGCACCGCTCCACCGGCGCAGGCCGGCAGATATCCCGTGCGCTCGAGATGACGCAGGATCGCGAGCAGTCGCTCCGGCCGCTCGGGGTGGCGGGGAGGAACCCGGTGCTCGCTCATGCGGCGATCCGTGAACACAGCAACGGCCATCGCAACTCCCAAAGTAGTTGTCAGTTGCCAGTGAATCATAGCAGAACCAACTCGTTACGTGGACAGAGCCCTCTGGTCGGCAGAGAATTCGGACGTGTTCCACGTGAAACGGCCGGTTAGGCGCTGCGCGGAAATAAGTGTCGCCTTTCGCGGAGCGAAAGACGACTTTTGCGGCAAGTTATTTTCGCGCAGCTCCTTAGCACCGGGGTAAAAGTCGACCGCGGGCGTGTTCCACGTGAAACACGGTGGACGGCCGGATGTGCCGTTCGTCGAGCCGTGAGTGATTTGCCCCCCGTTCCGCTTGCCAGTAGAATCGGCAGGAATGAGCTCAAAGCCGCCCCGAATGGATTCCGGTCTCCGCCGCGAAATCTTCGTTGTCATCGCCTTGACTCTGGTCGGAGCCGTGCTGCGACTCTGGTCGCCCGGCCGGCTCGGCCTGGTCCACTTCGATGAAGGGATCTACGCTCTCGCGGGGCTGTGGGTGTTTTCACCGGGGGGACTGCGGGATTTCGATCCGACGTCCGTCGCTTACGCTCCCCCCGGCTTTTCGGTCCTGGCGGGTCTGTGCTACCTCGGACTTGGCGTCGGCGACTTTTCGGCGATCCTCGTCTCGATCGTGGCCGGAACGTTGACGATCCCGGCGGCGGCCTGGGTGGCTCGCCGGACGTTCGGGAGCGGAGCGGGAGCGGTGGCCGCGGCCTTTGCCGCACTCTCCGGCCCTCACGTCGCGTTTTCGCGCATGGCTCTGACCGACGCATCTTTTCTGCTGTTCTGGGTCCTGGCGATCGGCCAGGGGCAGCGATTTCTCGAACGCCCGAATCCGACTCGAGCCGTCTGGCTGGGGCTGGCCGTCGGAGTTGCGCAGCTATTTAAATATAATGGATGGATTTCCGGTGTGATCGTTGCGCTCTCCGCTGCCCTCTGGCTGATCGTTCATCCTCGAGAGCGGCGCTCGATGTCGACGATCGCCACGTGGGGATGGGGATTCGGCGCGGCGCTGGTCGCGGCCATCGTGTACTGGCCGTGGTTCCAGTTCGTCGAGTCGCACGGAGGCTACAGGGCGCTGCTGGCGCACCAGCGAAGTTATTTGTCCGGCATTGGGTCGTGGCCCGCGCATTTGTCGATCCAGCTCGATCAGCAGGAGTTTCTCTCCGGTGGGCCGGCATGGCTCGCCGGTGCTGGGTTCGCCGCCGCCCTGGGAATGTTGATCGCCCAGGGCGACTTCCGAATCGAACGCCGGTTTCTCCCACGGATTCTCGTGGAAGTGGTGAGTCTCACGCTCATGGGTGTCTGGCTGCATCCCAATTTCGGGTGGTGGTGCGTGCTGGTCTGGATCAGCTTCATCATCATTTGGAGGATGCGATTCGCCACGAAATCGATGTGGCTCCTCGGTGTGGGCTGGGCCTTCCTGGCGGTACTTACCCCGTTTTATCATGCTTATGCTCGGCTATGGCTGCCCATTCAGGCGTTCATTTGGCTCTTCATGGGAGGATTGTTCACATCCATTCGATCGACGTGCGAGGTCAGGGGACGAGGTGCCGGATGGGGATGGAATCTCTCTTCGGATCCGCTGCCGCAGCTCGCTTTGATCTGTGTCGCCGGTGTCGTGTTCCAAGCAGAATCGCCGGGCTCGCCCTGGAAAACTCGACGCATGGGCTTACTGGAACCGAGTGACTCGCTCCGCCTGGCTTGCCGATCCATCCAGAGCGAGTTGCCGAAGGATGTCAGGGAATTGCGCCTCTTCGCTCGTCCGCCGCTCGCCTTTTACCTGGCTCTGGCTGGTGGCGTCGACGGTCCTCGCCAGCCCGATCTGGCTCACTTGCTGGAGCAGGGGGCTTCGACATCCTGGGCTTTGCTCGACATGGCGATGATTCGGCAATCTCACGTTGCGGCCAAGGAGCTGGATCCAATGCTCAGCCACTGGGTCGTGGTTCGCGACATTCCCACGACGCTCAATCTGCCGACGCTCCTGGACATTGATCCCTCGGCCGCGAGCGGACGATCGATCGATGCGATGGCCGGTCTTCGGCTGCTGCGTCCGAGACGGATCGGGGAGGTCCGATGAATCCCGAGCCGCCGGTCTCGCTCTGGCCCGATCCCGAGGCCCTGGGGCCCGTCACGGACCTCTACGAGCTGACGATGATGGCCGGCTATTTTGCATCGGGGATGGCCGGCCGGCGCGCGACCTTCGAGCTCTTCGTCCGGAAGATGCCCGAGGCCAGGGCCTACCTGGTCTTCGCGGGACTGGAGCAAGCGATCGGCGACCTGCTCAGGTTGGCTTTCTCACCGGAACAGATCCAGGCGATCCGCCGCTGGCCGGAGTTCGCTCAGTTGGATCCGTCCGTCATGGAAGCGCTCGCCGCGGTGCGATTCGAGGGAGACGTGTGGTCGGTGCCCGAGGGAACGGTCGTGTTTCCCGGTGAGCCGCTGGTCCGGGTCACGGCTGTTCTGCCGCAGGCGCAGTGGGTCGAAACGCTGCTCCTGGCGTCGCTGGCGTATCCAACCCTGGTGGCCTCGAAAGCGGCCAGAGTGGTCGCGGCGGCCGGCGGGCGGTCGCTCTTTGAATTCGGCGCGCGGCGGGGGCATGGACCGCTAGCCGGTATGCTCGCCGCGCGCGCAGCCTACATTGCCGGTTTCGACGGCACCAGCCACGCCGAGGCTGCGCGCCGGCTGGGCATCCCCGCGATCGGAACGATGGCGCACTCGTGGGTTCAGTCCTTCGCGACCGAGACTGGCGCATTCGAGGCGTACGCGCGCGTTTTCCCTGAAAACACGACACTCCTGGTCGACACTTATGACACGCTCGAAGGCGCGCGCCGCGCCGCCGCGATCGAACCGCCGGTCCGGGCCGTCCGGCTCGACAGCGGTGATCTGGGGGCCCTGGCGCGCCAGACGCGGGCGATCCTCGATCAATGTGGCCGCTCGCGAGTCCAGATCGTCGCCTCGGGGGACCTCGACGAATACCGGATCGCCGAGCTCGCCGCCGAAGGAGCGCCGCTCGACGGATTCGGGGTCGGGACCGAGCTGGTCACTTCCCGCGACGCCCCCGCACTGGCAATGGTCTACAAGCTCGTCGAGTTGGAAGGAGAGGGGAAGTTCAAGCTCAGCCCGGGTAAGCAGTCATACCCCATGGCCAAGCAAGTCTTTCGCCGCCGGGACCCGGCGGGCCGGTTCCGCGGCGACCAGGTCGCGCGGGCCGATGAGACGGCCGAAGGAGAGCCGCTCCTGGTGCCGGTCCTTCGGTCCGGCCGGCTGGTGACGGGATTGCCTTCGCTCGAGTGCATCCGCCGGCGCTGCCGGGAGCAGCTCGCGGCGCTCCCCGAAAGGCTCCAGCGGCTGAACGCGCAGCCTGATTACCCGATCACCTACAGCGAGCTGCTGGAGAGCGACGCCAGGCGGCTGATGGCGCGATGAAATGGTGAACCAACTGAACTTTACACCGGCAGTGACAGTCGCTACGATCCCGGCCTCGACACGGCGCTATCCGCGCGCCGACCACGCGGAGGCGTTCACGATGGCCAGGATCATCAGCGTGGCCAACCAAAAGGGGGGCGTGGGAAAGACAACCACCGCGATCAACCTCGCCGCCGGGTTGGCCAAGGCGGGACGGACCACTCTGGTGATCGACGTCGATCCCCAGTGCAACGCGACCAGCGGCCTGGGCGTCGCCCCGGCAGCGCGCCATCCCTTGGTCGCCGGCCAACCCCTCGCCGCCGCCTTGGTCGAAACCGCGTCACCCGGGCTGTTCGTGCTGCCGGGCTCGCAAAGCCTGGCTGACGCCGACGCGCTGTCGGCCTCCAATCGCCAGCGGGCCGCGAGCCTCCGCCAGCAACTCACGAACGAGCTCAACCGCTTCGAATTCATCTTCATCGATTGTCCTCCCTCACTGGGCCAGTTGACCCGAGCGGCGCTCTCGACCTCGGCCGAGATCTTCATCCCGATCCAGTGCGAATACTTCGCGATGGAGGGGCTTTCTCAGATCATCGACCTGGCACGCCAGACCAAGTCGCGGGACAACCACCGGCTCGAGATCGGCGGCATCGTCTTGACAATGTTCGACCCCACGCTGGAGCTTGCCAACGAAGTGGCCGATGAAGTCCGTGAGTACTTCGCCGAAACCGTCTTCGACTCGCTGATTCCCCGCGACGTCGCCATCAGTGAAGCGCCGAGCCACGGTTTGAGCGTGCTGGACTACGCTCCGCGAGCACGAGGCACCCGTGCATATACGGAACTTGTCATGGAGGTCTTGGACCGTGAATAAACGACGTCTTGGACGCGGACTCGAAGCGCTGCTTGGCCGTGAAGAAGGGGGTTTCGAAGCCGGCTCCCTCGATGCGAACGAGCTGGTCCAGCTCGCCGTGGATCAAATCGACCCTAACCCGTTCCAACCACGCCGGCGGTTCAACCCCGATGAAATCGCCTCCCTGGCTGACTCGTTGCGCCAGCACGGCATGCTGCAGCCGGTCCTGGTCCGGGCGGTGGGAGAGCGATACCAACTCATCGCCGGTGAGCGCCGGCTGCGCGCGAGCATCGAAGCTCGACTTCACGAAGTGCCCGCCCGGATCCTCATCCTCGACGATCAACGCGTGTTCGAGCTCGCGATGGTCGAGAACCTTCAGCGCGAGGACCTCAATGCGATCGACAAGGCGAGTGCCTTCCACCAGTATTTGACCCGATTCGGTGGGACGCAGGAAGAGCTGGCCGGCCGGCTTGGCGTCGACCGCTCAACCATCTCCAACCTGATCCGCCTCCTCGAGCTCCCCGGCCAGGTCCTCGATGCGGTGCGCACCAGCGAGATCACTCAGGGGCACGCCCGGGCGCTCCTCGGCCTCCCAGACGTGGACAGCCAGCTTGCCGGCTGTAAGACGGTCATCGCTCAACACCTTTCCGTACGACAAACCGAGGCCCTCGTGATCACGGGCGTACCCACTCCATCACGTCCCAGAATCCGCAAAGACACTGCCCACACTCACGACGCCAGGCCTCCCCATCTTCTCGAACTCGAACAACGGCTTCTCCAGTGCTTGGGCACGCCGGTCCTGATCCGAGCGAGGAATCCCGATCGCGGTCAGATTATCATCGATTACCAGACGCGCGAGGACTTCGATCGCCTGGCCACCCTCTTCGAAAGGATGAAGGATGAAGGATGAAGGATGAGTCGGAAGGATGAAGGGCGAAATGGAAGCATCGTGACCTCAAGAGGTCAGATTCGCTCGCCGAAGAGCGAGTCGACTTCCCACTTGCCAGGCGATCAAGGCGGATAGAGAATCTGAATTCGCGATTCTCGCAACTTGGACAGCCATGGCCAACTCATCCGCCTGAATTCAACTTCTTTGGTTCCAGAATGTTTGCGCCGTTTGCATCGACCGAAGACTGACCGACCGGCACCGCGTTTGCCTTTTTCTCTTCCAGCTTAACCCTTTCAATCAAGCATACTCACGCTCGGAAACTTTGGCTCAGTTAGCCAGCCAGGTGTTACCTCATGAGTCCGCAACCCCACGAAGGACTGGCCGCGCAAGGGCCTTCCTCGTCGACTCTCGGTCTGGAGGACGACTCAGAGGGCCTCGACCAACTCCGTCAGATCCTGGGCTGCTTCAATCATCGATGCCGCAACTCGCTCAACGGCATCAAGATGGGCCTCTACCTCTTCAAGCGAGAGGCCGAAGGACCGATGCATCGGTCCTGGATCGAGCTGGCACGGATTTATGAAGAGATCGAGCGAATGTTCGATCGGCTTCAAGTGATTTATCGACCCTTGTCCGTGACCATGGTCCGTTCTCCACTCGGACTGCTCGTCACGGAACGTCTGCCATCCTGGCGTTCTTCGTTCAGTGGGAAGGGACGGACGCTCGTCATCAATCGCCCCGACCCGGACGATTCTGGCGAATTTGACCCTATGTACTTAGGACTAGGCCTGGACGCGTTCATCGGCTGGAGGGCCGAGGCAGGCCATCCGACGTGGCAATCCTGCCTGAGCTGGCGAATCGCGGACGGCTGCTTCGAGGTCGCGTGGGACGAAATCGTTCCATCGAACCACCCACTTGACGAGGAACATGGGAACGGCATTCCTCACGGACCACGGCCATCGGTTCGCGGCGATTCCCTGGCTCTCCCTCTGCTGGCGCGGGTGGTCGCAGCCCATGGAGGTTACCTGGAAACAACAAGCGAACCGGTCTTTGGCATGAAGCTTCGCTGGCCCCAGTTCCGGTCGAGCGAGCCCACCAGGTGAGTTCACGGGGGTTGGACGGCTGAATCACGATGATCGATGGGCCTCGATCGCCATTTCCGTCCGTGATACAATCAAACCATCGCAGATTGCTTCCGGTGGAGGTCGCTCATGGCTGCCACGATTTGGGGCGTCGTTCGCGAGGGTAAGATCGTCCCGCAGACGCCCCTTCCCGACGGTTTGCAAGTTCAGATCACGCTACCGGAAGACGTCGTCATCCCCGGGGAACTCCAGGCCGAGTTGGACGCCTGGTCGCAGGGGAGCGCCGAGGCGCTCGTCCTGGTCGAACAACTCGCCGAAGAAAACACCAGACATGAAAAAGGGTAAGGTCTGGCGGGTTCGGCTTCCGTCGGTGCCGGGCCACACCCAAGCGGGCGAGCGTCCCGCGGTCATTGTGCTTAACGAGCCGTCCTTGACCTCGCTGCCGACCCGTCCTGATTGACCGGCCAGACGGCAGGCACACAAGCATGAGCGAATCGCAGTTGCACGGCGACGTCAACCGCATCTGGGAGGCTGTTGGCCAGGGCGAGCCACATGCGGCGCCCGAGTTGCTTCCGCTCGTCTATGACGAGCTGCGCCGGCTGGCTGCGCAGAAGCTGGCGCGCGAGTTGCCGGGACAGACGCTCGACGCCACGGCCTTGGTGCATGAAGCCTATCTCCGGCTGGTCAGGAACGACCCGAACAAGCCCTGGAACGGCCGCGGTCACTTCTTCGCCGCCGCGGCCGAGGCCATGCGCCGCATCCTCGTCGAAAACGCCCGGCGCAAGCAGGCAGAGAAACACGGGGGCCATTTTCACCGTCTTGGCTTGGATCATGTGGAGCTCGCCGATCGATCTCCGTCCAGCCCGGACAAGCTCTTGGCCCTCGATGAGGCGCTGAGCCGCCTGGCCGTCGAGGATCCGGCAAGGCCGAGCTGGTCAAGCTCCGCTACTACGTCGGGCTATCGCTCGAAGAGGCTGCCGGCATCCTCGGCATCTCCCTCGCCACCGCCAAACGACGCTGGGCATTCGCCAGTGCCTGGCTCTACGATGCCATTCAGGGCCGCGAAGAAGAAAGCGTATTACCGCCGTCCGCGTGATTGCGCTGGGCGCGGGTCTCCTGACCCCGCCCTCTGCGCTGGGCGCGGGTCTCCTGACCCCGCACGAGTGCCTGACCGAAGGTCTCCTTCCTTCGGGGTGTGCTCTGAGAACGCAAGTGCCTTTGAAGTCACGGCTTAAGATCAGAGAACCTTCGATCGGGCTGGTCAGCAGGGTCAGGAGACCTACGGTCGGGCACTTCGGCGGGGTCGTGAGACCCGCGCCGAACAGAGGGCCTCTTCAATGGAATCAGGATGAATGCGCACGCATGGCAAGGCCTGGTTTTCATCAGCCCGCCC
>JBIOJM010000399.1:0-8834 GCA_044450785.1 Isosphaerales bacterium
AAGAGGAACCCGTTAAGGAACCCGTCCATGCACCCAAACTGGAGGAATCCGCGCGCGTCCTGAATGAACCTCCCGAGTTCGGGCGTCATCACTCCCGACGCCCTTGAATTCAATCGTTACATCTGAAAGGGCGTAACAAGGACAGGCTCCCTGCCTCAATGGAAAATGAAGGACGATACCACTAGGATTGTACACCATGTTCGGCGCTTTCAGGGCACGGGTCATCACGTTTTCCGAATCCCAGGGCGTTGCCCTGGGCTGGCATGTTGCAGCCCCTTCGGGGCGAGACTAAGAAGAGCGCAACATCAAGTTTTGCGCGTCGGATTGGTGTCGGAGCCGACTCTGTCCGGCGATCCCATTATCCTACCATAACGATGCGCGCACCGCGCGGAGAGGTTGCGAGCGACAATCGGACGGAAGTTGTTGGAAAGGAGATCCTGATCGTCAATCTTGGAGCGCTGACCGCTTCTCAGCACACGGCCACGCGCCCAGGACAGCTTCGTCCAATGTCGGGTGGCATTCCACGAGCATGGTAAGCTGGACCTGGTGGAGGATGGCCATGACGCGGGCATGGGCCTGGCAGATCCGCATGGCACCGCCGGCCCGATCGAGCCGGAGGTGGTGGGCCAAGAGCACGCCGATCGCGTGGGCCGAGACGTAACGGATGTATTGAAAGTTGATGACGACCTGGCGGGGCATGGGTTGTTCGTACAGGGCGTGGAAATGGGAGCGGAGCAGCTCGATCACATTGTCTTCTTCCAGCTCGCTGACCTGGGGTGTGATCACCAGGACGTCCTGAATGACCTCGCACATGATGCGGTGTTCCGGCTCGGCCTCTGGGTCTTCGGAGGTGGGATAAGAGATGGTTGGCTGGGCCTCACCATGGTAGGGCCGCGCGACGGTGCCTTCCCCTTGCAGCCAACCGGCAACCATCTCGTCGACCTTTCCGACCGCTGTCCGGCATGGCCCGACCATCAGGGTTGAGATGACAGGCCCGATCTGAATGCGGTCGCCATCCTTGACCTCGGCTTCGTCGCTGCGGAGCGACCGGCCGTTGACGATCGTTCCATTGGTGCTGCCGAGATCGCGGAGGAAGATCCCACCCGGCCGGCGCTCGATGACGGCGTGGAGCTTGCTGACCATGGCCGAGCCGAGCCGCAACTGGCAATTACGGTCGCGGCCGATCACGAACCTCGAACCGGAGACCGCGACGGCTCGCCCTTTCGCGCCTCCGACCTGGACGCGCAGTGAGACTTCGAGTCCACCCTCGGCGGTCGGGGTCGGAGCCGTATGCTCGAAGAGCGGGTCCGGCCGCGGGGCGGCCGACCTCGCGACGCCGGCGGCCTCGGAGGGCGAGCCGCCTCGAATCGGCGGGATGTCCGCGGCCTTGGTGAGGGCGGTCAGGATTTCGATCGGGAGCGGCCGCGGGCCCGAGAGCTCGGGCCACTGGCTGTTGACGGCAGCCGTCTCGTCATCATAGAGGTCGATTCCCACCGCCACTCCGGCGATCGGAAAAATGGACGCCAGCGGTCGCGGCAGCCCACAGATCTTGAGCGCTCCGCCGTCGGCGGCCGCACAGCGGCGCCGGGCCTCGTTCACCACAATCACGACCCAGCTCGCCAGCCGCTCCGTGACCTGGAAGTTGAGGACGATCCGGTGATTCCCCGCCGCGATCAGGTCCAGGAGGTCGCAGGCCAGCTCACGAATCCGCGATTCCTTCACCAGGGCCTTGTCGACGAGCCGGACCACGGTGATCCCGCGCTTGTAGGCGACGCGAAACCTGGCCCAAGAGTCGAACGACGCCTCAACAGCCTGCTCGGGACGCCTCGGGTTGGGAGCACGCTTCAAGCCGGGGAGGTTGTCGATGATCCGGTTCCACGCGCTGCGCTGCGCCGGCGGAGACTGGAAATCGAGATCGAGATTGCTGGCGATCCATTCTTCGATCCGCCGGTCAGGATCGATGGGAGCGGCCGGGCCGGCGAGCAGACCGACTCGATCCGCTTCGAGGGACGTGCGGGGAGCCGGTTGTCGATCGCCATTGGGGCCGGGGCTCATGGGGCGGACGTTGGGGGCGTCGGCCCGTTGGACCCGCGGGATGGCGATGTCTTCGTTCGTCATGAACCCAGTTCCCATCGATGATTGATCTCTCCACATTCCTTCCTAGGCGTCTTGCTCGTCCGGACTGGCCCGACTTCCTGAGATTCATGTCAGGGGCGACCAGAGGCGAGCACGAGGTCCACGAATTTTTTGAAAATAGGGACGCGACAGGACAGATTGTCGCTGATACCTCTCAGGTGAATTGTTCGGTGCGGACCGCCCACTGCGAGCGGATCGGCCGGCAGCGTGCGTGTGGGATGATGAAACGTTGGTCTGGCACCGCCAACGCGTTCATGCCGTTTTCCTTCGCAAGCAGGGCAACCCCCAAAGGGTGGCAGATTTTTGTCGAAGTGTTCGGCGCGGGTCTCACGACCCCGCCGCGATGCCTGACCGAAGGTCTCCTGCGCTAATCGCAGGCCTTGGCTTCAAAGGA
This sequence comes from Isosphaerales bacterium, assembly GCA_044450785.1. Taxonomy (GTDB): domain Bacteria; phylum Planctomycetota; class Planctomycetia; order Isosphaerales; family Isosphaeraceae; genus JBIOJM01. Next base: position 2,531 of record JBIOJM010000399.1, read on the forward strand.
ATTCGTGCTCTCAGAGCACACTCCGAAGGAGGGAGACCTTCGGTCAGGCACTCGGGCAGGGTCAGGAGACCCGCGCCCAACAAACGCTTCCTCGAAGCGCAACAAAAGTTGAGGGTGGCCAAGGACTGTCAGGAGCCGGTCAAGGCCAACTTTCACCAGCCCAGCCCCCGACTACCTCTTGAGCGCGGTTCCGTGCTGGCGATCGTCGATCAGGGACCCGTCCGCGGCTCGGGCCCGGTCGGAGCGATCGCTGTGGTTACGACGGCCGGGCACTGGTCGGGAATCCGTGCGATAGTACGTGACTCGATCGCACGTTCCGCACATCTGCTCTTGATTATCTCCGAATTACCGCCGCCCGGGCCAGAAGACGGCGGCTGCGTGGCGCCTTGATGACGACCGGAATGCCCTGGGGTCACCACGAGCGGAGGGCTCTGCCGATCATCACCTCACGCAGCTTGCCGACGTGATCCTCGAGGACCGCGCTGGCTCGGCGGTAGTCCACGTCGCCGACGATTTCTCCTACGGGACAATCATGTCCGCAGGAATCCCGGCGAGAACGCCGCTACCGGTCACACCTTCGTCAGGAGCGACACAGATGGAAAAACCTAAAAAGCGCCATGTTCCCCGTTCAACCGATGCCCCTCGCCCCGGTGAGATCGCGCGCTCCAAGGGACGAGCCCTGAGCTCGTACCGAGTCGGCGCCGTGCCAATCATCAATCGACTCCTCGAACGCATGCGCCTCGAGGAGTTTCTCCGCTTGTACCTTCCATCCGCCGATCGACGTTGCCGAATTGCTCCCACGATCGGGATCATACTCCTGCTCAAAAACATGCTCCTCTGCCGCGAGCCGCTCTACGGCATCGGCGAATGGGCCGCGCGGTATGCTCCCGAGGTACTCGGGTTCATCGACACTCAGTTGCCATCCCTCAATGACGACCGCGTGGGGCGGTGCCTCGACCGCTTGTTCCAAAGCGACATCACCTCGATGGTCTTGGCGCTCGTGACCCATGTGGTCCGCGAGTTCCAAGTGGACCTCGACGAGCTGCACAATGACTCCACCACGATCACCTTCCATGGTGCCTATGCCGACGCGACTAAGGAACAAGAGCGGGGCAAACACACGCGCATGGCAATCACCTGGGGTTACAACAAGGACCATCGCCCCGACCTCAAGCAACTGCTCTACATCCTCACGGTGGCCAAGGACGGCGCGGTTCCATTGTATTTCCAGGTCGCCAGCGGCAATGTGGCCGACGACCAAACCCATCGTGCTACCTGGGATCTCCTCTGTCGCTTGACCGGACGACGAGACTTCCTCTACGTGGCGGACTGCAAGCTGGCCAGCACCGAGAACATGGCCTATATCCATCAACACCAAGGCCGGTTCCTCCGCTCCGAGTTGGGCGGCGCCCGCCCGTGGTTTTCACGACCGAGCTGAGCCGACTGCAACGCAGGCTTCTGCGGCTGCTCGGCATGACCAAGGCCTTTGACGCCTGATTTAAACGGCCAATGCTTCACCGAGAGATCCGACGCGTGACGTCCAGTACCGATCCAAGAGTTGCTTCAGGGATGCCGTGTTGCGAGGCCGATCAAGGCTTCGTGCGCGGACGAATGCAGTCGCGACGTACTCCGGTTAGTAATGGCGAGTCGCATCGTTGGTCCCGTGGCCCTCCTGGGTCTAGGACGGCCCGTGACCTGGCGAATGGCGTCGGGCGCGATGAGACCTGCGACGCCTGGGCCAGCAGGGCGACAACTGCCGTTTGCCTCGGCAATCGAGCCGATCTGTGCGGGCGACGATTACACGACCGCCGCCGCCCTGACCCTTCAGCCTGGCCACCCGCACCGGCGGCGCGCTGGCCCGGGTGGCGATCGATCTCAAGCAATCGACGACCGCACGCGTACTGGGCTTCGATAGCCGCAATGCCGTCGGCGCGCCGGGCTCCTGGAGCGACGTGATCGACTGGTCGGCGCCGTTCGACGCCGTCTCGATCCGGCCCGGCCGCCTTACCAACACGGCTGATCCCACCAAGCCTCGCTTCGGTAACGTCGTGCTGTTCGACCCGTCGATCAACGGGGCCATCACCCTGACGACCACCGCCGGCTCGTTCACGACCCCGATCACGACTCGGTTCGACGGGTCCGACGACGTCGTGGTCTTCGTCCAGCCCGACGCCAGGCGTCAGCATCCGCGGCGTCGGATTCCGCACGACCGGCACCGGGTCCCAATCGTCCTGCGAGTGTGTCGAGAAGCTGTGCGAACTGCTCGAGAAACTCTGCCCCTGAGCTGGTCCGCTCACTCTGGCCATGACCGGTCGATCATCCTGCGGTACAGCTCGAGGTAACGGTCCACGACCACGTTGAGAGCGAACTCCTCGTCAATGCGCCGGCGTGCCGCCTCACCCAGGCGCCGGGCGTTGGCGGGGTGTTCGAGCAGCTCCAGCAGGGTCTCCGACCACGCCGAAGGGGTGGCGGTCTGGACCAGGCGGCCGGTCTGGCCGTCGGCGACCAGGTCGGTGTTGCCTCCGATGCCCGAGACCACGCAGGGCAGGGCGGTCGACATGGCCTCCAGGAGCGAGTTGCTCATGCCTTCCGCGAGGCTGGGGAGCACGAACACGTCGGCGGCGCGAAGGTAGTCGGCGGGGTCGTCGACGGCACCGACGAACTGAACCCGATCGGCGATGCCCAGCGAGCCGGCCAGCTCGGTGAGCGGCTGGCGGTCGCTCCCCGGACCGACCAGGATGAGGTTGGCCGTGTGGCGGCGCGCGACCTCGGACCAGGCCTCGAGCAAGAGCGGGATGTTTTTCTGGGGATGGAGCCGGCCGGTGAACATCACCCGCGGACGGGGGAGCAAGGTCGCTTCGACCGAGCTGATTCCCGGCCGGAACTGATGCGCGTCGACGCCGCTGGCCATCCGCACGATCCGCCCCTCGGCGACCCCAAGCGCGCGCCACTGCCGCTCGATCTCCGCCGAGATCGCCGCGAAGCCGGTGTTGGAAAGGATGGCCCGGCGGAGGATGCCGCTTCCGCGCGTCCGCCCCAGCTCATCCGCCTCGCCGTAGTATCCCGCGCTGGCGGGCTGCACCAAGGTCGGTTTGCTCTTCAGGAAGCGGCGAGCGAGGCCCGTCGCCACGGCTTCCCATAGCGCCTGGTGGGTGTGGATCACGTCGATTTCGGCGCGGAGCCTCAAGAGCGCCCCGACCACGCCGGCCACGAAGCTCAGACCGAAGAGCGGGCCGCCCGTCGCGGTCTTGATCCAGCGGTGGATGAAGATACCCTCATACTCTTCCTCGACAATCGGATAACCCGGTACCGATCGTGTGACCACGTGGACGACATGCCCGCGCCGGACGAGCTCCGAGCCTTGCGCCAGCGCCTGTCGTTCAGCGCCGCTGGCGAATGGATGGAAGAAGCTCACCACGTAGCAGACCCGCACCGGCTGTCACCCAATCTGAGGCACGAATCGCCGGGGCCTGGTCGTCTCAAGACTCGGGTTCGTGGACGTTTCGGAGCTTCTTGAAATGGGGATACTCGGCCAGGATTTCGCGGGCCTTTCTCGCCACGGATGATGCGACGAAAATGGAATGACCCGGTTCGAATGGGAGCCCGCCGAAGACGTTCATCGCCTGGTTGGCGTCGCTTCGCGCGGGGATCCCGTCCTCGTTCAGCAGGTTGACGACCATCGCGGCTTCGACTTCGTTGGAGACCTCGCAGAGCAAGATTTCCGGAACCTCGTCCATCGTATTGACTCCGCCCTATCCCCGGCGATCAGTAAGAGATGATCAGGCTGTAGACTTCGCGTCCTTCCTGGTTGTCCAGGACCCTCCCGTTACTCACGGTGACGGACCTGACGGGATAGAGACGGCCGCTGGGCATCCTCACATTTACCGTCCATTCGCCATCGGAGAGCCGGATCGCGAAACCGCCGAATGCATTCGTCAATCCGTCATGATGGATCAAGTTGTTGGACCGGCTCGTGACGGTGACGGGCACTTCTCCCTGAGGATCGCCGGCACTGGACTCGACCCTGCCGATCAAGACATTTCGCCGTTCGGGCCGCAGCGCTCGCGTGCTGGAGTAGACCGCCTTGCCCGCGTCGCGACGGATCGTGCCGGAACTGTCCGCGCCAGGCGCTGGCAACAGCTCGTTTGGATCGCCGCTGGGCGCGGCGGGAGCGCCGGCTTTGGCCTTGGCCGCGGCATCGGCGTCTGGTTTCGAGGCGCCGGGGTTAGCGCCCGCTCCCGGGACCGCTTTGGGAGCCGGCTGGTTGGTCTGATTTTTGGGCGTAGTCTGTCCTTGATCAGCGGCCGGGACAACAGGTGGACTATCCGCTCGACCGGCCGCCGGAGTCTGTGCCTTGGCGGCATCCGACGTGGGTTTGCGTGGGGCAGCGGGCTCGTCCCGCGGCGGGACATCCACATAGGAAGGAATCGGCTCTTCGTTCGACTCGCTCTGGGCGGCCTTGTTGCTCGTGCCCGCGCGGGAACCGGTGATGCTCGACGCCGGTGGGGTCTGGACGGGATAGGTCCAGGCAACCTCGTCGCAATCGCCACGAGGAATCACCGAGGCCGTTTCCCACACCGCGGGATACTCGTAGACCGTCGGTGTGTAGGTCCTGAGCCGGTAAGAAGTTGCGTAATAAGTGGGGCGAACGTACGACGAGGGGGCGTAAGCGGTTTCATAGCTTGAAGGGAAGTAGGTCGTTCCATAACTTGCGATGACGGGCCGCTCGACCAGCCATCGTCTGCCCAGGAGGCCCCTGCGATCGGTGGTCGCGACGTAGGTCGTCGGCAGCAGGGTCAGTGGTTCGGAGACGTAGGCTGTCGAAACATAGCTCGGAACGACGTAGGCGGTCGAGTAATAGCTCGGAGCGACGTAGGCGGTCGAGTAATAGCTCGGAACGACGTAGCCTGTTGAGTAATAGCTCGGAACGACGTAGGCGGTCGGTGTTACGTATGACCTCGACACGACGTAGGAGGGGGCCAGGGAGAAGGTCGTGGAGGTGGGCGTGACGAACACGGTCTCGCCGTAGCGGATATCCGTGGCCCGGACCGAGAAACCGATGCCCATCCAAACGGTCGCGGCCAGGAGCGGCAACCGGACGTATGACGATCGCATTGTTAGCCTCCTTCATAATCGGCTAAGGGCTCACGTTCGATTTTCGTGCAGTAATCCAGTGTAAAGCCCACGATAATCACCATACCAGATCGTCGAGGGGGAACCAAGAGACCGGGGCTTGCAGGATCGGAGCGGCGGGTGCAATTCCCGCCGCCTCCATCCAAGGCACTTGCGAGAATTCGCAAGTGCCTTTCTTTGTTGAGGTTACGACAGTTCATTCACGCCCAAGGATGCGGGTATGTAACCCGCCGCCTTTGAGTATATCAAGCTGCCGACATTCATCATAAACATCTCACCAATAACAACTTAAGTTGTAGTTCTCCGAACAACTCTGAGTCAAGACGTGTTGTAATTCACCAGCGTCGCCGCCGGAATCCCGACCAATACCCGACCCACCGCCGATCTTTGATGCGAATGGGGCCGACGAGCGGTCAGCTTCCTCTATCAAGCCTGATAAGCGCCTACTTCGTGTCGTCTGGGCGTCGCAGCGCCGAGCAACCTCGCGTTCCTCGACGAGCGTGCAGTAGTTCAGGAACGATTGCTTGGATCTGGTCCGTGAGGTCGTGGGTTCAAATCCCGCCGCCCCGACTTGACGAGACAGAGTGCCCTTCGGCGAGAGCGTCGAAGGGCTTTCTCATTGTGGCGACGAGAGTTGCGCCTTCGAGCCGGCAGTTCAAAAGTACGATTTCCAGGATTCGTCGCTTCGCCGCGTAATCAGCGATAAGCCATTGCCCCCGAAGTGTTTGCGAAAGTTCAAAAACTTCCTCCGTCAACTCAGCCGTTTCGTTGTGGGAGGGGCGATCACGTCCAGTTGCAGCTTGATCGAGGCGAACCGATCCCGCATCTCCGTGTGTTTTCGGGCGAGCCTCTCCTGGTCGATGTCCTCGGTTGCCCGCAAGTTGAGCAGGCTACGGTTTCAAACTCTTTTGCGTAAAAGATCGAAGGAGGGAGGCATCAGGCAAAAACCGAAGACAAACCCGTATGACCCTGTCAGGTTTTCAGCAAAGTGTGGCACAATCAATGCGCTGAGCATCGTGACCGCGAGGAAGGGAGCCCACAGCAGCACTTGCTTCCTAAGGCCCTTGACGCGCAAGGCGAGCGCCAGTCCCATGCCCAACAGAAAGCTGGAAGCGAACGCCGAAATGGTCAAGGCCGGGTTGGTTGGCGGCATGGCATACCACAATACGGC
>JBIOJM010000400.1:0-8777 GCA_044450785.1 Isosphaerales bacterium
GTTTCATTGAGATCATCAGCACAAAACCTCCGATAACAGAAGAGTCGCCACACGTAAGTGTGAGTGGCATAGAGAGTTGCTCCGGCGAGCTGATTAACGAAGACCCGGACGCGGCTCAAATCCCGGTGACGGCATGACGGTGATGACGGCAATGACGCTGGAAAACACGCTCGGTGTGTATTCTCTCTTCGTACTCGACGTTCGCGCCATCACCGTCTCACCCCAATACCGTTGAATCAGTGATCAATCGAAGACAGCAAAGGATTCGTTCTCGTTCCCACGCTCCGCGTGGGAACGTTCTCCCCGACGCCCCGCGTCGTCGGACCAGAACCGAGGCTTCCCCGATCGAGCGGACGCAGAGCGTCCCAGACATGCGTCCCCACGCGGAGCGTGGGGACGAGGAATCGCAATTCCTTGTCCCCCCAGTAATTGACGCTAATTCAACGGTATTGGTTTTAAGGCGGCCGGCAGGTGGAAATAGACCCGGGGCCGAGTGATCAGAGGACGGATTGCCAATCCGTCCTACGAGATTTTGAGCGTTAATTCACGCGCGACGCCTGAGAGAATGCGAGTCGGCTCAACAGGCTGATATCCTATTCCTACGGCCCCAACGCAGCCGCCACAGCATCGGGATTCTGGGCTGCAACTGTGAGCAAGGCGCGCGCTGGACCTTCGGGCCGTCGCCGGCCCTGTTCCCAGTTTTGAAGGGTCGAGACGCTCACGCCGATCATCAAGGCGAATTCCGATTGAGACTTGCCTAACCGTTGTCTGATCGCCTTAACGTCAGGCGGTGCAAACTCGGCCGCCCGACTCGGTTCGAGCTCGCCTCGCCGAATGGCTCCGGCTTGTCGAACACTGGCGACCAACCGATCAAAACTCTGTTTCTTCATCCAAATTCCTCTCGTACCAGTTGGCCCAGGAATCGAAGTTGGCGAGGCGTCAAGTCCTTTTCTTCGTTCTTGCGATAGGCGTAAAGCATGTAGAACGTTTCGCTCGCTCCATCCCAATAGTAGATGATGCGGCATCCTCCACGTTTGCCTTTCCCCGGGAGACCCCACCGAATCTTGCGCAAGCCGCTGCTTTTGGGGATCACGACGCCCGCTTCGGGTCGAAAGATCAAAGTGGATTGGAGGGCGTAGTACCCTTCGTGGTCCAACAATTCGTCGATGACCTCTGTGAAGATGGGCGTTTCGAGGAATCGCATGCTCTCGATTGTACGTCAATGGCGGATAGCGATCAAGACGCAAGAGCGATCGAGACAACGGACATCAGATATACCTTCGAAACAGATGAGGAACCCACACAGCAGACAGAAACGAGCGAGGTTGCAGGTTGCTCGTCCAAGCCACGCTTAGACTAACGAGCTTTGTCCTCCGTCCTGATCCTTGCCTCCATCTCGCTCGCGATCCGCTCGAAGAGATCGTCCCAATCACCCCGCGTCGTCTGTCGGAACAACCGCATCGTGGGATACCAAGGACTATCCAGCCGGTCCGCCAGCCATCGCCAGTCCGGTGCGAAGGAGAGTGCGACCCAGACTGGGACTCCCAGCGCCCCGGCCAGGTGCGCCAGCGACGTGTCAGGAGTGATCACCAGATCGAGGTTTCGCATGACCGCCGCGATCTCCATGAAGTCAGCCAGCCGGCCGCCCAGATCGGTCACGGGAAATCGGCTCTCGACCTCGCCGAGCTGTTCGGTTCCCAAGCCATTCTGGAGGCTGAAGAGCCGGACGTCCGCCAGCCTGGCCACGGGCTCGAGCTGAGCAAGCCGGAAGGAACGCTCGCGATCTCTTCGATAGCGAGGATTTCCCTGCCAGACGATGCCGATCTTGCACCCCCGGGCTGGATCCAGCTCGCGGCTCCACTGCCCGACGAGGGATTCGTCAGCCGTGAGATAAGGGACCTCGGCCGGGACCGAGTCCAAGGTTGTCCCCAAGATTCTGGGCAGGCTCATCAACGGGGAGTAAACCTCGAACTCCGGTAAGAGAGTTCCTGCGACGATCACCTGCTCGATGCCCGGACAGCTCGCCACCAGGCGAGCGAGCAACGGCTGACAGTGCAGGATCACGCGGCCCCCCCGCTCCCGGACCAGGGGCGCATAGCGGATGAACTGAAGAGTATCCCCCAGCCCATGGTCGGCATACAGCAGGATCGATCGCCCGTCGAGAGGAGCTCCGTCCCAGACAGGCTGCCGGAAGGCGGGTATCGAAAAGTCCTTGCACTTCAACCGCCACTCATACTCGGCCCATCCCTGCTCGAAGTCGCCCATCTGGAGCCGGCAAAGTGCCCGGCTCAGGTGAACCTGCGGATGGTCGGGCTGGAGGAGCAATGCCTGATCGTAACACGCCGCCGCCTCGGCCAGCCGTGCCTGCGCGCGGAGCGCATTCCCCAGGTTATTGTGGGCGTCGAGATAGTCAGGCCTGAGATGGACGGCCCGTCGATAGCAGGCCACCGCCTCGTCGAGCTTCCCCTGATCCTGAAGCAGATTGCCGAGGTTGCTATGAGCTTCGGCGTGGTCAACATTGGCGTGAAGGGCGCGCCGCAAGCAGGCCTCGGCATCGGTGACCCTTCCTTGAGCCTGCAGCGCGACCCCCAGGTTGTTCAGGGCCTGGTGATGATTGGGCTCGAGGCGGATGACCTGCTCATAGTTCGCCACCGAATCGACGAGCTTCCCGCGCAGTTGATTGACCACACCGAGCAGGTACCACGCCGAAGCGGCGGAGGGGTCAAACTCGAGGATTTTACGGATGACGTGGTCGGCGCGCGGCAAGTCGCCAGCCTGAATGAGTTTCTCGCCGAACGCCAGCAGTTCCCGGATCGTTGCCATGGTGACCGTATTCGTCAGTCCTTTTTTAGTGGATCCCGCGCATGCCGAGCGCGACGGCCTCGGTATTGGTCGCCAGCCGCATCGCCTCTGTGCCCGAAATGACTTTATCGTGGTAGAGATCGAGCAGATGCTGGTCGAACCGCTGCATGCCTCCCTCGCGGCCGCCGATGAAGTCGCTGAGGTCGCTCAGCCGGTTTTCCATGATGTATTTGGACGTGACGGGCCCGCCGCGGAGGATCTCCATGGCCGGGCGGCGGTTACCGTCACGCGTGACGGCCAGGCGTTGCGAGATGACGGCCTCGAGCGAGCTGGCCAGTTGCGAGGTGGCGATCGCACGTTCCTCGGGAGGCACCATCGCCAGGATCCGCTCGATCGTCTGCGCCGCGTTCGAGCTGTGCACCGTGGCAAAGACCTGGTGGCCGGTATCCGCGGCCCGCAGGGCCATCCGCATGGTCTCGCTGTCGCGCAGCTCGCCGACCAGGATCACGTCCGGATCCTCCCGCAATGCCTGTCTGAGCCCTTGCTCGAACGCCGGCGTATCCTGGCCCACCTCGAGCTGCGAGATCATGGCCTTCTGGTTGGTGTGCACGTACTCGACGGGGTCTTCGATGGTGATGATCTTGCAGCGGTAGGAGTTGTTGAGCAGGTCGACCATCGCCGCCATGGTCGTACTTTTGCCGCTGCCGGTCGTGCCGGTGAGGAGCGTCATTCCCCGGAGCGACAGGGTGATATCGCGCAGCACGGCCGGTAAATGCAGCTCATCGAGCGTCGGAACCTTGAGCCGCACGACCCGCAGCACCATCGCCGGAGTACCCAGGTGGCTGTAGACGTTGCAACGAAACCGGGATACGCCCGGGATCGCGTGCGAAAAGTCGAGGCCCTGGACCATCGCTTGATCGAGCTGTTCGGCTTTGAGGCCGTGTTTGATCGAGAGGATGAACTGGCGCAGCTCCTCGTTCGAGACCGGCGGCGACTCGACCGTGCGGATCTGCCCGTTGATCCGCAACAGAGGCGCGGCGGCAGTCTGGAAGTGCACGTCCGAGGCGCCTTCTTCGACCGCGAACCGGATCAATTGGTCGAAATTCATGGGAGATCCCCGTGATCATGAACAATTCTCACGCATCTCGTCGAAACCTACGATGCGCCTGGGCGTGCGTCAAGCAGGCTCTTGGTTCCGCATCTGCCCAAGGCGCGGTAGCATCTTGCTATTGGATTCACCCATGAACCCGCTCGGGAGGCTGGTTCCTCCCGTGCTCGAGGCCCCGCTCACACGGTGTCGCGCTCATGATCCGGGCATCACAAAATGGCTGAGCCGCGTGGGATCGACCGGCGGGATCTCGAGCCGAAGCTGGAGCGAGCGTTCGACTTCGGCGCCCGGCAGGTTCGCGCGACCATCCTGCGCGACCCGGACTTTTTTCCGAACTACACGAGAGGAGGGCGATGGAGACATCGCGGCGAGAGCTGGACCGACTGGTGCGCGGGCTTCCATGCCGGGATGATGTGGCTGATCGCCGGGCGGACCGGCGATGCCTGGTGGCGGGAGAGGGCCGAGCACTATTCGCTGCTCCTGGAGCCTCGTCAGCACGACCGCGAGGTCCATGACCTCGGGTTCATCTTCTTGAACGCCTATCTTCCGTGGTATCGCTCGACGGGTGATGATCAGCTCCGCCGGGTCCTGATCACGGCCGGCCGGACGCTGGCCCTGCGGTTCAATTCTCGCGGGGCTTACCTCCGCTCGTTCGTGGCGCCCGAGAGCCTGTTCATCGACATCATGATGAACGTGCCGCTGATCTTTTACGCCGCGCGCGAGACCGATGACCAGGATCTGCACCGCCTGGCCCTGGCTCACTGCCGCACGACCGAGAGCACCTTGGTGCGTCCCGACGGCTCGACCGCGCACGAGGGCATCTTCGATCCAGGCACCGGCGCGTTCCTGCGGCAGGCGACTCATCAAGGACTCCGCGCCGATTCGACCTGGGCGCGCGGACTGGCGTGGTCGCTTTATGGCTTCGGTACGGTGTTCACGTACACTGGCGGGGCCGCCGATCTGAGCGTTGCACAACGCAACGCCGACTGCTTCATCGCCCGCTCCACGGGCGACCTGATTCCCCCCTGGGACTTTGACGTGCCGGACGGGCCCGACCGCATCGTCGACAGCTCGGCCGCCGCCATCGCCGCCTCAGGCTTGTGGGACCTTGCGTCGCTCACCTCCCCGCGCGACCCGGCGCGGGCCAAGCGGTATCGGGACGCCACCCTGACCCTTCTCCTTTCCCTCTGCGACGATCGGTACCTGGCCTGGTCTACCCCCGGCTGGGAAGGTGTCGTGAAGCACGGCGTTTATCATTTCCACAAAAAACTGGGCGTCGATGAGTCCGTGATGTGGGGCGACTTCTTCTTTCTCGAAGCCGTCGACAAGGTCCTGCGTGACGGCGTGGCGGGCTCGATGCCCACCGAGGATTCGATCCAAGGCGGGCTGAGTGAGTGATGCTGAGGGTGCGTAGTGCGGGGAGTGGGGTCGGGAAACGGTCGGCCCCATCACTTGGAATCGCGATCCGGTTTTCGACTCGCCCGACTTTATCCCGACTCATGACGTGCTACACTATGACACTTTGCTCGGGCGTGGCAGACCGAGCGTGCTCCGCAGGACCAAGCCGCGAGGACTTCGACCATGCGTCCCGATAAGACCCCGGATCACGACGAGCCCGGCGACGAGGTCGGAGGTGCCCGGCAACCACCGGGCCCGCACCCGCCCATCTTTGACCCAGACGACGTCGCTGCCTTCGATGCCGGCAAGGATGAGGACGAAGACGAGGTGGACATCGATGACGACGCACTCCCCGAACCGATTGAAGATGCCGGCGAGGATGAGGACGAAGACGAAGACGACATGGGCATCGATGACGAAGCGCTCCCGGAAGCGATCGAAGAGGAGCCGCGGACCGTTCTCATCACCGGCGCGAGCGGCAACATCGGCCGCAAGCTCCGCACCGCCTGGGCCGATGTCTACGACCTGGTCCTGATCGACGAGGCCGCTCCCCCGGATGATCCCGACGTCATCGTGGCCGACCTGCGTGTCTTGGACGATGATTGGATTACCCACTTCCACGGGGTCGACACAGTCGTCCACCTCGCGGCCAACTCCAACGAGCTCGCTCCCTGGGAAGAGCTGATCGGTCCCAACCTGGATGCCCTGGCCAACGTGTTTCACGCCGCGGCCTTGGCTGGCGTCGAGCGGGTCATCTTTGCCAGCTCGAGCCACGTGATGGGGGACTATCAGTCCCTCCCTGATGGGCCGATCTCGGTCAACATGAAGCCAATGCCTGACGGGCCGTACGGGGTCACCAAACTGGTGGGCGAGCGACTGGGCCGGAGCCTGGCCCGGGCATTCGACCTCACCTTCATCGCACTGCGGCTGGGTTGGATCCAGGAGGGAAAAAATCGGCCCGACACCCTCCCCCACGACTGGGCCCGCCGGATGTGGCTCTCGAACGCCGACCTGATCCAGCTTTTCGATTGTGCCGTCGAGGCCGAAATCGAAGACCGTTCGTTCGTCCTGGTTCACGGCATGTCGCGCAACCACGGCATGCGCTGGGACCTCTCCGGCGCGGCTGAGCTGCTCGGCTACCTCCCCAAGGACGACGCCTTCGCCGAGGGACGGGGTTAGTTCGGCTCGCAGAGGTCCCGACGGAACCCGAGCAGAGCAAGCACCTCAACGGTCAGAAACAAGGGCGCATTGAAGATCTGAAGGAAATTATCGGCCAGCGCCGGCCGCCTGCCCTCGATCGCATGGCCCAAGAGCTGGATGGCCCAGCCGAGCACGAAGGACGCCAGGAACACCGCGACTGATTGCCCAAAAGGGAGGACGGCGGCCTTATCCGCCAGCCACAGCAGCGCCAGGTTGAACGGCGCCTGCAGGAGGGCGACGGACCAGTCCAGCTTCAGATAATAGACACAGACCGCCAGGAAGAAGATCGTGGCCGCCGAAATCGGCAGGTCCGGCGTGGCGACGAAGCGAAACCAGCTCAAGACCAGGAACAGCGAGAACGTCACGAGTGGAACCCCCAAGAAGTGAGTTAGCTTGTTGCGTGGGTTCCGATGATAGGCGCCATAGCTTTCCATCTGCTGCTTCAGTGATGTCATGGCCTTGGTCCTTAGTCCTCTGTCCTTAGTCCTTGGTCCCGTAGCACGCCAGTTGCTGCTTCAGTGATGTCATGGCCGGCTCCCTCCCTCTTCAAGATGACCGCTCGATTCTCTCCAAGTCACGACACAACCGGATCCCAGGCTTGAGTGTTCTCCAATCCTGCTGCCTTCGGCATTTCTTCCGGGGACGGCAGCCAGGCAGGCAGTGATACCATCAGCCACCGGGAGAGAGCGTGAAGATAGACATCATACCGATGATTGATCCTCAGAAGCTCGGTCCCCTCGGTGGGGCCGAGTCGCAAGGCGATCCCGGTGCGCGACAGGGCCGCGCGGAGGGCTGGCAAGTCGGCCTCGGTCAACCTGGGGGCCGTAGACGGCGAGGAAGCTCAGGCGCAGCTCCGGCTCGCGGATCCTGCGTCCGATCGCGGACCAGAACCGCCAGCTCCCGGTGGTGAACCGGCCGGAAAGACGTCTCATCGGGGCCACGGTGCGTGGCAAGACGATGGTCGCGAACCCGTCCCACATCACGCCAATCCAGATCAGAAGACCGAGCGAGAAGGAGAGTGGACTATGCATAAGAGTCAAATCTTAGTGGACGGCTCATGCCCTGTCGACTGGCCTTGGCCAGGTGCCGGGTCGTTGCATACGATGAATCCCGCGTCGTGGGATCACCGCGTGCTGGATCCGTGATCGTCCCGGACCTGCCCATCATCCTCGAACGAGAACCCGGTCTCATTGGAAGCAATGGCGGCACTTCGCTACCAGATCCTGGCGTTGGATGTGGACGGGACCCTGCTGGACCCCAGCGGGACGCTGCGGCCGCGAACCCTGGCGGCCGTGGCGCGAGCAGCGCGTGCCGGCATTCGACCGGTCCTCTGCACCGGCCGGCGCTACCGGCGCGCCCGGCCGATCGCCCAACAGCTTGCCCTCGACACCCCGGTCGTCTGCAACTCCGGGGCCATCATCAAGGACCCAACGAACCATCGCACAGTCTGGCGGGCCGACTTCGACGGGTCGCTCGCCACCGGCGTCCTCGAGTTGTTCCGTACCCAGGAGCAGCACGCCGTCGTCTTCACTGACCGCGGACCGAACGACGCCGACTTCATCGTCGCGGCGTACCCAACCGGGCAGGAATTCTTCGATGACTATGTCGATCAGAACCTCGAGCATGCCGAGATCGACTCCACGTTGAGATGGAGCCCACCGCCCCCGAACGAACGCAATCAACTTCATCCCGGCGGCGATCCTTTGTTTCACGTCTGCGCCTTCGGCACGCGGAGCCAGATGCTCGGGTTTCAACAGACCGCCCTGAACCAGCTCGCCGGGCGGGTGCAGACATTCGTGCAGCGCAGTCCGCGCTATCTCGGGACGATTTGCGAGGTCCTGCGTCATGATGCCGGTAAATGGAATGCCATTCTCCACCTGGCGGGTCTGTGGGGGATCGAGCCTGGCGCGATCTGCGCCGTGGGAGACGACGTCAACGACATCCCAATGATCAAGAGCGCCGGCCTGGGCGTGGCCATGGGCCATGCCCGGCCCGAGGTCTTGAGCGCGGCCGATCTGGTCACCGGCGACCATGACCAGGACGGCGTCGCCATGCTCGTCGATGACGTATTACTCGGGGCGGTGCGATGATCGCTTAGTCCTTAGTCCTTAGTCCTTGGTCCTTAGTCGTTATACTCCGCACGGAGGTGAATGAGGCATTTCCTCTTCTCGAGGATTTTGGTACATCTACGTCGAATTCGGCAAGGAGGTCACACCCTGGGGTTGCACCGCAAGGAGGCGGACGATGGCTTGGTTTCGTGTACAACTCA
>JBIOJM010000401.1:0-8704 GCA_044450785.1 Isosphaerales bacterium
CACCGGCGTCCCCAGCCTCGCCGCGACGGGGACGGCCGGATCGAGCGGGGGTGCCGGCGTGCCGATCAGCGTCGGCTCGGGAGCCAATGATGCCACTGCCGCGAGCATCCCTCTGGTCACTCGCAGCACGATCGCCAACGATGCTCTGAATCCACCTCCCCTCATCGGCCGTGCGTCCGGGGATCGATCCCCCGTCTTGCCTGCCGGTCAGTTCTATCGGGGCGGCGTCCCGGAGACCGCGTCTGCCCCACCCTCGTCTGATACGCTTGGCGAACAGTCGAGCCGGTCCCCGCGCCAGAGTCCTGTCGATTCGTCCCCGATTCGGCTGGGCGGTGCTCCGCCCCGCCTTGCGTCCGACGTCTCAATTCCCCTTTTCTGGGCCCTCTCCCGGCACGTGAACCGCTTGCCCCTGGATATGCCCACGGCCTTGGCGTAGCATCGCCCGCTCGCGGAAGTCGAATACCGCGACGCGGCCCGGATCAGCGGGGGCGCAAATCGTGATGAACGCGGACAACGAGATCGGACCGGCGAAGGGTTCCGCACCACCGCCGCGGTGGGCGATGACGACGTTCGTCGCCCTGTTCGCCATGAACATGCTCGACTACCTCGACCGCAACCTGCTGATGTCGATGCAGCCGCAAATTAAGGGTGAGCTGGGGATAACGAATTTCAAGTGGGGCCTGCTGACCAGTATCTTCCTGGTGAGCTACTCGCTGTTCGGCCCGATCATGGGCTGGCTAGGCGACCGGTTCCGGCGGACCTGGCTGCTCGGTCTGGGGGTCGGCGTCTGGAGCCTGGCGACGATCGGCAGCGGGCTGGCGCGGAGCTACGGCCAACTGGCGCTGGCCCGGAGCGTGCTGGGGATCGGCGAGGCGACCTACGGCGTCATTGCTCCGACGATCCTGCTCGACCTGTTCGCCCGCGAGCAGCGGGCTCGCCTGATGTCGGCCTACTACCTGGCGATGCCGATCGGCAGCGCCCTGGGGATTAGCCTGGGCTCGGTCATCGCGTCGAAGCTGAGCTGGCACCTGGCGTTCTTCCTCGTCGGTGCGCCGGGGCTCGCCGCGGCGCTCTTGGCCCTCACGCTTCCCGAGCCGGTCCGGGGTGCGAGCGAGGGGGTCGATACCGAGCGGCTCAAGGCGTACGAGCGGGCCGGGGCGCGGCGCGAGGACTATCTCGGCCTGATGGTCAACGCGTCGTACATCTACTCGGTTTTGGGCATGGCCGCCTACACGTTCGCGATCGGGGGGATGCTCGTCTGGGTGCCGAATTTCCTGTTCAGCACCCGCGGCTTCGACCAGGCGCGCGCGGGGACGATCCTCGGGGTCGTCACGCTCGGGGCCGTGCTGGGCATGTCGGCCGGCGGCTGGATCGCCGACCGCCTGGCCAAGTCGAAGCCCCAGGCGCTGTTTCTCGTCCCGGGCGTGGCGATGATCGGCTCGATCCCGTTCGTGCTGGCGGCGCTGTTTACGAACTCCGCGCCGGCCATCTTCGCCGCGATCTTCCTGGCCGAGGCACTGATGTTCGTCAACACAGGACCTTGCAACGCGATCATCGCCAACGTGGTGCAGCCAAACCTCCGCGCAGCGGCGTACGCCATCGCGATCTTCGCGGTTCACTTCCTCGGCGACATCTGGTCACCCTCGCTGATCGGCAAGGCGTCCGACCTGTTCGGCGACCCGGAGACGATGGCCGGCGCGTTCGGCCGGGCCTTGAACTCGATCGGCGCCGTGCCGACGCAGTTCGCCGGTCGACCGCCCGAGAACATTGTCGCCGGTCTGCTCGTGGTCGTGCCGGCGTTGTTGATCTCGGGGATCGTCCTCTTGATCGGGGCGCAATACCTACCCCGCGAGATGATGCTGATGCAGGCCAGACTCAAGGCATCGCCTCGATCGGCCACTTCCGAGGAAGCCCCGGCGCACTGATCGTCCGCTGATTCAGTGTGCGGTTTAGTGGAGACTCCTCGCCGAAGACCACCGGGCTGCGAACAAAGAGCCTCAGGTAGCGAAAAGGGGCGTAGGATGCTACCCGACACAGCAAAGAAAAAGGGCGAACGTCGACGCCGCGGACATCCCCGAGGCGACGATGAGGCAGGGAATCCGCCAAGCGATTCCTCGCTGTGCGACCATGCCCAGCCCCCCGATCACGGCCAGGGGGCTCATCGACAGAACGACCACCGCTACTGTGTAACCCGGCGAATCGAACGCCACTTGGACCGCCCAATCGTTACCCATGATCAAGCCCGCGGGAAGGAAGACCGGCAAGAGAGAAAAGACCCTCAGGTGCGATGGAACCCACCAGTCGGGTGGGACCCACAAAAACCACAAGGCGGGCGGAAGATAGAGCGCCAGGGCGATCTGCCCGAGCGCAACGCGCATTTGCCGGCGGAGGATGTCTCGTCGCTGGGCGAGAGCGTAGAGGAAGAGAAGACCCACCGGAACGCTCAACCCCGGCCAGCGGAAGGACACCGCCAGCGCGGCCACCAGCAACATCATATCGAGGATCGAGACCCGAGGCCGGCGAACGCGCGCGAGCCGTTCCTCCATCGCCTCATTACTATCAACGTGTTCACTCATTAGTTCTCCCTCATTGATTCGGCGTTGATCGGGCGATGTCCATGTCCAGGCTGGTCGCTTCATCAAGCTCCCCGAGGGTGGCTGCGAGGCTTCCTCAACGTGGTTTCGGGCCGGGCTTCGCCGGATCGTCGTCCAGTGGCCGGGCGTCCCACACCTTCACCGTCCTATCCAAACCGGCGGAGGCGAGCCGTTCGCCGTCGGGGCTGAACGACACGCTCAAGACAACGCCGGTATGCCCCTTGAGGATGAGGGTTTCCTGGCCGGTCCCGGTGTCCCACACTTTCACCGTCCGGTCGTCACTGGCGGAGGCGAGCCGCTTGCCGTCGGGGCTGAACGCCACGCTATTTCGGCGGCGGCTTGGCCAAGATCGCCGCCCATTCTGAGGGGCTGCGATTGATGCTCTGACCTTTCCAGGCACTGCCGAGTCCGATATCATACCCATAAGTGATCGTCACCCCGATGACATCCATTTCCATGGCTTCTGGATCGTCGCTGAGGACGATCGATGCCACCTGCGTGGCTGCTGTTTCGAGGTCAACAGGCGGTTCCTTCTAGACTGCTTTCGTGCGAAGGTACTTCGTATCTTTGAGTTTGCCACCGACGGTACTCACCTTCTTACCCACGAACTCCTCAGCCATGTGAACGTTGCCGGTCGCCTGGATACTCCTCTGGACCTTCAGCAGCCCGGGAAAGACGCCCTGCCGGCTGAGCTCGGTCGCCGCCACACGTAGGCCGATCACGACCACAAGCCAGCCGCCGACGACGATCAGGTGAGGGCGCCAGATTGAGCCGACAACTTGACCTGGAGGAGTTGTCCGAATGACGAACGTGCCCACAATCAGGTCGTGGTGGCTCTGACGCGTACGCCGATTGAAGATGAAGAGGTAGACGATCGCTCCGCCGAACCCCAACAGGATGAACACGATGAGGTAGCCGATCGGAGACATCGTCGCGCTCGGAGGGATAACGAGACCATTCAGGAAAAAGGGAGCGCCCAGAACCGCATCTCGGAGGAAGGATCGACCCGGGGAGATCGAGTGGCCGGAACGATCAACAACCTGGATCTTCATGATGCGCTTGCCGATGGTCTGCCCCCCGGCAATCGAGCTGTTCAGCACGCCGAAGTAGACGATCGCGACACAGAATCCGAGCAGGCGCCCCCACCCGCCAAGACGCGCCAAAGGATCGAACAAGCGCAGTCCGAGGACAACGCCCACCAAGCCAAGCAGCAGGCCGTCGAGAATGAAGGCCAGTAGACGCCTCCAGAATCCACTGATAACTCGTTGCCCAGGTGAGTGGTCCGCGAGATCCGATACGTCGAGATCGAAGTTGCTCTTGATCGTCATATCAACCTCCCCACGGGCATCGAGGATAACGGGAGAATCAACCAGCCACCGCGGGCGGTCCACTGCAATGGGTGTTCCAGGACGCCGCTGGCGCGGCATGATGATCCAGCCGCGCTCAGTGTAACGGTCCGGCCGTTCCGGGACTCGTGAATTCCCGCCGATTCGCAACTCCCTGGCAACCGTCCTGGCCTTGTCTCGAGGTCTCGCGCACAGTCTTTTTCACAACCCCTTCGCGAGAGGACTTTCCCATGACCACGCCGCTCCGTCAGCGGATGCTCCAGGAACTTCAACTCACCTGCCTGAGCGAGCGCATCCAGAAGGCCTTCGTCAGGAACCTCGCCCAGATCGTCCTCGATGCGCGGTCGGCGCCCTTCCCGCCAATCGGCCTCAAGCTAGGGAGCGGCAAAGGGGTCGTCGGGCAGGTCCGGCAGGCCCTTGCGGATCAGGGCACTGTCCTCGCGGAGCAGCAGATGCAGGAGCATGCCCTCACGCCACTGCCAGTTTTCGGGGACGGCCCGATCGTCGCCTCCTGGTCGTCCGCGCACCCGGGCCGCGACCCAGCTCTCGGCCCGCTCCCGCCAGCGCCGGGCTTCGTCAGGTCGGCCCAGCCGCTGGTCGGCCATGGCCAGAACCAGCCAGTCCAGGACGTGGAAATCCCAGCCGGGATAACGGTCGAGGCTGCCCCGGAGCCGGGCGTCGGCCTCGACGAACCGGCCGGCGCGGTAGAGGGCCAGCCCCAGCACGTGATCGGACCATGTATTGAGTATGTGCGAGGAGCGTGTCTCGGCAAGCTCCAGGGCCTGCGCTCGTTCGGCCGGCCCGCCGGGCGCCAGGGCCCACGCGTACGCCGCGAACTCAACTTGATGGAGCATTGCGATCGAAGAAACAACCAGGGTCCTCTTGTGCGCCGCGAGCTGCTGCCGCGCCGGGAGGACGTCGAGCATGTGTCGGCAGGCCGAACGATATCCCGCCGCGTCGCCCACCGCCAGGCGTAGGATAGCCTGCTCGAACCAGAGATCGGGGCGGACCGGAGCCCCGCTGGCAAAGGCCCGAGCATAGGCGGCGGCCGCCTCTTCCCATCGGCCTCGGTGGGCGAGCTCTGCCCCTTCGGCAATAGGGTTGCCAGGAAAGCTCTCCGCATGGCGCAGGGCTTCCCTCCGCACCAGCTCGCTCAGCGCGGCGTCGGCGCGCAGGCTCTCCAGGACGTCGTTCTTCAGCACCAGTTTGTCGAAAAGCGATCGCACCAGGCGGTCGGCCTCGTTCACGAGAGCTTGCACGAGAGGTTCGGCCAAGTCCAGGGCGCGCTGACGGACTTCGTCGCTGATCGTGAGATCGCGTCGGATGCGGGCCAGGACCTCGTCGGCCGGCAATCTCTTGGCGAAGAAGAACGCGATCACGCTCCTGGCCTCGCGGGTCACCCGCGGTTCGGGGAGCAACGGCCTCGCGTCCCACACCTTCACCGTCCCATCCTGACCGGCGGAGGCGAGCCGCTGGCCGTCGGGGCTGAACGCCACGCTCAAGACCACGCCAATATGCCCCTTGAGCGTGAGGGTTTCCTGTCCGGTCCCGGCGTCCCACACCTTCACCGTCCCATCCTGACCGGCGGAGGCGAGCCGCTGGCCGTCGGGGCTGATCGCCACGCTGTTGACATCCTGGCTGTACCCCGTGAGGGTGAGTGTCTCCTTCCCGGTTCTGGTATCCCACACCTTCACCTCCCCACCGCCGCAGGCGAGCCGCTGGCCGTCGGGGCTGAACGCCACGCTGCTGGCAGCCCCCTTGAGTGTGAGGGTCTCCTGCCCAGTTTTGGTATCCCACACCTTCACCTCCCCACCGTCGCAGGCGAGCCACTTGCCGTCGGGGCTGAACGCCACGCTGCTGGCAGCCCCCTTGAGTGTGAGGATTTCATGCCCGGTCCCGGCGTCCCACACCCTCACCGTCCGGTCACCGCCTGTGGAGGCGAGCCGCTGGCCGTCGGGGCTGTACGCCACGCTGTTGACACCCTGGGTGTGCCCCTTGAGGGTGAGGATTTCCTGCCCGGTCGCGCTGTCCCACACCTTCACCGTCCCATCCTGACTGGCAGAGGCGAGCCGCTGGCCGTCGGGGCTGTACGCCACGCTCTTGACCACCATCGTGTGCCCCTTGAGTATGCGGATTTCCCGCCCGGTTCTGGCGTCCCATAACTTGACCTCGGCGTCGCGGGCCTGCAGCTCGTGCAGCTCGGCAGCCGTCATGATTTTCTGCCCGGTTTTGGCGTCCCATAACTTGACCGGCCGGCCCCAACTGGAGGAGGCGAGCCGCTGGCCGTCCGGGCTGAACGCCACGCTGTTGACAGGGCCGGTATACCCATTGAGTGTGAGGGTTTCCTGGCCGGTCTCTGCGTCCCACACCTTCACCGTCGAGTCCGCGCTGGCGGAGGCCAGCCGCTGGCCGTCGGAGCTGTACGCCACGCTATAGACACTGCGGGTATGCCCCATGAGAGTGCGGATTTCCTGCCCGGTCGCGGCGTCCCACACCTTCACCTGCCCATGCTCACCAGTGGAGGCGAGCCGCTGGCCATCGGGGCTGAACGCCACGCTCGTGACCCCGTTGGCATGCCCCTTGAGTGTGCGGATTTCCTGGCCGGTCGCGCTGTCCCACACCTTCACCGTCCCATCCTGACTGGCGGAGGCGAGCCGCTGGCCGTCGGGGCTGTACGCCACGCTGTTGACACCCTGGGTGTGCCCCTTGAGTGTGCGGATTTCCTGGCCGGTCGCGGTGTCCCACACCTTCACCGTCCCTTCCCGACTGGCGGAGGCGAGCCGCTGGCCGTCGGGGCTGAACGCCACGCTCAAGACCCCGCCAATATGCCCCTTGAGCGTGAGGGTTTCCTGTCCGGTCCCGGCGTCCCACACCTTCACCGTCCCATCCTGACCGGCGGAGGCGAGCTGCTGGCCGTCGGGGCTGAATGCCACGCTCGAGACAATGTCGGTGTGCCCCTTGAGAGTGCGGATTTCCTGCCCGGTCGCGGCGTCCCACACCTTCACCGTCTTATCGTCGCTGGCGGAGGCGAGCCGCTGGCCGTCGGGGCTGAACGCCACGCTGTTGACAGCCAGGGTGTACAACCTGAGTGGGAGGATTTCATGCGCGGTCGCGCTTTCCCATACCTTCACCGTCCCGTTGGAGCTGGCCGAGGCGAGCCGCTGGCCGTCGGGGCTGAACGCCACGCTCTCGACCACATTCGTGTGCCCGCTGAGTGTGCGAATTTCCTGCCCGGTTTTGGCGTCCCATACCTTGACCGTCCGGCCCCGACTGGAGGAGGCGAGCCACTGGCCGTCGGGGCTGAACGCCACGCTCATGACGTCGTTCGTCGCGTGCCCCGTGAGGGTGATGTGCCCCGAGGAGATTTTTCGTTGCCAGTAGAACCATTCGAAACCTCGGCGATCGATGCCTCCCAGTTTGGCCGGAAGCTGCTCGTTGAGCCCCTGCTGCAAGAATGCGCCGTTATCGTCCTCCCAGTACCGCTGGACGAGATTCATTCGGACGTCGTACAGACGTTGCTCGGCCAGCTCGGTCTGGGCCTTTGCCGCAAGCATGGCGAGGGTGGTACTGATCAGGCCGATCAGCGTGGCGGCTGCCACCGCGGCGATCAGCCCGGTGACAACCGGTCGACGCTTCACCCACTTGACCATCCGCTCCGTTTGTCCGACGGGCCGCGCCACAATCGGCTCGCCCGCCAGGTACCGCCCCAGGTCTTCGGCTAGAGCAGCCGCTGAGACATACCGCTTCCCTTGTTCCTTCTCCAGGCACTTCAGGCAGATCGTCTCCAGGTCGAGCGGCACCGAGGCATTGAGCCGGCGCGGTGGGACCGGCTCGTCGCTGATGACCTGGATCACCGTGTCCATGGGCGTGGCCGCCTGGAACGGCGGCCGGCCGGTGACCAGCGCATACAGCGTCGCTCCCAGCGCATACACATCCGCCGCCGGGCCCACCTCACCCCGCTTGCCCCCAGCCTGCTCCGGCGGCATGTAGCTGGGCGTCCCCATGATCTGACCCGAGCCGGTCAGACCGCTATCGCCCTGAACCTTCTTGGCCAGACCGAAGTCAGTCACCCGCGGGTTGCCGTTCTGGTCGAGCAGGATATTGGCCGGCTTGAGGTCGCGGTGGATCACGCCGCGGCCGTGGGCGTACTCGATCGCCTCGCTGACGCGACGGATCAATTCGGCCGCCTCTCGGGAAGGCAGTGGTCCCTCGGCCAGGCGCTGGGAGAGGCTCTGCCCCTCGACAAAGCCCATCGAGAAATAATGCTGGCCCTCGTGCTGGCCGACCTCGAAGATCGGCACGATCCCCGGATGGTCGAGGTTGGCCGCCGCCTCGGCCTCGGTATAGAAGCGTTTGACGTCGGTCTCATCGGCAAGCTGTCCGGCCAGGATCATCTTGAGCGCGACGGTGCGGTTGAGGCTCACCTGCCGGGCCTGGAAGACGACACCCATGCCTCCACGAGCGATCTCGCGGATGATTTCGTAGTCGCCGAAGTAGCGAATGCGGGTGGGTTCGGCTGCGTTGGGATCGGCCGAAGTGACCTGGTCGAGCCCGATGGCGGTGGGCAGCTCGTGAGGCGTTGGGGCCTGGCCGGCACTCGGGCCACTCGGCGGGACGGTCACCTGCTCGTGGACCGAGGATGATGCCTCTCCCGAGGGCGGGACGGTCCGGGGCGCTCCCGGGGCCAGGGTCGGTGCCTCGGAGATCGGGGAGGGATGGGGAGCCGTCCGGGGCTCGGGAGCCATCCCAGGGCCGGCCTCAGGG
>JBIOJM010000402.1:0-8676 GCA_044450785.1 Isosphaerales bacterium
CCTCCCGGCCGATCTCGATTGCCACGTCGACGACCGCCTTCAAGGTCTCGAACGGAACAGACGTCTCCAGCGCTCTCAAGTCGCGCGCGGTGAGTCGCTCGAGGTGTTCGCCCAGGCGAATCACGGACAGGGAGTCGAGCGCCTCGGCCTCGAAACCCGAGTAGACGACCACGACACGCGCGCCGGCCTGGAGCCGGTCGTTGGCCACCGCCTCGATCAGCGCCAGGCTGATCCGTTCGGAGATCGCGACCTCGGTCGGCTCGACCTCGATCGCGACCAAACCCGATTCACGGATGACCTCGAGCTGACGCTGCGAGGCGCTCGCCACCAGGATCGTGACCTCATTGCTGCCGAGCACCCGGACAACATCCCAGTCCATGGGCCCTTCGGCCAAGATCAACACGCCGACGGCCCCCATTCGACGGGCCGCCTCGCACGCGAGCGACAGGAACGGTAAGGGCGCGGTCGCCCTGGACACGACACTCGGCGTCACAGCGTGCGGCCTCGATGGGGGTGGTCGGCGAGACGGACTGACGAGCGGACCAAAGCGACCGACGGACAGGCGGGCGAGGACCAGTCAGAGAGGCGCACAAAACAACCTGGGCCGAGCCGCACCCGCGCAGTCCCGGCCGGATTGCGACTTGAACGAAGCCGAAACTCGGATCGACGGTCGACCCGCCGATCCGGGTGTCCCCAAAATGCTATTTCTTCGTGGGCACAGCGGCCTTCTTGGGGGTATCTTCAGCCTTCTTCGCGCCGTCGGTCTTCTTGGGCTCCGCCGGTTTGGCCGCGTCCTTCTTGGGTGCCGGCGCCGGTCCCTTCGCCTTGCGGATCTCCTGGATATATTGCTCCAAGAAACGGGCACGCTGGTCATACCATTGCTTGAGCCCGTCACTCGGGTTGATGATCCGAAGGTCGTCCACGTAATTGACGCCCTCCAGCTTGCCGTAGCCGGTGAACCACGCGCCGAAGACCTCGGGGCTGACCTTGTAGGGCTTCTTGGCCGTCGTGTTCTTGAGCGTGCGTGTGTCGGTCGCCCGCCCGTTGATCAGGATGTCAAGGATCGGCGGCGGATCGATCGAAGTCTCCACCAGTCCAGCGTCCTGGGCGGCGACGATCGCTTCGGCCACGGCCCTGCGAGCGGCGTCGATCTTCGCCTGGACCGCTGGCGGGATCGGCGGCAGTGGAAGCTCGGCCGGCTGGGCAGCCTCCGGTTTCGGCGTCTCCGCCGGTTTCGTGGGTTGGTCCTTCTTGGTCGCGGCGGGCTTGGGGGTCGGTTTCGTGGCAGTTTCGGCCTTGGGGGGGGCTTGAGGGGCCTTCTTGAGCTCGTCCTGCGCGAGCAACTGATCAACCCGCGTGATCCCAACGGCCAGAACCAGACACACCGAAACGGCGAGTGTGACAAAGCGGCGCACCACCATCAATTCTCCTTTTCTCATTGCCATCTCTTTTCAATGCCATGCCCGCGGCATGGTGCTCTCGGGTTTTCCTCGGGTGCACTTGAGCACCGCTCACACTTCCTGACTCTTGGGAACAGGAACGTGTTGTTTTCGCCGAGTTTACCGGTCGCGCAGCTCACGTGCTAGGGACTTTGAGCCCGCTGGTCCCGATTGTCCCCCATTCTCCGGTCCATCTCCAGCACTTTTTTGTCATCTCATCATCGCGACGGATGATTTCACTTCCCGCGTTATCTCCTGGGAAGATTTGAGTTTGGGTAATAAACCCGTATGGCACACGAGGCGAAGGTTTGGTCGTCGCCAGCGCCCGGCCCCGATTTTTTGACGACTCTGTGCCGGCATGTGCATCCTGCGGGGAAATCCTGGAAGTCGGGTTATGCCGAGCGGCCGGTTTGCCGAATTGAGTATTGAGGTCGAACGGGCGGAGTCCCGCCGGGTGCGGCGGTCCCGATCCGGCAGGAATCGGTCATCGGGAGGAACGCGATGACGCGCAAGTCGTCGAACGCACGGATGAGCCAGACGCGTCGGACTCGACCGGATCTCGAAGGGTTGGAGGATCGCCGGCTGCTGAGCGCTCTATCCATCCACCACTCGATCGCGGCGGTCGCCTCGTCGAATGGCACCTTTTCTCACAATAACCGCGACTTCACCTACACGACCCCGACGGGCGGCCTGGCCGTGATCGACGTGGTCGGGCAGGGAAACCTGACGGGCACCACGGTCGACGGCTTCGGTGACCTCCACCTGGTCTTTGGCGGGACCAACGCGTACTCGAAGATCGTCGGGCAAGTCACCGGGGGTGGCGGCCGCGCTCCCCTGGCCAGCATCCTCAACAGTCAGCTCGTCAACGCCGGCCAGGCCAACAGCCTCAGCGGCGTGGGCGGGAACGTGGTCGCAGCGGTGAAGATGGGCAGTTTCGACCTCATCGACGGTGGGAGCATCAATCTCACGCCGGGGGTGAACTCCCTGATCCTCGACTCGGTCGGTTCCGACACGCAGATCCACCTCCGCGCACTTCCGCCGGCCCCCGCTCCGTCATCGACCAGTTTGGTGACTTCGACCCCGGTGAACGTGACGACGCCGAGCGGCAGTACGGGGAGCGTGATCACGACGCTCACGCCGACCTCGAGCAGCGGGGCAAGTGCGTCCACACTCGAGGCCGGACAGTCGACGACCATCACCACGAATAGTGTCTCCGCCACCTACGTCAGCAACGGAGCCCAAGCCCAGTCGCTCGCCTCGATCTCGGGCGCCTTCAGCGCCGGCACGAACCTCGTGGAGCCGCTGGCTGCGGGGCAGCCACCCAGCATACCGCCCGCACCTCCGGGCATCATCCTCAAGGTGAACAGCATCAATGGGAGCTCGACGGCGCCGATCAACCTGCTGACCGACTCGAAGATCTTCGGCTACGATCCCACGAACGGCCAGTTGGTCCGGTTCGACTTGAATCTGACCAACGATACCGGCGCGCTTGACACGACGTTCCCGACCACCATCGTGACCGGAAAGCCGACGGTCGCTGGTCTGAACCTGGGGTGGAACGGCAACCATCTCGACGTGCTGGTGAGCACGGTGGTCAACTCGGAGCCGACCGTCTACGCCTACAACGCGACCACCGGCGCGTCCGATGGATCGTTCACCACGACCACGATTTCGAGCTCTCAGATCAATTCGATCGGCTCGACCGATACCCTCACTGTGCTGGGCAGCTCCGTGACCAACCAGCTCCAGGCGATCAACCTGGCCGCGAGCCTGGAGACCGGCCAAGCTCAGCCGCAGGGCTCAGTTCAGCCGCCGACGGCTGGGTTCACGCTCCTGGGCGGTCTTACCGGCTTGCCGGGGTCTAACAACCTCTACGCCACGGTCGCCGCGACCTTCGATACGTTCCAGCCCACCACGCCCCTGCTCGGCATCCAGGCGTTCGGAACCGGCCAGGT
The DNA here is from genome assembly GCA_044450785.1 of Isosphaerales bacterium. Lineage (GTDB taxonomy): Bacteria > Planctomycetota > Planctomycetia > Isosphaerales > Isosphaeraceae > JBIOJM01. Next base: position 3,395 of record JBIOJM010000402.1, read on the forward strand.
CAGCACGAGCCCGGGACATGGCACCACATTCTCGTACAAGCTCAGCACGGGGAACAGCACGGCTCTCATTCAGTCGGGAGCCTACACCAACGTCCCGTCCCCGCCGCCAGCCCTCGGCAGCATCGACCAGAGCCTCGCCCTCGTGGCGCCGTCAGCCGCAGGCGCCACCACCAACACCGTCAAGCTTTACGGATCGTCCTCTTCGGGCCGGACGCTCACGCTCAACTACGCCGATCCTCTTGCCGCTTTGAGCTCGAGCTTCCGCACCGACCTCACCGACTCGGCCTTGATCGACATTCAAGGAAACGTCCAGTCGATCCGCGGCGGCAGTGCAACGGGCATGGTCCTCAACGACAACGGCAACCTCAACCTGGTCAAGTTCGAAAGCTTGACGAACTCGACAATCATCGGCCAGCCTCTCGGCCACCTTCAGATCAAGAGCCGCTCGAACGATATCGTCCTCACGCCGACGCGCGATGTCGCCGGTCGCAACGGCGTGACAGTCAACGATAACCTCAAGCCGATCGGCCCGCTGTCGCAGACGAACGATTAAAGCAGCCGTAGGGTGGGTCGAGCCGCGACTCGTCGCGGTGAGGCCCACCGCGCGGGCTGTGGCGATCGGTGGGCCTCACGATGCCGAGCATCGTTCGACCCACCCTACACCCGGTTGCGGCGCTGCCGCGTTAGGCAGTAGGCAGTGAAGAGAGCCTCGGATTGTTTTCACTCGCCACCCGCGGCAAGCGACCGGCCACGATTTCAAGGGCATGATCTCCTGAGTGCCGCAGTGCACCATGTGCCCGACCTTGACTCCTCCATGCTGCGAGCTTACCGTCGAACGTGGTGAACGCTTGTGTGACACCACATGAGGCGCTCGATCGCGCGCGGTCGGGCTGAGATGGCCGAACGAGCCAGGTCAGGTGGCGAGCGGATGAAGACGATCGTCGGTTTCGGCCTCGCGGCCTGCCTGGAGCTGCTGGCGGCGGGCATCGCCTTGGGGTCGGAGGACCGTCTCTTCCGCGAGAAGGTCGCGCCGATCTTGGAAAGGCGCTGTATTCACTGCCACAGCGGCGCTTCTCCCAAGGGGAATCTCTCGCTGACCACGTCTGCGGGCGTGCTCAGAGGGGGCGATAGCGGGCCGGCCGTTGTGCCCGCCAAGCCCGAAGAGAGCGTGCTGCTGGACATGATCGGGGGCGACACCCCCGAGATGCCCCAGAAGGACAGGCCCCTCTCCCGGCAAGAAGTCGCCGACATCCGGGCGTGGATCGAACGCGGCGCGCCGTGGCCCGCGGGCCTGGCTCTCGCGGACCGCCGGTTTGCCGGCCAAGGATGGTGGGCTTTCGAACCGCTCAAGCGCCCCCAGGTCCCCGCGGTTCACGGATCGGGCTGGGCCCGAACGCCGATCGACGCGTTCATCCTGGCGACGCTCGAACGGAACCGCCTCCTGCCCAGCACCGAGGCCGATCGCCGCACCCTGATCCGGCGCCTGTCCTTCGACCTGCTCGGCTTGCCGCCAGCTCCCCGGGAAATCGAGGCGTTCGTCCTGGATCCGAATCCCGATGCCTACGAGGTACTCGTCGACCGCCTGCTGGCCAGTCCCCACTATGGGGAGCGCTGGGGCCGGCACTGGCTCGACGTCGTCCACTACGGCGATACGCACGGTTACGACAAGGACAAGAGACGCGACAACGCCTGGCCATATCGCGACTACGTGATCGCCGCGTTCAACAGCGACCTCCCGTACGGCCGGTTCATCCGTGAGCAGGTGGCTGGCGACGTCCTCTGGCCCGGCGATCCGAGAGGGACAATCGCGACCGGGTTCATCGCCGCGGGGCCGTGGGACTTCGTGGGTCATGTCGAGCTGCGGGAAGGGACCCTCGACAAGCTCAAGACGCGGCTGCTCGATCGTGACGACATGGTCTCCAGCACGATGTCCACCTTCGTGAGCCTGACCGTCCACTGTGCGCGATGCCACGATCACAAGTTCGACCCGATCAGCCAGACCGATTATTACGGTCTGCAGGCCGTTTTCGCCGGAATCGATCGCGGCGACCGGCCGTACCAGAGACGCGACCCGGCCAAGCCGAAGGGGGCCATGGTGTACGCCGTCCAGCCGCATCCGCCCCGTCCCATTGCCGTGCTGCGCCGAGGGGACGTCGAGCAGCCGGGCATGGTGATCGGGCCGGGGACGATCGCATGCCTGCCCGGTCTCCCCGCCACGTTCGCTCTGCCTCATCCCGACGACGAGGGGAGCCGCCGCGCCGCCCTGGCTGATTGGCTCGCCAGCCCCGGTAATATGCTCACGTGGCGCTCGATTGCCAATCGCCTCTGGCACTACCACTTCGGCCGCGGGATCGTCGAGACACCCAACGACTTCGGCCGCAACGGCGCCTTGCCGAGCCACCCCGATCTGCTCGACTGGCTGGCAGTCGAGCTGCGCGATAACGGCCAGTCGAGGAAGGCGCTCCAGCGCTTGATCGTATGCAGTGCTGTCTATCGCCAGGCTTCGCGCGATAATCCGGCCTTCGATGCAGTCGACGCGGATAACCGCTACCTCTGGCGGCAGAACCGCCGCCGGCTCGACGCCGAGGCCATGCGGGACAGCATCCTGGCCGTCTCCGGCGCACTCGACCTCCGCATGGGAGGGCCCGGCTTCGAGCTCTTCTCATTCAAGGACGACCACTCGCCGGTTTACGACCATACCGACCCCGCCAGGGTCGACAATCTCCAGGTACGGCGGAGGACCGTGTATCGTTTCATCGTCCGCAGCGTACCGAACCCCTTCATGGAGGCGCTCGATTGCGCCGACCCGAACCTCAACACTCCCGTTCGGAGCCAGACCCTCACCGCGCTCCAGGCCCTGGCGCTCTGGAACGACCTACTCATCGTGCGGCAATCGCGGGAATTCGCCCGCCGGCTCGATGGACTGACCAACGACCCCCTCGCGCGGATCGCCGCCGCATATCACCTGGCGCTCGGACGGGAGCCGAACGACCTCGAGCGCAACGCCCTGGCTGCTTACGCGGCCAGGCACGGCCTGGCAAACGCCTGCCGCTTGCTCTGGAATACCAACGAATTCGTCTTCGTCGATTGAACCTCCGACGTCAAAGGTCCGCGGATTGTCAACCACTCGCGAGATCAAAATGCAACCCGCGATCCATTCGCAGCGATCAGACGCTATCGGGCTCGACCGTCGGTCCTTCTTGTGGAGCGCCGGGGGCGGTTTCGGCGCGTTGGCGCTGGCTCATTTGGTGCTGACCGAGGCGACCCTCGCCCAGGACAACACGGGGAAACCAGTCAAACCGAGGGCGGAGCTCAACGGGGGGCTGCACCACCGCGCCCGCGCCAGGCGGGTCGTGCAACTGTTCATGTCGGGCGCGGCCAGCCAGTGCGATACGTTTGACTATAAACCCGCCCTGATCCAGAAGAATGGCGGGAAGTTCGATCCGGGAGGCAAGGTCGAGCTGTTCCAGAGCGAGCCGGGCGCCGTGATGGCCAGCCCCTGGAAATGGCGGCAGTACGGCGGCTGCGGCCGGTGGGTCAGCGATCTCCTCCCCCACCTGGCGACCTGCGTCGACGACATCGCGTTCTTGCCGGCGATGGTCTCGAAGTCGAACGTTCACGGACCGGCGACGTTCATGCAGAATACCGGTTTCGTGCTCCCCGGGTTTCCCAGCATGGGGGCCTGGATCTCGTATGGTCTCGGGACTTTGAGCCAGAACTTGCCGACGTTCGTCGTGCTCCCCGACGCACGTGGGTTCGCTCCCAACGGGCCGGCGAACTGGACCGCCGGGTTCTTGCCCGCCGCGCACCAGGGAACGATGGTCCGGCCCGGCGCCAAGAACCCGATCTTCGACTTGTTTCCACCGGAAGAGGCCCACCTCACCCCCCTGGCCCAGAGCGATGGGCTCGAGCTCTTGAATCAATTGAACCGCGCGCACGCGGCCGCGCGATCCGGCGACTCGCGGCTCGCGGCACGGATCGCCAGCTACGAGCTGGCCGCGCGGCTGCAACTGAGCGCCCCCGAAGTGCTCGACTTATCGCGCGAGACCCGGACGACCAAATCGCTCTACGGCCTCGACCATCCGCTCACCGAGGACTTCGGCCGCAACTGTCTGATCGCGCGGCGGCTCCTGGAGCGTGGCGTTCGATTCGTCCAGGTGTGGAGTGGAGCCGACAACGGCTTTCCCCGCCGCAACTGGGACTCGCACGAAGACCTCGCCCGCGACCACCGCGTGATGGGAACCAGCATGGACAAACCCGCCGCCGCCCTCCTCAAGGACCTCAAGAACAACGGCCTGCTGGACGACACCCTCGTCATCTGGACCACCGAATTCGGCCGCATGCCGTGCAGTCAGGGCGCCAAGGGCCGCGACCACAACCCGTTCGCGTTCACCTCCTGGCTGGCCGGCGGCGGCGTCAAGGGGGGCATGACCCACGGCTCGACCGACGAATGGTCATACAAGGCCGTCGAAAACGTGACGTATTGCTATGACCTGCACGCCACCGTGCTCCACCTCCTCGGCATCGATCACACCCGATTGACGTTCCGGCACAACGGCATCGACCGGCGGCTGACCGACGTGCATGGGCAGGTGATCAAGGAGATCCTGGCGTGAGGAGTGGGGGGCGGGGGAAGGACGGAGGGCGGAGGACGAAGGTCGGAGGAAAGACCGATCCCGGATTTCTTCCGCGCTCTCTCGTCCGCCCTCCGTCCTTGTGGGGGTGCGTGGTGCGGGATCGGTTTCAGGAGGCGTGAACGTCCCAGCGAGGGCGAACAGCCCGCGCACACGCGCTTGGGGCCTAAAATGCCGACATGCCGACACGGCCTTGGTAGCATTGGACTTGCGCGTTTTTCATGGGTTTTCGGGTCGACACGCGACCCTGGTGGCGACGGGAGACATTGACGAGTATGCCATGTATGCGGAATTGGGGGGTGAACATGACCGGAGAGGAAACGGGCACCACAATCTCCAAAGAAGAGCAAGATTAGGAGGAAGATTTCGACTGATCCGTCTCAGAGCGCAAGCTGCTTGCGGAACGACCCGAGGGTGCGGCAGGTGGCGGCATGCTTGACCAGCTCCTGTAAGCGTGCTTCGTCATCGATGGCCTTGAGCTCGGTCTCCAATGCCTGGGCCTTCGATCCGAAGCGGGCGACCAGGAAATCGATCACGATTCTGATCATCGTTTCCCGCGTCCATTCGGCTTTGAGCTCGTCGACTAACGGCGATTCAATCATGGCTCTGCGTCCTCCCAAGATTTGGAACAACCTCGCGTCATTATAC
>JBIOJM010000403.1:0-8596 GCA_044450785.1 Isosphaerales bacterium
CAGCCACCCTGAACTGTAACCTCCTCTTGAACCATGCCCTGAAATGATACGAACGAAGCCAACTTCGACGACGTTGTGATCAGTACACAACATAAAGATCCCATTGAAGTTGCGGCGAATCCTGGCGTCGATCCGGGACTTGACAACGGTTAAGAATATTGAGGGGTGCGCCGAGGGAAGAGAGGAGTTGATCAGGGATATTCTGGCGTCGTCGCCGATCCGGGACGTTATTTGTGGCCCGTTACTGAGAGTGCTTAATCAGAAGGACCTGTCTGACTCATCCTTCCGCCTTCATCCTTCATCCTTCCGACCTTGCCCGAGGGCGGTGCCCCGGCCGGCCGACGCGTCCGGCCCCGTACACTAGTGTACGCATGCTTGAAAAGCGCTCAAATCGTCTCACTTTGTCTCACCGTTTGGCGCGCCCGTAACGCCTTCCAGGCTGCCCAACCGGATCCACATAACATTTGGGCGCAGTGAGATCGGATCAGACCAGCGCATCTCCGAGGAACCAAAAAGCCTGGTGAGACTACGCCCGCGTTAGTCTCACGACGATTTCCCACCGATGTTCACCTATCAGAACCGCATTGGGCGACTCTCGAATCGCACCGCCCGCCGCGCGTTACTTGTCACTCGCCGATTTCTGCCGTTTCAGGAGATGCGCGTCGAACCAGTCGGCGATGATCGAGATATCCTTCAGAAGGTCGGGCCAGCCGTGTGCGGCCCCTTCCTTGACGACCAGCTTGGTCTCGACGCCCGCGGACTTGAGCTTGCCCAGGATCAGCTCGGCCTGCTGGATCGGCACCAGGGTATCGGCGTCTCCGTGGATGATCAAAGTCGGCGGATCATCCTCCGAGGCGTGATAGGCCGGGCTGATCTGGCGTGCGATTTCCAGGATCTTGGCCTCGTCGGTGATCGGCCTGAAGACCTTGGTCCCAGGGTCCTGCTCCTGGAAGTCGAAGGGCGGCTTGAACCCCGCCAGGCGACCGCGCCCCACGGCGTTCTCGCCCGGCTTGCCGTAGTTGAGAAAATCGGTCGGTGGGAAAAAGCAGCCGACAGCCTGCACCCGGCTGGATGTCTGGTCGACGGCGTCCTTGGCTTTCTTGTCGCCCGTGTCGCCGGCTGTGCCCTGCATCAGCGACAGGTGCCCTCCCGCCGAGCCTCCGGTGATCCCGATCCGGTCCGGATCGATTTGATAGTCCTTCGCATGATGCCGGATGAAACGGACCGCGCGGTTCATATCCTTGAGTATCTCGGGAATCGTGAACTTGGGCTGGCTGCCGTGGACCACCGCGAAGACCGTGTAACCTCGCTTGAGGAACTCGTCGATCATGACCGGGTTGATCGCCTCGTGCGCCGAGAACCAACCGCCACTGACCACCCAGACGATGGCCGCTCCATTAGCTCCGAACTTGGGCGTGAAAACGTCCATCGTGAGAGCCGTGCCAAACTTGCGGCCGTAGACCACGTCGACCTTGCGGTCGAATGCGGCTTTGTCGTCGCCGAGGCAAACACTCGGTATCCACCCGGCCGCGGCCAAGAATAAAAGCAGTTTACGCATTGTGAGCTGGACTCCCTGAGGACGAATCGTGGCGAAGGCCGCCTCGATCGCGCCGACCTTGACTCATCAACCTCCGAGACGCCGCGGGTGGAAGCCGGAGGACGCGCCGACTCGATCCGTAGTTGCTCGGGACTCGGGATATCTTACCCGCCACGATAGCGTCGTGCCACGAGCGGCCGGTGTCCTTCGTCCTTGGTCCTTAGTCCTGGGTCCTTGGTACCCAGTCCTTGGTCTAACGTTGAGCCACGAGGGACGAAGGACTGAGGACCAAGGACTAATGACGTCCGTTGACACTGCCTCCCCGATGAGGAGACACTGGTATCGGGTGAATCATGGTCACCGTCCGGCTCGCGTCCGTGTTGTCGATCCGTGTCGAGCTGAACGGGATCGCGTCGAGTCGATCTTAATCCGGGCCGGGCCGATCGGGAGCGGATCGAATGCAGACTTTTCCGATATTACTGGCTTACTTCGGCCCGGAAGTCCAACTGCCATTGCTCTCGTTGCTTGGGGCCGTTTCGGGCATTCTCCTGATGGTCGGCCGCGCACCGATCCGGCTGGTGAAGCGATGGATCGGAGCACTTAAATCGCGAAGCAAGTCGTCATAGAGATGACGGAGATGAACAGCCAGCGGGACGGCGCTTTCCTCCCCGACATCGACGGCAGTGGCGCCCGAAAGGGCAGTTGCGGACCGTGGGCCAGCCCGTTTTCCGTGCTGCTCGCGGCGGTCTACTTCGGGCTGGCCGCCGGCTTGCTCGAGCTCGTGTTGCTGCTCGTGCGCGTCAGGCTGTTCGAGAAGGGCTTCTTCTTGAGGAGCACGCACTTCGTCTGGATGGTGCCTGTTTCCGACCTCGCGAACTTTGCGAGTGTGGGCCTGTTGCTCGCTCTCGTTTTCTGGGGGACGGGGTGGTTGACGATGCGCGGGGTCGTCAGGATCCTGATCTTTCTCGCCTGCTTGAGCCTCCTCCTGCTGGTCCGCGGAATGAATTCCCTGGCGTGCGTCCTGCTTGCCGGCGGTATCGCCGTGCGAGCGGCGCCCTGGATTGAGCCCCTCCTCCGGCGGTCCTGGCGGCTGGTGCACTGGGGGGCGGGGGCGCTGGCGGTGGTCTTGATCGCCCTCGTGGGCCAGGCCGTTTCTCGGGATATATACGCCGGATACATGGCGAAGCATCGCCCAGAGATGCTGCCGAGCCAGGCCCCAAACATCCTCCTCATCGTGCTGGATACGGTTCGCTCCGACCACCTCGGTCTTCACGGCTACGGTCGCGACACGACCCCCAACCTCGCGCGGTTGGCCGATCACGGAGTTCGATTCGACCAAGCCCGATCAACGGCCCCGTGGACGCTCCCGTCCCACGCCAGCTTGTTCACAGGCCGGTGGCCGCACGAGCTGGACGTCGAGCGGCTCGGCCGGCTCGACAGCACCTGCTCGACCCTGGCCGAGTTCCTGCGCGCCCGAGGGTACGCCACCGCCGGGTTCGTCGCCAATCAGTTCTTCTGCGGCCACGAGTCGGGCCTGGCGCGCGGCTTCGATTCCTACCAGGATTTCCCTGTCAATGCCGCCGAGGTTTTCCGCGCTTCGAGCCTGGGGTGGTTCCTCGCGCGGGTTGCCGGCCGCTTGGGCGGCGAGCTGCGGTGGTGGTTCACAGCGGACGTTGCCGGCACCGTCAGTCTCGATTTCACGCGCAAGGATGCCAGGGCGATCAATCGCGAGTTCCTTGATTGGCTCTCGAGCCACGGTGAGAGGCCCTTCTTCGCCTTTCTGAATTACTTCGATGCTCACGATCCCTATCTCACGCCCCACGGGGCCAAATCCCAGTGCGCGGACTGCCCGAAGTCGCGCGCTGATTTCGCCATGCTTCGGGACTGGCAAAAATTGGACAAGCACTCCCTCTCACCGAAAGGGATCCAGCTCGCGTGCGACGCCTACGACAACTGCATCGCTTCGCTTGACCATGACCTTGGCCGGCTGATCGACGAGTTGCAGAGCAGGGGGGTGCTCGAAAAGACCCTGCTGATTCTCACCTCCGACCACGGTGAGCAATTCGGCGAACACGGAAACTTCGGCCACGGGTTCAGCCTCTACGAACCGGAGATCCATGTTCCCCTGGTCATGATCTCCCCGGGACGCGTCCCCCCCGGCCGGGTCGTCGGCGAGCCCGTGAGCCTGCGCGACGTGCCGGCAACGGTGGTCGATCTCCTCGACATGAAGGGCGACTCTCCTTTCCCCGGCACCTCGCTCGCCGCGGCATGGCGAGAGCGGCCGGCCGGGCACTCGCCACCGGGCCACCCCACGTTTTCCGAGCTGGAGGCCCCGATCGAGGACGTCCCAGGCCCACGCAACAAAGCGGCATTCGACGGGCCGATCCAGGCGATCGTCTCTGATCGGAATGCCTATATCCACCATGGGAGCGGGGCCGAGGAGCTGTACAACCTCGTCGCCGACCCGACCGAGTCCAAGAACCTCAGCGGGACGAAGGAAGCCGGCCCGATCCTGGAGCGCTGCCGGCGGATTCTCGATCAACTCATGGGGAGGCTTCCACGATGACGCCCAAAACTTTCCACGAGGCGGGCCTGGATTCGTCACAGCTCAACCGTCGCGCTGTCCTCCGATCGACCCTGGCCGTGGCCGGCGCCGGGGCCGTCGCATCGGGCACGGAACCCGCCCGGGCGGATCCTCAAGCCGCCGTCGCCGCGACCGATGCGCGCAAGGCCTCGCCCAGGCACTACCGCATGAAAAAATCGATCAACCTCTGGGCCTTTCCGTATCCACAGCGAATGTCGCTGCGCGAGTGTCTTCAACTGGCCAGGGACGCCGGATTCGAAGGGATCGAGCTCAACTACGACCTGGACAATGACCTTTCTCCGAAGTCGTCCAGCGACCATTACCGCGCGATCCGAAAAACAGCCGAGGAGATCGGCATCGCGATCAGCGGCCTGTGCTCCTTCCTGTACTGGCCCTATTCACTGACCGACAACGACCCGGCGCGGCGCAACCGGTCGGGCGAGCTGGCCCGGCTGATGATCGAGGCGGCCCACGAGCTGGGCACCGACAACCTGCTCACGATCGCCGGCTCGACCTACATCCCCTGGATTCCCGACCGCGAGCCCGTGCCGATCGATGTCTGCGACCGCCGGGCCCGCGAGGCAATCGGTCGATTGCTCCCCATCGCCGAGAAACGCGGCGTCCACCTCAACATCGAGAACATCGTGTTCAATGGCTATCTGACGACCCCCGCCGAGATGAACGCCTTCGTCGACAGCTTCGGCAGCAAGCACGTCCAGGTCCATTTCGATACCGGCAACGTCATGCTCTTCCAGTTCCCGGAGCACTGGATTCCGGTACTGGGCCGCCGGATCAAGAACGTCCATTTCAAGGAGTTTTCCAAGAAGGGCACCGACCATACGTTGGAATCGTTCCGCACCTTGCTGGATGGAACCACCAACTGGCCTGCGGTGATGGACGCGCTCGAGCAAGCCGGTTACGAGGGATTCGTGACCTTCGAGTACTTCCACCCGTTTCTTCATTATCCGGAGGCCCTGATCGAGCAGAGCTCCGATGCGCTCGATCGAATTCTAGGCCGCAAAGTCGCACGGCGCGTCGTGTCGTGATCGCGAAACAGGGCCGGCGAACCCCCGGTCCAACTTCCGGGACATGGGTCCCGGCTGAGATTCGTGTCAGCTCGAGACCCACTCCGCGACTTGCCCGGAGCGGTAAGCTCGGTTGCCGAGATGGGCCGCGGCGGCGGCACTCACGCCCGCCTCGGCCGGGGCATTTGGCCGCTGCCGGCTCCGGATGCATTCGACCCAGTTGGTCAGATGCAGCAGCTCGCCGTCCGGCTTGTCGTAGAAATCCGCTCCCTTGCGGGGATTGCTCCCCAGGATCCATTGCTCCGGCGCCTGTTTGCCCCCCTCCGGCGTGAGCTCGTACCGCCCGCGGTCGATGTACATCGTGCCCGTGGTCCCCATGAACGTGATCATTGCGCCCAGGTTCGCGTTGGAAAATGTCCCCTCGAAGTGAGCCTGCACGTTGTTGGGGTATTCCAGGATGCACTGGATCGTGTCGGGAGTCTGCCAGAGGTCCTTGCTGGCGAAGTGGTTGCCAATCGACGTGGCCTTCTTCGGATGGTCGACCTCGAGGATCCAATGGGCCACGTCGATCCAGTGGACCATCAAATCGGTGAGCACCCCACCCCCGAAGTCCCAGAACCAGCGCCAGTTTCGGAAGCGGTACTCGTCGAACGCCTGATCGGGAGCAGACCCAAGGAAATCCTTCCAGGCCACCTGGTTTGGATCGATCCCCAGCCGCCCACGCTGAAACCGCGCGCTACCGCCTCGGTTCCAGCTCAGGTGGACCTTGAAAACCTCACCGATCCGTCCACTCTTGATGAGCTCGCGCGCTTTCTGGATGTGGGGCATGCTCCGCTGCTGCATGCCGACCTGGACGATCTTGCGGTTCTGATTCTGTGCCTCGACGATCGCCGCGCCTTCGGCAAGATCATGCGTCAGGGGTTTTTCGACGTAGACGTCCTTCCCCGCGTTACAGGCGTCGACGGACATCGGCACGTGCCAGTGGTCGGGGCTGCCGATCAGGACGGCGTCGATGTCCTTGCGGTCGAGGACCTCGCGATAATGCTTGGTGGCGAACGCCCGGGGGTCCGCGAGCTTCTTCGCTCCCGCCAGGTGGGCGTCGTAGATGTCGCAGACGGCGGCGATCCTCACCCCGGGCACCTGGGCCAACGACCTCATCAAGGTTTGGCATCGCCCACCCGTGCCCAGGCAGCCGACGTTCAAGGTGTCAGTGGCCGGATAACCCCGCGCTGATTCGAGTGTCGCAGCCGTACTGATCGCGGCAGCGCCCAAGCCCCCGATGGTCTCGAGGAATGCGCGCCGGGTGGTCGTGGTTCGAGCCATGATGCGTCTCCTGGTCGGGGATTGATTGGATCCGCGCGCAGTCTAGCCGCCCCGCGTGACGCAAGCAACCCGGCGAGCTCGACCCGCGCCGGCTTCCCGTCTCGACGCCAGACCAACGCATTCCTATGTGCTCGCCCGTCGACGCGGCTTCAACCATTGGTATGCCCGGCGACGGGCCACGGCCAGCAGGACCATGATCAGAGCCGAGATCAGCAAGGCCACGGAGGAAGGCTCCGGTACGCTTGCGGAATGAATACCGCCGCCGGAACCTCCATTGTCGTGGCTTCCCGAATTTCCACCCTGGTGTAATGGAGGTGAATCGAACACGCTCGCCCACCTCCGCCCGACGAGAGGACGATGGCCGCGGCGATCGCCCCGGCCTTTCCTAGACACGGCTGAGTGAAGCCGTAAGTCAGCGTGGAGGAGAGGGGGGATCGTCCGGCTCACCGATCCCGCGTTCGTTGACGAGGATGCGATCGACGCGGTTTCCATCCATGTCGACGACCTCGAAATGCAGGCCGCAGCAATCGAGGCTCTCCGCGACTCGAGGGATGTGGCCGAGCTGCGTGACCACGAGTCCGGCCAGGGTCTGGAACTCGCCTTCCGGGATCGAGGTCAGCCGGAAGAGGTCGCGAAATTCATCCAGGGGCATCCGCCCATCCAGCAGCCAAGACCCATCCGACCGCTGGACCGCCATGGGTTCGTCGTCAAGGTCGCCATCGGGCATGTCGCCCACGATCGCTTCCAGAATGTCGGTGAGCGTCAGCAAGCCCTCGACCGTTCCGTATTCGTCGAGGACCACGGCGACGCGCGTCGCGGATTTCTTGAACATCTCCAGGGTCTTCAGTCCGCGCGTCCCTTCGTAGATGAAGAGCGGCAATGTGAGTTGCCCCTTGATCCGGAAGGGCTCGACGTTCTGGTCCTGCAGCAGCAGGTCCTTCACCTGGACGATTCCCAGCAAGTTGTCCAGGCTCTGGTCACACACGGGGAATCGGGTGTAATGGCTGGCGATCACCTTGCGGCGAATTTCATCAGGAGGGTCGGCCAGGTCGATCCAGACGATCTCGTTGCGAGGCGTCATGAGCGCGCGAGCGCGGCGATCGGAGAACCGAAAGACCCGCTTGATCATCTCGTGCTCGCCTTCTTCGAACACGCCGGCCTTGGTCCCTTCCTGCAGCAGCACCGAGATCTCTTCCTGGGTGACCGGCGGCTCGTGAGCTGGGCGGACGCCGACGGCTCGCAAAACAAGATCCGCCGCCGCGCTCAAGCACCCGACGAACGGAACGGCCACGGTCGCGACGACCTGGATGGGCCATGCCACAACCCTGGCGATCCGTTCCGGACGGTAGAGCGCAAACCTTCTCGGTACCAGATCGCCCAAGACCAGCGACGCCAGCGTGATCGCCAGGATGAGGAGACCCAGACCGATGCCCCGGTTGTAGGGCGCCAGGGGGCCGATGGCCTCGATCGCCCGGCAGATCCGCGGGCCCAAGGTCGCTCCGCCGTACACGCCAGCCAGTGTTCCCAGCAGAGTTGTCCATGCCCGGACCGTCCAGAGCAGCCGCTTGGGATCCCCGCCGAGACGGAGAGCAGCCCCCGCACCACGATCTCCCTGGCTCGACCAATGTCTCAACTGTGCCTTTGATGCCGAGCCGATGGCGAGCTCCGCCATGGCCAGGAGGCCACTTGCCACGACCGCGCCCAGGATCAGCAGAAGTTCCACATGAATCGCTTGCATCGGATCGGCCTCGCGCTGGAACGGATCGCGGCCTCTATTGAACGCGAACAGAATGGGACTGGCCCGGGAGCCGAGCAAGGTTGCCGTCCCATCTCGTGAGCACCTCTCTGCCACCGCGGTCCACGATTTTCTCTGGGATCATGTTAGCCCGCGGCGGGGTCGATTGCTGCGTGCAAGTCGTTTCTCTCACCACTTTTGAACCGGAAGAGGGACCGTGCTGGAGCGGTTCCCCGACGGTGTGAGTCTGCTGGTCGGATCCTTGGTCAGCAGAACGACTTCCGCAGATTCATTCGCAAGTCGGAAAAGTCGCTGCGCCGCTCCGAGACGATCCTACCGCCGCCGCGGCACTCACTGCGAGGGCTGTTCCGGGCGGAGGGCTCGCCGTACTC
>JBIOJM010000404.1:0-8593 GCA_044450785.1 Isosphaerales bacterium
AAAATCTACGTGGATATGTGCCGTAGTTTACTTGACTATGAAACAAGTGAATTCCGGCTTATTGAAACTGTGGTCATTAATGTAATCATCGCATGCGTCCACCCCGAAATTCGGCGTAAATCCATGCGATATAGAGGTTTTCGCTTAAGCTAGTGCCATTCGTCCGACACACCGACGCGCGGCGCGCAGCCCTGCGCGTTGACGCAGACGGCGTTGGTCGCCCTGGGGGGTCTGTAAACCAAACCGCCGTATTGTTTACCATGCCGGTGGCTTAGCGACTTCATCAAGAAAAATCCACTGCGATGGGTTTCTTTACTCTAACGGCCAGCCGGTGGAGGATGATCATCGGCTATGCGAGGGTTTCGACGACGGAGCAAAATCTCGGGTTGGAGCATGATGATCTGAAGCCAGCTTTCGACGCTTCGGGCGATCAGACCGAAGCAGGGTAGGGCATCAGGTAGACGGCCACGCGGAGTTCAGATCCAGTCACCCCAAGTGTTTCGCTAACTCAAATCCCGCCACTGGTTGCGGAAGCGACTGGCGACGGGATTTGAACTTTTGAGGGGCAACGGCGGATTCCTCTGGCGACACGAATCGTGGAATTGACTCCTTTGCCAGTTTTTGAGGAATTTCGTTACGCGTGTCGATTTCGTCCTGGTCCGTTTGACTTTAGAAAGAATCGTCGTCCCGGGATCGCAGCTGCTGGCACAGCCGGCCGGGTCGGCATCCGACTAAAGAGGGGATAATCGTCATGGCACTTTTCCTTCGGGCGCTGTTGGCAAGCGTCGCCCTTTTAAACCTGGTACCGTCGACGCGGGCTCAGGAACAGCCGAAGCCGGAAAAGGAGCATGACCATTTAAAGCGCCTGGTGGGCACCTGGGATGCAGAGACGGAAAGCGGCAAGGGGACGATGACCTACAAGATGGGTCTCGGAGGGCTGTGGCTGATTGGAGACTTCGAAGGCGAATTCGGCGGCATGAAGTTCCAGGGCAAGTTCCTGGATACTTATGACCCGGCGACGAAGAAGTATCGGAGCATTTGGGTGGACTCCTTCTCCACAGCGCCCAGGATCATGGAAGGCAACTTGGACAAAGACTATAAAGTCATGACCATGACAGGAGAAGGCCCCTGGCAACAAGGCAAGACGGCCAAGTTCAAGTCGATCACAGAGATCAAAGACGCCGATACCGTGAATTTCAGCCTGTTCATGGTGGACAAGGACGGCAAGGAACAGCCGATGGTAAAGATCACGTATAAGCGGAAAAAGTGAGACCGCGCGACGGCGTTCCTCTTTCTTCGGTGTTCAAGGGAGACTGGTGGTCGTGGCGCACCCTCTGCAGCGGAAATCCAATCCCAAGGAGCCATTATGAGCGTGAAAAAAGAACCCTCTGGACGCCGTTCCGTCCAGGTTGAAGTCGAGGTCCCCGGCAGCACCCAGTCCGCGGCGGAGCGACGATCTGCGGAAGCCCAGGTGCGTGCGGGTATCGCCAAGTTCGCGCCCGCGCATCTACGGCTCGTAAGCGCCATGCGACGGTCGCTGCGAAAGCGTCTGCCCACCGCCCATGAGGTGGTGTATGAATATCGCGACTGCTTCGTCATCAGCTATTCGCCGAGCGAGCGCGGGTACGAGGGCGTTCTTGCCATCCGCGGGAGCGCGGACGGCGTTCGGCTCTACTTCAATCGTGGTAAGGGGTTGCCGGATCCTGAGAAGTTGTTGCAGGGGTCCGGCGGCCAGACGCGCTGGATTCACGTGGAGGGCGCACCCGCACTCGCGCGTCCGGCGGTCGCGGGCCTGATCGACGAGGCCATCGATCGCAATAGCGTGCCGTTCGCGCGCGCCGGCCGCGGGTCGGTGGTCGATCGTGCGGCATCGCAGCGTCGGCGGCGTCGCCCCGTCGAACCATGATGGATTGGAGTCCGCGAAGCCGGACCTCCAATCCATCATGGTTAGGCTCTTGGTCGCTTAGATGACCGAGGTAAACCACAAGTCCCATCCACCGCGGATGCATTGCGGAACCCAAGCTGGCCAGAAGTTGTCTTCAACCTCGGCACCATCGAGGTCGGCTTGCGAGAGATCGGACACGGACAGCCCGATGACCCGGTGCGATTCATCATAATCGGATTCAGTTGGGCAGTGAAAGCGAACGAGCAAGCAGCCTACTTTGTCTGCCCAGATATCACAGGAGAACTTACGCCGACGAGCACCGATGTGAAGGTCAAAGCCATGAAGCCGCCGCATTCTTCGAGCGTGGAAATGCTCGGTCGGCTCGAGTGTTACCATCCTGACAGATGCTTTCCCCATGATCGACCTCGCTCTGGCCCATCCGCCGAACGCCAAGCTCAGCGGCCGAACCCGGGCGAATGCCCGGGTCAGGTCCGCCAAGGCGCCGCCACAGCATCGAGCATTACGTCGGTTTGAAAGCGGGTCTGGCTGGGAGGCGCGACAGCTGTGACCTTATGCGGCGGGTCTGAGTACCTAACCACGAACGCTGAACGAAATACTGTGCGGTACCTGCCCCCGAGCACGACCTCGTTCTTGGCGTGTGCCTTGATCACCTGCTCGTCGAGGACGGCTAGCTTGCAAACGATGATGCGGTGAGCGGTTTCCTCTGATTCCCACGCCCAATCAGCGTACTCGAGTGCCCGTTTTCCGAAGGCCCGAAGAATGACGTCCGTCCCGGTGGGGGTTGGGCCACGCTGAAAGACCGAAAAGAGGAAGTCTCTTCCGTCCACCATTACATCCGCTAAAGGGGCGCTGAAACGTAACACGAGCGGAACGGATGTGTGGTCGGAGCCCGGCCGCAATGCGTAGAAGGAGGCGCTAAGCGGATCAGCGCAAGCGCAAACGCCGTCAACCTCCGGAGCGTTTGCGATGTCATCACGTGTGAGGTGGCGCACGCCCCGCAGCGCCAGCAGGCGCGCCACTTCGGGTCGGAGCACAGGCCAAATGATTCGCCAGAACGCATCGGGACTCCGTGTGATGCCATCCCGAACCAGTGCGCGCTTTACGTTGTCAACGGCTGTAGCGGGTACTCTGATTCCGCGGTAAAGCTGAAGGGTCACGATTGGGTCCCCTTGACGCCTAACGATGGTTCGACAGAATCCCATCCGGCTAAATCACCTCGGCCTTCTGCGTAAGACCGGTCACAACATGCAACGCACCGAGCCATCGCGAGTAGCAAGATCCAAACCGTGAGTGGCTTAAGGTATCCAACGAATTGGGCCGTCGTCAACACACCACCGGGAAAGTACGACTGATGTCGGATTCCTTGTTTTCCGCCCCGAGAAATCAACGTCGCGCCAACTCCAGGGACGCTTCTGTCCGACGACACCGACGCGCGCCCGGCGCGGAGCCCAACGGAGTTCGAGGCGTCAATCGATCTCAGGAACGGGCGGCGGTGCTCGATTTGAGGGCCTGTTAATCAAACCTGGGTTTGCTTTACGCTATGCATCGGCATCCTCACCGGCGGTGAGTCGTTCTTGTCGTACCTCCCTGAGCAGCTTGCGATATGCCCGTCTCCCCGAGTGGGGCTACACCCACCGCACAGTGTGTCATGCGTCGGGCGAGTTCGCCCGGGAACACGACGGTGATGGCTTCTGCGAGGTACACGTCAACACGAGGGAGGGGTTCTGGTCGCTCCTGCGCAGTTGGCTGCGCCCGCACCGGGGCGTCTCGCAAAGGCGGCGAAGGTTGACGCGATGCGCCCGTCCAGCCTACAGTGGTGGGGTGTAATAATGCCGGGATCGTCCAACTGCAGGGGTAGCGCCATGACCGCGCCGTACGAGATGAACCGCCGGGCATTCATCAAGACCACCGCCGCCGCCACTGCCACGGCGGCCGTCGCGCCGTCGGCGCGGGCCCAGGACGCGCCGGCCGACGGCCTGATCCACCGCAACGAGCGGAGCGGCATGCCCTACCGCAAGCTCGGCCGGACGAACTTCATGTGCAGCCACCTCGTTTTCGGCGGCGGGGCGGCGTTGATGGGCGGGAAGGCCGTTCGGTTGCTCAACGCGGCGTTCGACGTGGGCGTGAACTTCTACGATCTCGGCTCCAACGCCTATTACAAGGGTAGCGAGCGCGCCTTCGCCCCCTTCCTCGCGGCGCACCGCGGCAAGATCTGGGTCACGTCCAAAGCGCCGTTGCGTCCCGTTGACGGCTACGAAGCGGGCAAGCCGTTGACCGTCGAGCAAGGCAGGTTTCTGGCCGATTACTGGACGGGGCTGCTAAATGCGAGCCTCACCGATCTGGGTACGGACTATGTGGACGCCTACTACCTCATGGGCGTCGGCGCCCCGGAGGTCGTCCGTTGCGAGCAACTGCATGAGGCCTTCCTCAAGGCGAAACAGGCCGGGAAGGTGGGCCATTGGGGCGTGAGTACCCACAAGCGGGCGCAGCAAGTGCTCGAGGCCGTGATCACAACGGGCTGGTATGATCTCGCCATGATCGCCATCACCCCCGCCGGATGGTACGACTGGGATTCGAAGAGTCTCCTTCCCGGCACGCCGACGATGGTCGAGCTTCAGCCCACACTGCAGCGCGCCCGGGACGCCGGCATCGGTCTCGTCGGTATGAAGGCGGCCCGCTACTTATCGTCCCGCGGCGGTAAGGAGTTGGAGAACGCCTTCGACGGGCACTATAGCGACAAGCTTATGCAATCGGGGCTTTCGGCCTGGCAACGGTCCTACGCGTTTGTCCTCGCCCACGGTGTCGACGTGGTCAATTCAGACATGCAGAATTTCGCCCATTTCAGAGAGAATCTCACAGCCGTTCAGCGCTCGGCGGAGCTGTTCGTCAGGGCTTGATCGACGCCGACCGTTTTTTGTCCGCCGCGCCGCGTGAGGGTATCCTTCGGCGGCGGCGCTGAGCGCACCATTCGCCGGGCCGACATGCCCTCGATGCGGGCGAACGGTCTGTCGATGATGCTGGAAGAGCTGGAGGTTGACCCCGATCCGCAGGGAATGGCCAACCTCTTGGCCTATCAGCAGACGCCGCGCCAGGTCATTTCGGGATCCTCAGTCCTTTGAGCAGGAAGGTCATGGCCTTGACGGCCGCGTCGCGGCCCTTGACCGCCGTGACGCCGGCGATGACGTCGCCGACCTGGCAGGCGCCGTCGAAGTCGCCGCCGCCCACCTCGGCGAACATGACCGACGCCCCTTCGATTTTGGCCGGTTCGGCCATGTCGCCGAATTCTTCGAGGTGAGCCTTGTACTTGGCCAGGACTTCTGCGGCGTTATCAGCTGATTTGCAGCGCGCGACGAAGCCGGTGAACTTGGCCTCGCCGTCGCGGTATTGGGCCATGAACGCGTTGGTCAGGAAGTCGAGCCCCAGGGCATCGACCATGAGGTATTGGACCGAATCGTCGATCCGATTCTTCGCCGGGAGCATGGCGAGACCCCATAGCTCCGCCGCTTCGCCTTTCAGGCGATTCGCCAGTGTATCAGCCAAGGCCGATACCGCTTTCTGGAGCTCCTCGTCGGGTCCCGATGTCAGGATCGACGCATAGTATTGGCCCTTCCGGAAGAATAAATCCGCCCCGGTGCGGTGGCCGCCGTCGCCGGTTGCGATGGCCTTGCTGCCAGACGAGCGCTCGACCGAATAGACGCCGAAGGCGCCGAGGGGGGTGGTCATGTCGTACAGGAAGACGTCGATGAATTTGCCTGGGTCGTCCGCTTTGGAGAAGGTGACGAAGGTCATGCCCGTCACGTCGTAGGATTGAAACAGTTCGGACCGGCCGTTGATCTTCTCGTACAAGTTGGCTTCGGTGTAGCGTTCAACAAGGCTCTTTTTCGTGAAGCCTTCGGGCGTGAGACCCTCGAGTGCCCGGGCGATGGTTTCCGTCTTGGCCTTCATTTCGGCCGTGATCCGGGGCGGGGCGTCTTTGACGGAGCCGACGGAGTCTTGGGCGGCGACGAAGACGGGGAATACAAACGGGATCGCGGCCAGCAATCCTCTCATGGGATACTCCTTTTTCGGGGCTGTTTTTACGGTACGGGATCGACGGCGCGAAAGGCAAGACCTTTGGAGATAGCGTCGTCAGGTTGGTCCCTGCGGGCGGTTCGGACTGTCGAGGGTGGACAGCAATCCCTACCGGGCCGGAAGCCCCACAACGCTCAGCAGTTCCTCCGCGCCCCAACGCCTCTCGTGAAGGGAGGGTCTGCGCACACCACGATTCCCGCTCTCAGTCCTACTCGAGTCGAGCCACACCATTCCCCGGCTTCGGGAACCGGACGAACACCTCCGGGTCGTGTCCCGGGATGATCAATCGAGGGTTCGTCGCGAGCTGCTTCATCCGGTCCTGCGCAGCTAGGTTTGACTTGGCGTCGAGCGTAACCGCGATCGGCACGTGCTTGTCGAGGTTCTCGTAAAGATAGACGTTGTCCGACGCCACCACCATGCGGCCCGACTTCGTATTTACGCCCACGTACTGCGACGCGAACGTGTGCTTCCCTCCGGTGTAAACCGTCACTCCCGGTATGATCTCCTTGGCGTCGCCGTCGACCAGACGAACACGGCCCTCGGTGTTCAGCTTCACCAGGGCCGAGACGTCATCCAGCTCGGTCGGCTCGCCTTTGCCGGACGGCGGCTTGACCTCGCGCGTGTAATGATTGAACTCATCTTTCTGGATCCAGACCGTTGCCTTCGGAAACAAATCGACACCATCGACGTGATCCGAGTGCATGTGTGTGACGATGACGTCGGTGACCTCTTCCGGCCTGATCCCAAGTCGCCCGACCGCCCGGTCGGGTCGAGTGTAGTCGGCGATCCCTTCGAACTCCTTGAAGAACTGCGGCCGGTAGAACCCGGCATCGACCAGGACCGTCCGCCCGTCCGGGCCTTTCAATACCCAGACAGTCATGGCGACGTCGACCTTCCGCTGCCGTTCGGCCCCCTGCACGAGCGCAGAGACTGGACAGTCGGGCAGCGTGCCATACCGGACAGCATACACCTCGTGGCGCGGCGGCTCGGCGGCCCGTGCGTCGAGCCCATAGAGGCCGCTGACTCCAGTCATGACGATGAGGGCGAGGAACCGTCGATGTGGCATGAAAAACTCCTTCTCTTTCTCGAGCAACTCACGGCGCGCGGTCAGCCATTCCTCGCGCGAGACTATTCTGGGTCGAGCAGTGGCGACCGTTGGCATGGCGATTTCTCCTTCGTTTCAGGTTGCGTTGTGCGTCGGCCGGCTTCTGGGGGTCTGGTACTGTCAGCGAGTCGTGCGTAGTATATGACCGCTTCCGAGTCACGTTGGAGTGACTGGTCACACAAAATGGTCGTACGGAGACGGCGTGAATCGACAAGAGGCCGCGCGGAATGAAAGACTTTTCGGTTCATGCTGCAACGCATGCGGCCGTTTGTCCGGCAGGTTTTATCGCTTCTGACAAGGCTTCGGCAACTTGGCTATTAATGCCCAACCCCTCGAAAAGGTAAAACTAGGGTAAGGAGTCGATATTCATCAATAAGACCAAGGTTGGTTAGGCTTCCTGCCAAGTCTGGTCCGGCAACTTCAATCTCCCCAACTGGCTGTGCCTTCAAGGTATATTTGAAAGACGATACTCCGACACGTCGCCAAGGAACCCTGCGGTCAGGAGGGACGATTGCTTTCCTTGCGTACGTCGAGCCTAACGACTTTGATCGAGGCCACATCTTCCGGCACCATCATTCGAGAATTGACGGAAGCTTGAAGGGCTTCCGGTTTGCAAAGAACCCGGACGGATTTCGCTGAATAGTAAGCCCATCGTGCCGCAAGTCGTCCGCAGATGGAGCAGTTGCACTCGGTCAAAGTCCGAGGCTTTCGACTGATTTCGAGGCGGACTGCTCCGCAATGACATGAAGCGTGAAGCATCTGGCTCTCGCTCGCGGCAATGGAAGGCGGTCAAGTTCCGCAGCCCCGTCCGGATTCCCTCCGAGGCTTCTATAGGTCTAGAACGACGCAACAGAATCCCATATCCCATCCTGAAAATAAAGTCTCGAGGCTTGCCTTCGCCATGAAGCTTTGAAGCAGTAAAGGAAACCTACATTTACGTTACTCACAGTTGCATGCTGGTTTCGGTACGAGATTCCTGGCGCCTGGCGTAAAGGAACTCGATTAAGAAATCAAAGTAAACATGCTCGACGCTACGACGGGTTTCGTTACGCGGTCGGCAAACGAAGAAGCGGGCGCGACGCTGTTTCGTTTCGAAGTTCAGGCGGCGGCTACTCATTGTGCGGTCCTTCTGGTCGGTGGCGAACATGCGGCGCGAACGGGGAACCTCGGCTGCTCCTGGATTCATGCCGCCCCCGTTCGGGGGCTCAAGACGATCCGATTGGCACTTCTTGGGGTTCACACCCCAGGCTACGTTTATGCCGCCCCCGTTCGGGGGCTCAAGACGATCCGATTGGCACTTCTTGGGGTCCTCTCGCCGAAGACCACCAGCAAACCCGCCACTCGCCGGTCCACGTCCGCTACGAGAGTCGTCCCGCATACCAACCCGAAGCGTGAGCGAGGGCGCTGGCGCTGGCGCCGCGCCGCAAGTGACTTGCGGCATGCCTCGCTGACGCTTCGGGTTCGTGTAGGCCTTTCCCGTCGACCGGCAAGCTTGATCAATCCCTACATTC
>JBIOJM010000405.1:0-8576 GCA_044450785.1 Isosphaerales bacterium
GCCCAATCCCAGACCGAGCGCTTCTACGTGGAGCGCCGGGCCATCTTCGAGGTGCAACAGGCCGTGAATGAGTATCGAGTGTCCGGCCAGATCGCCCGGCACATCCGCGCGCAGATCGAGCCCCCGATGCAACGCGCTCGCGACGATCGTTTCCGGCTTTTTACAGAGGGCGAAGCGACCATTTTCGATTACCTGACCGCCCAGCGGAAATACAACGACACGGTCAAGGCGTACCTCGATTCGGCCGTCAGGCATCGCCGGAGCATGCTGGCGCTGAACACGGCCGTCGGCCAGCGGATCCTGCCGTGATCGCGCGGCTGGCGGCGAGAAAAAGAAGAAGGTGATCCGGAGAGCCACGCCGGGCCGTCCAGACCACCTCGAAACATCACATCGATTCGTAGCCGGCTTGACGACGACTGACGTTTGTTCATGCCGGCCACACGCAACGGGCAACCGGCGATGAGAGATGATCAGGTGATCAGATTTTTAACGACGGTCGCCAGGCCGCTGCCGGCGTCGGTCAGGCTGTAGAAATTGTTCTTGCCCTGGCGGCGCGGAGCGATGATGCCACCGTGGCGCAAGAGCGCGAGGTGATGGCTGACGGCTGGCTGGCTCTGGCTCAACTGGGCGCACAGGGCGCCGACGTGACGCTCACCCTCGGAGAGGATCAGAATGACCTGGAGGCGGGTCGGGTCGCTGACGTGCTTGAGCAAGATCGACGCGCGGCGAGCCTGATGGAATCTCTGCTCGGCCGCCCGGAAGCTCTTGGGCTTGGCCGCGGCCGCTTTCGCGGCGGGGGAGCTCTTGATGCTGGTCTTCGTTGCTGCCATGAATCTTCACTCCTCTAGCCTGGTTGTTCTTGTGGCGCGCGAAAAATCACCCGATCCCCACTCCTCTGCGGAGATCGGGAGGACATGGAGCGGTGACAAGCGGGTCATCTTAACCCATCAAGCCACCCATTCTCGGTCCACGATATGGCGGTTGCGACCTCGGAGCACGATCCAATACAAAGCCACGAGCGCGGGCGTCCGATCTGCCCACGAAGTTATTAGATCGGCTCTAAGTCAAGAAAGCACAACCACCAATGGCCACGTCGATTGATCCACACATGACCGTTGGCGATCCTACAACGACGGCAACACGATCTTGCGCGAACGTATCTCAACGTGGGTGGTTGTCGACATCTTAGAGTTTTTCTAACAACTGTCAACGGTAATCTGCAATCTTTTAGCGCTTTGATTCGTCACACTTGTTCGAGCGAGCCGACCCAGGTCCGGACCAGTCGAGGAAGCCGGCCGGCACTCCGTTCCCCAAATATGTGCGGAGATGAACGTTGCAGCCAGATCGGACGGGTCTGTTCGGGCCGAAATGAGCGATCCGGTTCTCAGTTTCCCGAGGGAGAAATCAGTGAATAAATTGTCTTGAGGAAGCTGATGGTCTCCCATTTGTTCCGCGCCGTGCCGACTTCCAGACGGGCCAGCTTGCCCGCACGATCGATGACCGCCGTGCACAGGTTGTGGGCGATCTCGTCCTTACCCGGCCCGTAGTACAGCCCCAGCGGTGCGGCAATCTTCGCCAGCTCATCGTGCGAGGCCACCGCGTAAGACCACAGCGGAGGTGCGGCACCACGAATCTGTGCATGCTTGCGCAAAACTTCCGGCGTGTCGTGGTCCGGGTCGAACGACAGCGAGATCAGCCGCACTGACCGGGCACGACCGGGAAAACTGCTCAAGTGCTGGAACAGCTCGGAAAACTTCCGATCCATCAGCGGGCAAAAATCAGGTAGTGGACAACGCGTATAGATAAACGTAAGTACAACAACATTCCCGCGGAGGGCCGAGAGCTTGACCAGCTTGCCGTCCTGATTCGTCATGGCGAAATCGGGCACCAGGTCGCCGATCGCGAGCTGCCTCGGCTGCTCGCGCAGTTGCACCTGGCCGGTCAATTCGTCCTTGACCATGCGGCGCGGCGGCGCCGGCCGGGCGACGGCCAGGTCCCGAAGCTCATAGTCACTCACGACCCCGTCGTCCTGCTCGACCCGCAACGTCCCCTCCACCAAATCGCCAGGCTCGAGACGATCCAGCACGCCACGGTCCTTGTAGGAAAACCGCATCTTCATCGCATCCATGAACCCCGGGATCGCCTCGTGGTCGATCGTCACGTGCTCGAGCTCCTTCTCGACCCGCTTGACCACGCCCTTAAGCGGGTAGTCCGTCACGACGCGACCGTGCGCGGCCCCGCGCGATGCACCCGGCTTGGAAAGGACGGGATCGCCCGCGCCATTCCGCCCACAGCCTGGGGCAAACATAAGAGTCATGCAAACACTTGACAACAATAATGTTACGTTATATTTACAGGTGTTTATCATGATATCCGTCCTGAGCGTGCCGGCTCGACAGCCAGGGTTTTCAGAATGGGAAGGATTCGTCCAGGGGGCTTCTTGCGAGCTCCTCGAGGAACCGGCCGATCCGTTCGGCGACCAGGGCGGTGAGGGTTTCGCCTTTGGCCGCCGTGGCGGCCCGAGGGTCACCCGCCCCCGAGTTCGTGGTCAGGAGGTGCCAGGGACGGGTGATCTCGACCCAACCCCGGTTGATCGCCTCGAAACGGCTGGGGCGAATGGCGCCCGCGTCGGCTTGATCGAGGGCGACCAGCCCCGGAAAGTGGGCGAGCCCCATGCTGGTCTCCATCTCGCCGGCGTGGTCGTCCTTCTCCTGGAAGATCGTCGCATAGGCGTCGGATGCAATCTTGTACCAGTTGCATAAGAAGAGATGGACGGGCGTTGCGCGGTGGAGCTCCCGGAGCACCCATTTCAGGTCGTTGCCTCCGTGGCCGTTCAAGAGGACGCACTTCATGATCCCGTGCGCCGCCAGCGAGTCGACCAGGTCCGTGATCACTCGCGCCATGGTCGTCGGGTTGAGGTTCATCGCCAGGGGGAATTTCATCTGGTTGGTCTCGGTGCCGTACGGCAGCGACGGGAGCAGGAGCACGCGGGCCCCCTCCTTGACCGCGGAGGCGCACGCCCGGGCCGCGATCACCTCGACCTGGAACGTGTCGGTTCCGTAGGGGAGATGGAGGTTGTGGGGCTCGGTCGCGCCCAAGGGGAGCACCGCAACCTCATAAGGCGGATTTGTCTTCACCTGCCCATAGCTTAGCTCGTCCAGTCGCCAGGGTTGCATCGAACTTCATCCTTTCCGCCCCGACCAAGGGCCATTGCGGGTCGCGGGGGTGGTCCGTTACGATCGGAGCGGGTTGGCCGATCCGATCCGCGCCACCAGAGTCCAGTTTATCCAGGGAACGGCGCTCTGATGCAAGCCTTCGAGGCGACGAACTACTACTTCGAACAGGCGGCGAACCGCCTCGATCTGTCGGAAAACGTCCGAACGCTCATGGTCACGCCCGATCGTGAGGTCCGGGTCGAGGTCGTGATCGAGCTCGATTCGGGAAAGATCGGCAACTTCATCGGGTACCGGGTGCAGCACGACAATGCCCGCGGGCCGTTCAAGGGGGGGTTGCGCTACCATCCGACGGTCGACCAGGATGAAACCCGATCGCTGGCCAGCTTGATGACCTGGAAGACGGCCCTTGTCGACCTTCCCTTCGGCGGTGCCAAGGGGGGGATCAACTGCGACCCCAACAAGCTGTCCCGGCGCGAGATGGAGCGCCTGACGCGCAGGTTCATCGAGAAAATCCATGACATGATCGGGCCTCATAAGGACATCCCCGCGCCGGACATGGGGACCGATGCGCAGGTGATGGCCTGGATCATGAATGAATACGGAAAGTACGAGGGGTTCCATCCAGCCTGCGTCACGGGCAAGCCGCTCGAGTTACACGGGTCGGCCGGCCGCGAGGCGGCCACCGGCTTCGGCGTGGCGATCATCGCGCGGGAGCTCCTCGCGCGGCTCAAGCGCACCGTCTCCGGGACGACCTTCGCCATCCAGGGATATGGCAACGTCGGCAGCTACACGGCCCGGTGCCTGGCGCACATGGGAGGCAAGATCATCGGCGTTTCCGACGCTTACGGCGCGGTCGTCAATTCCGAGGGGATCGACATCGCCCTGCTGGACAAGCACGTCGCGATGTCCAAGAAGATCGCCGGCTTCAAGGGAGGCGACGCCACAACAAACGAGCAGCTCTTGACCATGCCCGTCGACGTGCTGATTCCCGCCGCCTTGGGCGGCGTCTTCGACCGCGAGCTCGCCAAGGCCGTGGCGGCCCAAGTGATCGTCGAGGCCGCCAACTCTCCGACCTGGCCCGAGGCCGACGAAGTCTTTAATGCCCGGGGCATTCTGGTCGTCCCCGACGTGCTTGCCAACTCCGGCGGCGTCATCGTCAGCTACTTCGAGTGGGTGCAGAACCTCCAGCACTTCCACTGGCCCCTCGAACAGATTGAGCGCCAGGAAGAGCAGAAGCTCGTCGACGCATTCCGCGAGGTCTACGACCTCGCCCAGCGCAAGGGCGCCACCCTCCGCACCGCGGCCTTCATGAAAGCCATCTCCCGGGTCGGCCGAGCCCGTATCCTGGGAGGTATGTAAGTTCGCTCGGGAATCAAGACTTCGACCGTTACCCGGGTCATGGACCCAGACCCAGGTCATGCCTGCAACCGTCCCCAATTCGGAGGTCATCCCCGGTGGCCCCGGGCCGTCAAGAGGCTCAACCACCTAAATGCTTGGCTTTTCTCGGGTTCCGTATTCCATGAATCTTGGCGCGCCGTCCCTTCGCAATCGGTGAGCTATCGCACCGCTTGCGCCATTTATAGCTCTTGCGATGTCGCGTTTTGGCCTTCATAACCTGTGCGGTCTCCAGGGAGGCGATCGATGAAACCGATCGGTCGTCCGCCGATTGTCGTGGGGAAAGGAACCATTATGGTGTCTCGTCACGCGCGGTACAAGCGCAGGTTGGGCTCGGGCCCTTCGTGTTGCACGAGTCACGTGTCAGTGCGAGCGGGGTTATCAAGGCGGTGACGCAAAATGAGTCGCGTTCATTTATCATGGATGGTGCGAGCACCCGGCATCGCAATCATCATCCGGGGTGATTCGGTCGTGGCGATCAAGAGCGGCAGGCGAAGGGGATCGATGTGGACAAGTTGAATCGAGATCTGCTCGTCGCGGTCCTGGCGATTCTGACGGACGCGATTCCGCGCCCCGAGCTCGCCGCGGCCTTGAAGTCGTGGACCGACGATCGCGACCAGTCGCTGGCTCAGTGGCTCAAGCAGGTGGGCGGCCTGGATGACGACCGCATCGGTGCGCTGGAATGCCTGGCGACGGCCCACTTGAAGACGCACGATAATGACCTTCGCCTCAGTCTCTATGCGTGGAACGCCTTCGCGATCACTCAGGATATGCTCAACGAGATCCCCGACGATGGGTTGCGGTCGACGATTACCATGTCGCTCGGGGACAGCCTGACCCTGCCGCTGGACGGAGGCCCTCAAGATGCCACGGCGCCGCCGGTCTTGAATCCACCTGGAACCACCGAGAGAGGGCGCTTTCGACTGATCCGGCCACATGCGCGCGGTGGGATCGGGCAGGTCTGGGTGGCACGGGATTCCGAGCTCCAGCGTGACGTGGCCCTCAAGGAGATTCAGCCTCGTTTCGCCGAGCGGGAGGACCAGCGGGCCCGCTTCATGCTCGAGGCGGAAATCACGGGCAACCTGGAGCATCCCGGGGTCGTTCCGGTGTACAGCCTGGGACGGAACGCCGAGGGCCGGCCTTTTTACGCGATGCGGTTCATCCGGGGCGAGAGCTTCTCGGTCGCGATCCGGCGGTTTCACAAGAGCATCCGAGAAGAAGCCGGCGCGGCGGGGACGCAGAAGCGAAAGCGGCCGCGCTCGATGTGGGGCATCGAGTTTCGGCAGTTGCTCACCAGGTTCCTCGACGTCTGCGACGCCATGGATTACGCCCACAGTCGCGGCGTGCTCCACCGTGACTTGAAGCCGGCCAACATCATGCTCGGTCGCTACGGCGAAACCTTGGTCGTCGACTGGGGGCTGGCCAAGGTGATCGGCAAGGAAGAAGTCATCGCTCCGCAAACCGACGGCGAAGTCGAGCCGAGTCTCGTGGGAGCGTCGGTCACGCTTTCGGGTGAGACGCAGGAGGGCACCACCATCGGCACGCCGTCCTACATGAGCCCGGAACAGGCGAAGGGCGCCATCGATCAGCTCGGTCCCGCCAGCGACGTCTACAGCCTCGGCGCGACCCTTTACGAGCTCCTCACCGGGCAGGTTGCCTTTCCCGTCGACAAGCTCCCGGCGATGATCGACAAGGTGACGAAGGGCGAATTCCCGCCGCCCCGGACGGTCGAGCGGTCGATTCCGGTCCCGCTTGAAGCGATTTGTCTCAAGGCGATGGCGACCCAGCCCGACCAGCGTTACTCCTCCGTGCGCGCGCTGGCGAGAGACATCGAGCACTGGATGGCCGACGAGCCGGTCGCGGCTTATCCCGAGCGGCGCCACGAGCGGCTCGGGCGCTGGCTCCGTCAGCACCGCGCCTGGACGTATGCCGCCGTCGCCGCCCTGGTCGGAGTCTCCTTGGTCGCGATCGTGGCCGCCACGGTCATCGAGGGCGCGAGGCGCCGGGAGGCCATATTCCACCAGGAGGCCGAGACCAACTTCATCATGGCCCAAACGGCCGTGGAGAATTACCTGACCAGCGTCAGCGAAAACACACTGCTCAAGCAGCAGGACTCGGTCGACATCCGCAGCCTGCGCCGCGAATTGCTTAATACCGCGCTCAAGTACTACAAGGGCTTCGTCAACCAGCGGCGGAACGACCCCCGCCTCCGCCAGCAACTGGCCGGCGCCTATTTCCGCGTCGGAGGGGTCACCAAGGAAATCGGCTCGCCTACCGAGGCGATCGAGGCGTTCCAATCGGCCCAGACGATCTGGGAAGGACTCACCGCCGCCGATCCTGGGAATCATCGGTTTCGAGGCCATCTCGCCGATTGCCACCTGGCGATCGGCATCCAACAGGCGGTGACCGACGACTTCGAGGCGGCGAAGGCGTCGCTCAGCAAGGCGCGGACCTTGCTCGAGCCGCTCGCTGTCGAGCATCCCGACGTGGCGACGTACCAGGCCAGTCTCGCCGAGTGTTACTACGAGGACGGGATCATCCAGGGCCGCCTCAAGCTGCCCGATCCAGGACTGGACATGCTCGAGAAAGCCAAGGCGACCCAGCAACGCTTGATCAATCGGTATCCGGGCCAGTCCGTTTACCCCAAGAAGCTGGCCGAGATCATCAATTCCCTGGGCGTTCTCCACTTCGAACGAAAAGACTATCCCGCCGCGCTCCAATCGTTCCAGGAGGTCCAGAGCCTCTGCCAGTCCCTGCTCGAAGACGTGTCGGACGGCCCCAAGCCATTGCGTATCCTTGACTTACTGGCGATCAGCTATTACAACATCGCGACCATCGAGTTGCAGAAGGGCCAGCTTGACGCGGCCCTCCAATCCTTCGAGCGATCGCTTGAATACCGAGCCGCGCTGGTCGATGCCCATCCATCCGTGACCGAGTTTCAGGAACGCCTCGGCATGAACCTCGGGGAGCTCGCCGTTCGTCAGCACAAGGCCCACCAGGACAACAAGGCGTCCGCCTCGAGCCGGCGGTCGATCGACGTCCTGGACAAGCTCGTCCAGATGCAACCGGATCAGCCGCGTTACCGGAGCGATCTGGCGCGGAGCTGGAACATCCTGGGCTACCTCCAGGACGAAGCCCGCGAGAACCGGCTGGCGATCCCGGCCTTCGAGCGCGCCGTGAAAGAGCAGTTGCGTGCGGTCGCTGACTCACCGGACGTCGACCACTACAAGGAAGAACTGTGCAACCAGCTTGACAACCTTGGTGAACAATACGTCGACCTGGGTAATGTCGGCAACGCGTTGCCGCATTACAATCGGGAGATCGAGATCTGGCGGAATCTTCTCGCCGCTCACCCGGAGAACCGCGACTATACTCTCAAGCTGTCCGACACTCTCTCGAAACTGGGTGGCATCCAGCGCCACGGCGGCGACTCGGCCGCCGCGGCGGAGTTATTCGCCAAGGCGCGCGCCGTCCTGAATCCTACCGCGCGGGATGATGCCGAACTCCAGGGCCGAAGAGGCGCGATCCTCACCCAAGAGGCGACGGCACTGGCCGACCTGAAACGGATCGATGAAGCGCTCCCCTTGCTCCAGCAGGCAGTGGACACTTTATCACGATCGGGGACGTCTCCGGCTGCGGACGACCAGGCGCGCGAGTCGCTCAGCGAGTCGCTCTGGGAGCTCGCTCGCGTCCTCCGCGCCGTGGGGAAACCGGCGGAGGCCGACCTGCGCGATGCCGAGCGCTCGGCCCTCTGGAAACACCGGCCGCCCGGGGAGCTGGCCGCCCTGGCCCTCCGACAGTCGAGTCGAGCCGTCCTGATCGGCTACGGAAAGACTCCGATCTCCGATCCGGCCAGGTCCGTCCGCGAGCTCGACCTGGACCAGGCCGTCGCCAGCCTCCGCCTGGCCATCTTCCTCGGCTTCAAGGATCTGGCCACCCTCAGGGCCGATCCGGACTCCTGGATCCTCCTTGCACGAGCCGATCTCCAGCCGCTGATCAAGGGCC
>JBIOJM010000406.1:0-8570 GCA_044450785.1 Isosphaerales bacterium
CATAATATTAATCGATCTGGTCCAAACATTGCAAGATAAATATCCAAATTTTTGGATTTTTTTATTAATCGTTTCCGTCCGCTCATCAGGGGTGCTGGCAAATGCACCAAGGGCATCTTCACTCGAGAAACCGTGCTTTCGCTCTCCATGATCGAAATCGCCCAGAGATTTTTGTAAGACCATGGGATTGGTTTGACGCTCCGGCTGCATAGAACGGTTAGAGATAGCGCAGGTGCTCGAGGGGAATGAACTGATGAGGCGGATGTCACAGGGCCTCGCTCCGCGTGAACTGCACAGCCTGTTCCGCGATGGCGTGGCGACTGGCTTGACGGACAAGGAATTGCTGGAACGCTTTGCAACTTGCCGCGACCCGGCCGGGGAGCTCGCGTTCGCGACCTTGGTGGCACGGCACGGGCCGATGGTCCGGAACGTCTGCCGCCGCATGCTCCGCAACCCCGTTGATGCCGAGGACGCCTTCCAGGCGACCTTCTTGGTCCTGGTCCGCAGGGTGGCCGCGATCCGATTCGGTGAATCGCTCGGTCCTTGGCTGTATGGCGTGAGTGTTCGCGTCGCTCGACGAGCCCGATACGTGAGTGCGCGCCGATGGCTGGTCGAGCGGGATGATGCGACGGCCCAGCCGGCGAAAGAGCGGGACCCGAAATCGGGTCGAGACCTGCAATTCGCGATCGACGACGCTCTGTCGCGCTTGCCGGCGAATTATCGCACCGCGATCGTGTTGTGCTACCTGGAGGGTCTGACCCACGATGAGGCCGCCCGTCGGTTACGATGCCCGGTCGGCACCGTCCGCAGCCGCCTGGCGCGGGGCCGGGCCCTGCTCAGAGACCGGCTCGAACGCGCCGGCTTGGGGCCGGCGGCTTCGATGGCGGAGCCTGCCGCACGCCTGGAAATGGATCCGGCGCAACGGGCCGTTGTGCCTCACCTGATCGACACCACGGCCCGGACCGCGGCGCGGCTCGCGGCGGGCCAGCCGTTGGCCGAGCTTGTTCCGGCCCGGCTCGCCGAACTCGTTACCGGAGTTACCAAAACCATGACGATCTCCAAGCTCGCAATCGCCGCCTCGTTGCTCGTTTTCGCCGGTCTCGCCGCCTGGGGCGCCGCCGGATTGGCCGCGCAATCACCTCAGAGTTGGTCCTGGACCGAAGGAAGCAAGTATTCGGTCCCCAAGCACGACGGGACCATTCACTACGAGAGCGACCAGCGGACGTGCGTGATGCCGGTCAAGCTCGAGCCGGGCAAGACCTATGTGCTCGGGATCAATTCGGAGCGGTTCCGGAACTTCAAGGACGCCAAAGGTCGCCCGGCCCTGCCATACCTCGTCGTTTTTCACACCAAGCGTCAGTGAACGCGACCGCGTGCTGTCTTGGCTTTGGTCGGACGATCGGCCCCTACCCAGCGAGGCACACCTCGGCCATTGAAGCGATCCGCCTCGCGCATCGCGAGATGATACCCGCCTGTGGCCACGACCGCGGCTCCGAACACGGTTGAGAGGTTCCAGGAGTAATCCGCCCCGTCCGGTCGGGCGTTTGCTCGCGATGACGAATCGTCCGGCGATTTGCTCATCAAACCTCGGCCGGTCAGGTCGAGCAGGGCGTCGACGTCCGGCTCGCTGAGCGCGGGCAACGGTCGAATGCGCGCCGCTCCCGGCGCCGGGGCTTCATCACCGTGCCGGGCCGGCTCACCCGTGGAAGCCGCCGCGGGGCCAGCGGGCCGGAACGGCTCGACGAAGTCGATAAACAACGTCGCCTGCTCTCTGACTTCAATCGGTTTGTACAACGCTTTGCGCCACTGGGTGTCGAGGCCCTGACCGAAATGAGTCAACGAGGTAGGCTGTTCATCCAGGCCGGGCAGCATCGACGCGAGCGGTTGCGCCGTGACCGGCGCGGCGCTCGCGCCCAGGCGAACGGCAATCGGTGATAACGGCGGCGGAACGACAACGACGGGCGTCCCGCTCGACGAGCCCCTGCCCGCGGTCGAGCTCGGGTTCAAGGGACTGATCGACGTGGTGGTGGACGTCGAGCTCGGACTGGCAGCAACGATGTTCCCGCCGACGCTGCCATTGCCGCTCGTGCCGAGGCTGCCATTCCCCGCTCCAAATCCAAGCCCACTCTCACTCAATGCCGGCGAGGGAGACGAGGATAAGACCTCACCCCCGCCGAAAGAGGACGAGAAGAACTGACCCTCGCCGAAGGAAAACGAGAAGCCCGCGCCGCCCCCAACGAAGCTGATCTGGATCTGGCTCAGGCCGGAGATCGTGCCAATCTCAACGTCGATCGCCGTGAAACCCGTCGGTGCGAAACCAAAGAACACGGTCGGAACCGAGATCTGTGTTTGAGCCGCGACTGGGTTCGACACCGCGAGGGCGCCAAGACTCGCCTGAGCCACCGTGAGGAGTTGACGGTTCTCCAGCGGTTCGCAACGAAGCGCGAACCGAGTGGCCCGATGTGATCGGTGACTGGAAACGGTGCTCCTCCGCAATGGACGAGCCGGGCTCAAATTGCTCACTTTCCCACCTCACGACGTCGTTGTTTCAGAATGTTGTTTTGAGCAAGGGCGGCCGTGATTATACGATAAGACTCGTGTGCGACGTCAACAAGGCCGTCATTTTCTTTCAATTCCCGCACAGCGAGGTACCCCTCGGCTCTTGAATCGCTCCGACTCGCGCAGCGCCAGGTGATATCCGCCCGCGGCCACCGCGGCGGCTCCGAATAACGCGGAGAAGCCCCAGGAGGGATCCGCTCCGTTCCCACCATCTTTCGCTGGCGCGGAGGAACCGCCGATCGGGCCGGGCAGCAAGCTGCGATCCGTCACCTCGAGCACGGCGCCCGCGCGCGACTCGGAGAGGAGACGCGCTGGCCACGCTCGCGATGCGCCCGGACCCACGGCCGGCTCGTGCTTCCGAACATCTTCCGGCCCAAGGGGCTGGAATGGCTCGATCACGTCGATCAACGGTGGAGCCTCGGTCTTGGGGCCGAGCTGCGGCTTGAACGGTTTCTCAAGCTCCGTCTCGACGCTTTGACCGAAGTGCGTGATCAACGTGGGCTGATCCTGGGAGGCCAGCGTCGAGGAGACCGCCTGTGCGGTCACCGGCAAAGTGCTCGCACCCAGGCGAATGACGATCGGTGGTAACGGCGGCGGCACGAGGAAGACCGGAGTCACGCTTCCTGTCGCCGAGGTCGAACTTGGGTTCAAGGCGGTGATCGAGATGCCGGACGTCGTGCTCGTGCTCGTCGAGGAGCTGCCGCCGGACCCGGTGCTCGTTGGGTTCGTCGGGGACGGAGGGACAACCGTGATCCGACCCCCGACCGGGTTGGAAGCCTTGGTTGCCACAACAGCCGTGGTCGTCGCCGACTTTGAAACGGGGGGCGCCGGATTGAACTGTGCGTCGAGCGCGGGGATCAGGACATTGGCCTTGGGGCTACCCAGCCCGGTGACCGGGCTGTATGTTGCGGAAGAGGAAATGTGGTTGAAGTCGGCGCTCAATTGATACAGGCCGCCGACCTGGTTATTGGTGAGCGTTTGGTTCGTTGTCAGCCCCTGATCGGCGATCGCGATCAAGCCGGCCCATGATGGTGCACCCACGCTCGTGCCGCCGACGGTAAACCAGCCGGACTGGCGGCCATAGGGGACCGAATCATAGACCGAAACGCCCGTCGACGGGTTGGCGTCGAAGGCCACGTCGGGCGTCGTCCGGGCGCTCAGTCCGGTGACGGCGCTCTGCGAGCTCGTCGCGGTTTCGTAGGGACTGGATCCCGTGCCGCTGCCGCTCCAGCCTGTTTCCGAGACATAGGTACCCTGCGGCTCGATGACGTTCAGCGTCGTCCCTCCCACGGACAGGACATTGGGCGATGCCGAGGGGAATTCCGTCGTTCCCGAGTCGCCCGAGGACGCCACGAACGTGACACCGTTGTGCCCCGCGGGCGTCGTGAACACGCTGTTATACGCCGCTTCGCCCGAGAACTCGCCCGCCCCCCAGCTCATCGAGACGACCGAAACGCCGGACAACTGGCTGGCGAAGCTGACCGCGCTGAACAGGTCGCTCAGGTCGGGCTGGGCTTCGACCAGAACGATGTTCGCCGCCGGCGCGATCGCGTGCGCCCATTCGACGTCGAGCGCGGTTTCGAGCGCCCAACCCGAGTTGTTCCCCCACAACCCGCTCTCAACGTATTGCGTGAACGACGGCGGGGCCGATAGCCCGAATTGAGAGTCGAACTTGGCGAGGTCCGAGCTGATGTTGGGGTCGTAGTACGAATCGATGATCGCGATCGTTTGACCCGCTCCCAAGTTCTTGACGGGGACGACGCCGGATCCGAAGTTGATCCCGTTCACGCCATAGGCATTCTGGACCTGGGTGGGCGATAACCCCGTCGGATTGCCGCCCACGGCCAAGGGCGCGATCGCAACGGCCGGCAGGGCGACGGTCTGGCTTGACAACAGGTTCGCCGCGGAGCCTCCCTGGCCAACCGACAAAAGCCGGCGAAGCTCCAGGGGCTCGCAAAGCAGCGCGAACCGGCGAAACCGGCGCGAGACCAGACCTGGGGCGGCACCACGACGCGCAGCGCGAGCAGGGCTCAAAGTGCTCACTTTCCCACCTCACCACGTTGTTGTTTCAGAATGATGTTTTGAGGAAGGACGGCCTTGACTATACTCTAGTACTCGTATGCGACGCCAAGATGCCGTCATTTTTTCGAAGTGAACCACATGATTCACCCGTGGCACGACGTGACTCCCGGTGAGCGCTTACCGTCGGAGTTCAACGCCCTGGTCGAGATCCCCATGGGATCGAGCGTCAAGTACGAGCTGGACAAGAAGACCGGTCTCCTGCGTCTCGATCGGGTGCTGTATTCAGCGGTCTATTACCCGGCGAATTACGGGTTCATCCCCCAGACGTTCGCCGAGGACGATGATCCGCTCGACGTGCTGGTGCTCTGTCAGGAGCCGCTGTCGCCGTTGACGCTGGTCTCCGCGCGAGCCATCGGCCTGATGACCATGATCGACGGCGGCAAGCGCGACCACAAAATCCTGGCCGTGGCGGTCGACGATCCCGAGTTCAACAGCTTCCGCGAGGCCTCGGAGCTGCCGCCACACCGACTGATGATGCTCCGTCGCTTCTTCCAGGATTACAAGCAACTGGAAGGCAAGTCGGTCGAGGTCGACGAATTCCAGGCATCCTCGATGGCCCTGCCGGTCATCGAGGAATCCCTCCAGCGCTACAGCGAGCACCGCCGGCGAGGGTTCCACTGAGATGTCACGTGGTCATCAGCTCGCCGTCGCCAGCGCAGCCGGGACCGAAGAGCCAACCTCGTCCTCGAACCGGAAGCAACGCAAGCCGTTCGCTTGCTCGATCAAGAGAATGACCGGCTGCTTCCTTTCGGCGATGCGCTCGATCACCACGCCGCGGCCGGCTAGACCCGTGTTCATCACGAACGAGACGACTTCACCGACGGAAATGATTCGCTTCATGGGCTCAACCTTCCATGGAGACCCGTACCGGCGTTCGATTCACGCCCCTCCGATGTCCGTGAAGTTATCCTCCCGCCCCGAAATTGTCAGGGGCAATTCGCGTGACCCGGCCTTGTCGACACCGGAGCTCGCCGAGAATGGGCGCCGCTCGAGACACGAAACGTTCCGATTCGGCCGGAAAATGCACCTCCGTCCTTCGGCCGAACCAAAGTCATGACGCCTCTCATGATCCCATTCCGAATGATCCAGAAGGGGGAAGCCAGAAAAAACTCGAAACGTAGGTATCATAGGTAGGAATAACCCGTGCCCTTCCCGCATTTTCCCTAATTACCCACTTGACACATTATTAAATTGTGCAAAAGAATAGATTCGGAGTTTCATTCGCCTTGTCAAAATCGACTTAATTTACCCACTTTATCGAAACTGTGATGGATCATTGAAGTTCGTTTGCAACAACGTTGTGGGCTGAGAAATCGACCCGGACGCAATCGTCAGCTTTGTTATTCAAGATCTTCCAACTAGTGACCGCAACCAACAGATCTGACAGGTGAATGATGAACTTTCAGAGAAAAAACAGGCAGCGAAGGCGGGCCGGCCAGGGCAGGGTTTTCCGCGTCGAGGCATTGGAGGAGCGGGCCTTGCTCGCGGCGTCTGCCGAGACTTTCACCGGGCCGTCGCTCAACGATCTGATCGTGCTGGCCCGGCAAGGTACGGACACCGCCCCCGCCGCAATCAACCGGATGCTCAAGGCCCTGGAAACCCAGCTCACGAGCGGGCCCCTGGCTGACCTCAACGCCGGTACGGTCGATGGCAACGGCTTCGTCACCGAGGTTCAAAGCATGGTGACAAGCTACACTCAAAACGTCGACCAGCAGCTCTTGCCCGAGTTTCCCAACGTTGATACATTGCTCAAACTCCAGGGTGAGCGGATCGCCGCCGACGAGGCGTCGCTGAACCAGCAGAGCTCGGTAGGGCTGCTTTCCAGCTCCCAGTTCGCGACCCAGGCCCAAACCGCCATCAACTCGCTGACCGCCGGCCCGCTTTTCTCTCTGGGCACACCGTTGAGCGCCTATGTGACCGCAACCCAGGCCCTCGAATCAGACCTGCAAACCCTCGCCCAGAGCTTGAGCTCCTCGGCGACAACGCCCCTCACGACAGAGCAGGTGAGCGACACGATGCTCGCCGAAACCGTGGCTTATCAAACCGATATCCACGCGGCGCTCCAAGTGACACATCCAACCATCTCCAACACCATCGACCTGGCGGTTGCGAGTCTCCTGAGCACAGCGAATTCGATCGCCTCCGAGACCAGCTCGGCTGCCCAGACGGATGTCAATAACGCGGTCAGCGCGTTCGATACCGCGATTCTCGATACGACCGGGGTCTTCGGGCCCAAGGGTGTGATCAGCCTCGCCTTGTCTTCAGGTGAGGGCTTCTCGCCCCGCGTGACTGACACGCGTGCAGCGTCGAGTCTGGCCAGCGTCTCCGGCACTGCCTCGTTAGGTGGTACCGCGACCCTGACCGCCACCCTGAGCTCTGCAAGCGGCACAGCCATCTCCGGCGTAGCCGTCGCGTTCACTCTGGACGGTGCGTTTGCCGGTGTCGCCGTGACCGACAGCACCGGTCTCGCAACTCTCTCGAACGTTCCGACGTCCAACGCCGTCGGGACGGACACGGGCGGTGTGGTCGCCTATTTCGCTGGAAATCTCAACTTCAAAACCAGCGGCGCCTCGGGCGACCTGACAGTCAGCCAGGCCGCCACCAGCCTCGCCAGCGTTTCGGGAACAGCCACTTTCGGCGGCACCGCCTCATTGACCGCGACCCTCACCTCCACGGTCACCGGCAACGGGATTTCGGGCGAGACCGTCAGCTTCACGCTCGACGGCACCTCCGTCGGAACGGCCACCACCAACAGCAGCGGCGTCGCCACCCTCGCCAGCGTCACGACCACCGATACCGCGGGGACGCACACCGGAGCTGTCGTGGCCAGCTTCGCGGGAGACACCAGTTACGCGGCCGCAACCAACGGCACGGGAAATCTGATCGTCGGCAAGGCCGGCACCAGCCTCGGCACCGTCTCGGGCTCCGCATCCTTCGGCGGCACCGCGACGTTGACCGCCACCTTGACCTCCAGCGTCACCAGCACCGGGATTTCGGGCGAGACCGTCACCTTCACCCTCGACGGCACCTCCGTCGGAACGGCCACCACCAACAGCAGCGGCGTCGCCACCCTTACCGGCGTCACGACCACCGATACCGCGGGGACGCACACCGGCGTTGTCGTGGCCAGCTTCGCGGGTGATTCCAATTACAATGCCCCCGCCACCAACGGCACGGGTGACCTGACCGTCAGCAAAGCCGGCGCCAGCCTCGGCACCGTCGCCGGTGCCGCATCCTTCGGCGGCACCGCGACGTTGACCGCCACCTTGACCTCCAGCGTCACCACCAAGGGGATTTCGGGCGAGACCGTCAGCTTCACACTCGACGGCGCCACCGCCGGAACGGCCACCACCAACAGCACCGGCGTCGCCACGCTGACAGGCGTCACAACGAGTGACCCCGTCGGCACGAAAACCGGCGCGGTCGTGGCCAGCTTCGCCGGCGATTCCAATTACAACGCCGCCCCCAACGGCACGGGCGACCTGACAGTCGCGCAGGCCGCCACGAGCATTACGAGCGTCTCCGGTACCGCCACCGGCGGTCTCGCCTCCTTGACGGCGACCCTCACCTCGACGGTCACCGGCCTGGGGATCTCCGGTCTCGCGGTCGAATTCACCCTCGACGGCACCGACGTGGGCCCGGCAACCACCAACAGCAGCGGCGTCGCCACGGTGTCAGGCGTCGCGACGAGCGACCCTGTGGGCACGCACACGGGCGCTGTCACCGTGGCGTTCGCGGGCAACACCGACTACACCACCAGTAATGGCAGCGGTGACCTGACTGTCAGCTAGTGAGCGCTGCTGGGCGCGGGTCTCCTGACCCCGCCCCACTGCTGGGCGCGGGTCTCCTGACCCCGCCCCATTGCTGGGCGCGGGTCTCCTGACCCCGCCCCACTGCTGGGCGCGGGTCTCCTGACCCCGCCCCACTGC
>JBIOJM010000407.1:0-8329 GCA_044450785.1 Isosphaerales bacterium
GCCCTATGGATCCGATCATGGACATCGCGCGGGCGTATGATCTCCGCGTCGTTGAGGATGCGGCCCAAGGGGTGAACGCCCGCTACAAAGGACGGGCCCTGGGATCGATCGGCGGTCTCGGCACATATAGTTTCCACGAAACCAAGAACTACATCTGCGGAGAAGGAGGAGCACTTTGCATCAACGACCCCTCCCTCCTCGAGCGAGCCGAGATCATCCGTGACAAGGGGACCAACCGGAAGCAGTTCTTCCGCGGCCAGGTCGACAAGTACACGTGGGTTGACGTCGGCTCGAGCTACGTCCCGAGCGAGATCTGCTCGGCGTTCCTGTACGCACAACTGGAGATGATGGACGAAATCACCGAGGTCAGACGGCGGAGTTATGATTATTACCAGCAGCAGCTCAGTCCCTTGGAGGAAGAGGGACTTCTGCGACTGCCGCATATCCCGGCGGACTGCGAGAGCAATCACCATCTGTTCTACATCATCCTCCCTCACCAGGCAGCTCGGGATGCCCTGATCAACCACTTGCGGCGCCATCAGGTCCTCGCCGTGTTCCATTATGTGCCGCTGCATAGCTCGCCGATGGGGCGGACATATGGATACCGCGAGGGTGATCTTCCCGTGACCGAAGACATGAGTCGCCGGCTCGTGCGACTTCCGCTCTATTACGAGATCACCCTTGGCGAGCAGGCCCGCGTCGTCGATCAGATCCGCCGCCACCTACGGAAGACTTCGGCCCGCCTTCCCGCGGCGTAGGGCTGCGGCGAGGCTGGACCGGCGTGATGATCTTACCAGCTCGTGGGGACACGGTTCGGACAGGAAGAGCGGGATCGCCCATGCTGACCACACCCGTTCCCTCACCAGTCACACTGGAGTCCTTGCCTTGGGATTCTCACCACTTCGGCTTTCCTGTCGCTCGTATGATGGGACTGAAGCTCGGTGAGCTCGAGCTGCGGGAAGGACTCTGTTCTGCGCGGCGAATGAAGGTCAAGTTGGTTTACTGGGCCGCCGACCCCGGGGGGAACGTTCCGCAACCAATCCTCGATGAGTTCGGCGGTCTTTTCGTCGACCGAAAGGCGACCTTCCAGAAAACTCTACCGGCTCTCGGCCCCGAGAGCGATGCCCTCCAGTCCTGGCGGATTACCGAGCATCCCAGAACCGACCCTGCTGTCGAACTGGTCCGACTCGCCGTGACCGCGGGATCCTGTTCGCGGTTTCGGCTCGATCCGCGCATCCCCAGGGAATCGTTCAAGCGCCTCTACGAACTCTGGATCGTCCGCAGCGTTCTCGGTGAACTGGCCGATATGGTGTTCGTCGCCGCTCGCGGCAGGTCCACGAGCGAACCGGCGGGCCTGATCACGGTCCGCTTGACCGGCGGCCAGGGTTCGATCGGCCTGATCGCCGTCGATGAACTCGCAAGGGGGCAGGGAATCGGCACTCGCTTGATCCAGGCCGCGCACCGGTGGCTGCTCGCACGTGGGGTGAAGCGCGTCACGGTGGTGACCCAGCTCGACAACCAGGCTGCATGCCGGTTCTATGAAAAATGTGGCTATGAACAGGTTGAATTGCGGCATGTTTATCACTTCTGGATCTAAGATCGGGGGGCTGCGATGTCTCGTGTTCAGGTCTCGGTGGTCGTCCCGGTCTACCGTTCGGAATCATCGCTCCGCCCGCTGGTCGCGCGGCTGTTGCGGGTACTGGGGCGGACCGGTCTCCGCCATGAAGTCATCCTCATCGAGGACGGCGGTGGAGATGGGTCCTGGAACGTGCTCCGTGAGCTGCAGGCCGACGAGCATGATCGCGTCGTCGTCATTCAGCTCATGCGCAACTACGGTCAGCACAATGCCCTCATGTGCGGCTTCCGCCATGCGCGCGGGGAATACATCGTCACGATGGATGATGACCTGCAAAACCCTCCGGAAGAGATCCCCAAGCTCCTGGACGCCATTCAAACGGGTCAATACGACCTGGTCTACGGAACCTATTGCTCGAAGAAGCACAGCCTCTGGAGGAACGCCGGGTCGGCTCTCGTCAACGCCTTCTACAGGATCGTCTTCAAGAACGCGGTCACGATCTCATCCTTCCGCGCGATTCACCGACCACTGCTGGAGAGCATCTTTCCCTACGACTTGAACTTCACGTTCATCGACGGGCTACTCGCCTGGAATACCCAGCGGATCGGCCAGGTCGAGGTCGAGCATCTTCCGCGCGCCGCAGGCCGTTCAGGATACGATCCGAGGAAGCTCATCGTGCTTGCGCTCAACCTCTTCACGAACTTCTCACTGTTGCCTCTCCAGATCGTTTCCTGGTGCGGCCTGGCGCTCTCCGGCTGTGGGTTCCTGCTGGTTCTCTTCTATCTCGTTCAGTCACTCCGTGCCCAGATCATCGTGCCGGGCTACGCCTCGACCATCATCGCGATCCTGGTCGTGGGCGGAACGCAACTGCTCGCGCTCGGCATCATCGGTGAGTATCTCGGTCGGCTCCATCTGAACGTCAACCGCAAGCCCCAATACACGGTAAGGGCCATGCTGAAAGGCCCTTCCAGCGATCAATCGAACACGAGGAAACCCGCTCCCCCGCAAGCCGCACGAGGGCGATCGTATGCCGAGCATGGAAGTGATTCACAGGGACGATGAATACGATAGTCGTCTTCTTCCCCTGCTGCGGAGGATGCAAAAGCGTCACTTCTGGTATCAGGGGCGACATCGCTTCCTCCTTGAAGCCGTCCATCGCCGGCTCAGGCACGCAGCCAACCAGGCCGGCGCCTATCACGTCGTCGATTTCGGAGGGGGTTGCGGCGGCTGGCTCGATTACCTGCTGGGGCGGAAGAAGTTCGCTGTTTCCGAAGTCGTCCTGGCCGACTCCTCGTTGGCGGCGTTATCGATGGCGGCCGAGTGCCTTCCGGCCGAGGTCGAGCGCGGCCAGGTTGACCTGATGGACCTGCCCTGGTCACGGCGCTGGGACCTGGCATTCCTGCTGGATGTCCTGGAGCATCTCCCCGATCAAGCGGCCGTGCTGGCTCAGGTCCGCGAGGCGCTCGTTCCCGGCGGACTGCTCTTCATCACGGTCCCCGCCTTTAGCGGGCTGTGGACCTGGAACGACGACATATGCCGGCACCTTCGGCGATACCGCCGGCGAGATTTCAGCCGGCTCGCCGGCGAATGCGGTTTCGAGCTGCTCGACGCACGCTACTTCATGTTCATCCTGAGCCCTCTCCTGCTCGCGACCCGATTGGCAACGGGTCTCAGGATCAAGTTCAAGACCGAAGAACAGAGGAACGAGCTGGTCGTACGGATGCACTCGATCCCCCATCCCATTGTGAATGGCGTTTTGACCACGGCGTTCGCCGTCGAGACGCCGCTGGGGCACAACATCCGGTTCCCGTGGGGAAGCTCGCTTCTGGCGGTTCTTCGGCGACCAGAAGAGTGAATCAGGTTGGGAGATCGGCTCGCCCCTCCGGCGTGAAAGGCGCTCGCTCGGTCCGCCGCGCCGCTCTACTTATCGGCTCAGAACCATGATCCCTCCGTCGTTCAGGACCACTCGGGTGTAGTTTTGCCGGATGAAGCGCTCGAGGTACTGATGGGCTCGCCTGCTCGCCCGGACGTACACGTCAACGGTCTTCTCCGGGCCCGACTCAAACTCAGATGGCACGACGACCAATTGAGGCATTTCCGCCTGGATTGCCTCCAGGTTGCGTGCGCGGTATTGCGGCGAGTCGAAGACACCCGCGTAGTAGGCATGGAGCCTGCCGCTGATCCGTCGCTGCGTGAGTGCATAGAACTGGCAGTCGAGCGGAAAAACAAGAATCGGGTCCCCATGCTTGGTCAGCTTCGTGACGGTGGACAAGGCCGTCGCTCGGGGATCGCGGCCTGAATGACCCAGCGGATCGGCCAGGCTGTTGTATCGCTCGAGCGGCCAGGCAGAGAATGCCTCCAGGTCAACTTGACCCCAGTGTGACAGCTTCAGGCCGATCGCGACGAGCAAGGTCGCGTAGCCGACGCCCGCCAGGCGAATCCAGGGCTTTGCACGTGCGGGGAGACGGAAACCTTCGGCACCACCGAGAAGCCCGGAAGCGAGCAATGAGGCGCAGACGATCGCCGGAGGGACGACCTGGAGGAGATGACCGGGGTCCATTCGGTGCATGGCCTGGTGCAGGGAGCCCATCCCGACCAAGGCTGACGCGAGCAGGAACCAGGACCGCGCGTCGAGCCGGCCGGCCAACGCGCGGCGCCAGACCGCCACGAACGCAAATAGATACGACGCCGGGATCAACCCGTATCCCACGATCACACTTCGGAACGGGGGCGGAGGCTGGGACATTCCGGTGCAAATCGCCAGTGTCGCCTGGACCGTCGTCACCAGGTAGGTGAGTGGAGCAAGAGGGCCGACACGTGCAGCCAGGTAACCGAACCATGCGAGAGGAAAGACCGAGAATCCGGCGAGCAAAAGCCCCATCGTCCGCAGGGCTCGGGCCGGATCTCGTGGGCGCTCGCCGGCCTCGATCAGGCCCAGGAAGACCAGGCACGCCGCCAGCTCGGTCGTCCCGAAGTCGGGCCGGTACAGCCAGCAGATGCCCAGGATGGAGCCGCCGGCGACAACCCAGCGCCTCCGCCCCGCGGGCGGGCAGCTCAGGTAGCGGTGCCAGACCCAGAGGATGGCCATGGGGATCAGCCAGACGTACCACTTGTAGAAACGTGCCTGAAGCACGAACCCGAACCCGGCCGCGACGAGTCCCACACGCTTCGAGGCGTACCGAGAGACGAGGTGATAGAGCAGGAACAACGAGAGGGCGTAACCCGTCGAGCAGAGGATCGTTTCCCCGATCAGGGAACCGGTGAGCCACAACCCCAAGGCGCTCGTGTACATCACCATGGGGCCATAGGCGATGATGAGGTCGATGCCGGGGACCTTGCCCAGCAGGACTTGCGTCCCGATGCTGAGCTGATATCCGTGGTCCTGACTGGATATGAAGAACCCCAGCCCGGGAGCCTTCAACAGAAACAGGAGGAGGAAGCCGAGGAAGACGACCGCGCCCTTGATCGCCTCGACGGTTCCTCGTGCACGATCGGGACCGGAATCGACCGAGGACGGCGGATCGATTCGGCCCTTGGCCGCGCCCGGCCTCCATCGCGTCCTTGCAGTCTGCTC
Source organism: Isosphaerales bacterium (assembly GCA_044450785.1). Lineage (GTDB taxonomy): Bacteria > Planctomycetota > Planctomycetia > Isosphaerales > Isosphaeraceae > JBIOJM01. The sequence continues at coordinate 5,151 of JBIOJM010000407.1, forward strand.
GCCTGGGCAGAGCGACATGGGGCTCCTCCGGCTTGCTCATCCCATCCGTGTTCTCGATGAGACACCACGGCGGGCGTATCCTACAGTCGACTGACGTGTTCGGCCAGGCGAAGATCGGTGGACCGAAGCTCCGGAGCATCGGCCCGCGCCCCGAGGAGAGGACTAACGCAGCTCGATTTTCGGAAACAACGGCGCCGGCTTGCCGCCGGCTACCGCGGCCGTCACGCACAGCTCCTTGGCCGAAAGCGGCGAGGTGGCATCACCGTAGTTGACCCGTTCCCACGCTTTGATTTCCTCGAAGTTGAATGAACGGTAGAACGTCTCGGCCGTACGGGGCAGAAAGGGCTTGATCAAGATCGCGGCGATCCGCAGCCAATCCGCCAGGTTGACCAGGACGGCGCGGCAGGCTTCGAGGTCGGTCTTGGCCAGCTTGAACGGCTCGGTCTCCTGGATGTACCGGTTGGCGGAATCGACGACATCCCGCCAGATCCGCTGCAAGGCGGCGGCGTATTCGAACGAGCCGACCTGCTGGCGCAAGCCACCAACCAGGCCCGCGATGTCGAGTCCCTGACGCCACCGGCTAGTGTCGGTCGTGTCCGCCTCTTCGAGCCGGCCCCCGAAGTACTTGAGGCACATCGTCAAGATGCGGCTGTACAGATTGCCCAGGTTATTGGCGAGGCCGCTATTGTACGTGTCGGCGAACCGTTCGAAGGAGAACTCGCCGTCGCCGCCGAACGGGCATTGGCTCATGAAGTAATAGCGGAACGCCTCGACCGAGAATTTCTCGATCAGCTCCATGGGCTCGACGACATTGCCCACGCTCTTGCTGATTTTTTGGACCACTCCGGTCTCTTCGTTCTTCCGGTAGACAAAGCCATGTCCGAAAACGCGCAGCGGCAACGGCAGCCCGGCCGACATCAGCATCGCCGGCCAGAGCGCGCAGTGGAACCGGGTGATGTCCTTGCCGATCACGTGCACCTGGGCCGGCCAGAGCCGGCGAAACCGCTCGAGATCGGTGCCATAGCCAATCGCGGTGATGTAGTTCAGGAGCGCGTCGAACCAGACGTAAATCGTCTGCGACGAATCGAAGGGGACTTTGATGCCCCAATCCAACCCTTTGCGAGTGATGGCGATGTCCTTGAGCTCGGACTCCACGAGGTTGACCACCTCGTTGCGCCGGCTCTCCGGCTGGATGAATTCGGGGTGAGACGCGTAATGCGCCAGCAATCGGTCGCGATAGGCCGAGAGCCGGAAGAAATAATTCTCCTCTTCGACCCAGGCCAGTGTCGCGCCGGGGTGGTTCGGGCAGCGTCCCCCCCCCTCTTCCACTTCCTTCTCGGTCTTGAACGCTTCGCAGCCGGTGCAGTAGTGACCGGTATACTTGCCCTTGTAGATGTCGCCTGCGTCAAAAACCGCCTGAATGAACTTTCGGCACCCGAGGTGGTGCCGCTCTTCGCTGGTCTGGATAAAATCGTCGTACGAGATGTCGAGGGCACGCCAGACCTCTTGAAACTGCCGGGCCATCTCGTCCACGTACTGCTGAGGGCCGACACCCAGCTCGCGCGCGCGCTGCGGCACCTTGATCGTGTTTTCATCGTTGCCCATCAGGAAGTGGACGCTGTCCCCCTCCATCCGGCGGAATCGAGCTTGCACGTCGGCCCCGATCTTCTCGAACGCGGTGCCGATGTGCGGACGGCTGTTGGGATAGTCGATCGCCGTCGTGATGAAGAATCGCGAATCGTTGTCCATCATGCCAATCCTCGAGCCCCGTTTCGCCGGAGCCAGTCGATCCCTCTTCGGCCCTCACGGTCGTCGACCTCACGAGGCGACGACCAACGGACACATTCGGACCGCGAGTCGTTCATTGCTCGCCCGGTCTAGGTCCAATCTAACAGTTCTTGCGACGACGCCACCAGGCGCCCCATCCGGCCAGTCCGATGGCCAGGAGCCAGGTCGCGGGCTCGGGAATCTCCTGACCCAGCGTCAGCGGCGTGGCCGTTCCGCCGTTGGGGGTGGTCGATGATCCCGGGGTTACCACCTGGGCCACTGTCGAGGACGCGGAGAGTCTGTTCAACGCCGGGGAGAGATTCGGATGGTAATGAGCAAACCGGACCGGGTCCAGGCTCTGCTTGTAAAGCATGAATTGGATCCAAGGACTCGTTTCGCCCGGGTCGGTTCGGATGGCCTTCCAGATCGCCGATTCGACCGCGGGCGTAATGCGTGGATGGATCACGCTCGACCAGACGCTCGGTCCGCCCATGAGGTATCCAGACCAGGACTGGTACCTGCCCGCGTGGGCGAGAGAAGCCTCCAGAGCATCCTGATGTGCGTGGTTTCCGTGAATCGGCGCCGCTTCGACCTTCTCGAAACCCAGGCATCCGCCGCCGATCAGAACCAGTCCGAACCAGAGACGGGAAGACTTCACGAGTCGCCAATGCGGTCGCGTGAATCCATTCATGCATCACCCACAGGCTAAAGAAGCGAGTCATGTGCCCATGCTCGCTGAGTCGTTGGCGCAGGTGCAATAACCCTTGAAACTATTTGATCGGCTCCGCACGCCGGTACGGTTGAGCGGATCTTGCTGGGCATGTCGGTTTTGCATGCGGCAGGATCTTCAAAACGGGCAAACTGCGCAAGCTTGAACGCCTGGGCAGAGCGTTCCGTGAAGGGCTGTTTTATCAGCCTCGCGAGGTTGTAATGTTTCGACTATGATCCATACTTGCCACTCAACTCGGCCGCGACGCGAGTCTGGAGTGGGAACGCGGTGATCCAGCGTTGTCAGGTCCACAAGCGTCGGAACGTGAAGGCGCACGTCAAGGGATGAACGAGCAAGACTGGCTTGTATGCGACGATTCGATCCCGATGTTGGAGTTCCTCCAGCCAGGGTTCGGCGCGCCGTTCGATTCGCTCTTTCGCGAGATCGATTCCCAGAACGAGGTGGACCGTGGAATCCTTTCCTGGAAGGCGACGCAACGCAAGCTGCGGCTCTTCGCCTGTGCCTGCATGAGACGAACCAAGGACTTCGGTGGTCCCGATCGGCTTCATGCGATCCGGATCAGTGAGCAGTACGCCGATGGGCTGGTCGACAAGGCCGCGCTCGAAGCTGCCTTCGTCCCGGTAAGAAAGCTCCCGAAGCCGATCCCTCTCGACGCCGACATGGCACTATCGGTGTTCGGGCC
>JBIOJM010000408.1:0-8324 GCA_044450785.1 Isosphaerales bacterium
ATGTTGTTGCCCGCCATCCCCGGGTTTGACATCCCCCCGCGCGTCATGGCATTGCCTGCTCCCATATTCTGACCGACCCCGCCCCGAGAGAGGGATGCTCCCGCGTTGGGCTGTCCGAGCTGGCCAGCGCCTCCCAGACCCTGCCCTCCTCGGGCACCCAGGGCCGCGGTGGACGCACGCGACGTCCCACCGCGGGTCGCGGCGTGCGAGCTCACGCCGTTATACCCGGATCGCCATGAGTTCGAGCCGGATGACAGGGTCGACGTCCGGCGGATCTGGCTTTGCCCCGCACCCGATCGGCTCGCCGTCTGACCCGCGTTCGTGTTATGTGAGAACGGATTGGCGGACGCATGCGAGGACGGAGGCGATTGGACCCCCCGCGAGGAACCGAACGATCGATTGACACTCGTATTCCGATTGATGCTCGTGTTCCGAGTCACCGTGTTGCCGTTGCGAGTGACGCTGACGCTTCGATTCACGCTCACATTCCTGTTGATCGACCCATTCCTGTTCGCGAATGGGAAGCGATTTCCAGGGCCAAAACCTGGGCCCCTGGGCCCGCCTCGACCGAATCCTGGACCGAAGCCTCGTCCCCAGTAAGGATATCCGAATCCTCCGAAACCGAACCCAAGTCCGAAGAACGGGTACCCGAATCCGAATCCGAAGCCGAGCCCGCCGAATCCGAAACCCAAGCCCATGCCGAAGCCGCCGTACCCGCCATAGCCGCCATAGCCACCGTACCCGCCGTAGCCGCCGTACCCGCCATAGCCTCCATAGCCACCGTACCCACCGTACCCGCCATAGCCGCCGTATCCGCCGTAGCCGCCGTAGCCGCCATAGCCGTAATACGGGTAGCCGTAGCCGCCGTAACCGGAGTAGGGATACCCAAATCCCAGCCCGAACGAGCCGCCCAGCAAGCCGCCGTAGAGACCGTAGCCGCCGTAGGGATAACCGGAGCCGTAGCCCCCGAATCCGTTGACGACCGGAGAGGCGTAGTACGGGTAGCCGTTCCCTCCGTAGAAGGGGTAGTCGAGATAGCCGTAGTAGCCGTTCAGGTATCCATACGAGGCATAGCCGTAATAGCGGCCCGAGTCGTCGTAATAGACACCGGGGTAGCCATCGTAGTTGGAATTGGGACGTCCGAACGCGCCATTGAGTTGTCCGTAGATCTCGGGTGAGATTTTGGTGTACGGCTGATAAGTCAGGTCGTCGGATCCGCGCGCCGTGGGGGCGACTTCCGCCGGTGCGAAGAGCGTTCCTCGGTCTTCCAGGGTCCGATCCCAGTAACCGTCCTGGAAGACCCAGCCGTCGGGCTGGCGGACCCACTGTGCGGGCACCCACGCCCACCCCGTCTGGACCTTCGTCCAGAAGCCCTTCTTCCAGGTGACGCCGTCACCGTCCGGATAGTACTGGCCGGGGATGTAGAAACAGTCGGCCGCGGGCGGCTCGCCGGGATCGTCGTCGGGACGTTCCTGCGGCGGACCATCCTTGCGGTAATCGAGGCGGTCGGTCTTCCGCTCACTCCAGAAGCCGGGCACCCGGTACCAGCCCTTGTCGTCCCTTTTCCAGTAGCCGTTGACCCAGAATCGTCCGGGGGGAGGGACGCGCCACGTCCCCGTGACCCAGACGAAGTCCTTGCGGCCGGCATCCCACTCCCAGTAGCCTTCGATCCAGTCGGCGGTCGCACTCGGCGGATCGATGCCGGGGCGTTCGGACATGGGCGGCGGCGGAGCTTTCTCGATCCGCATCGGGCTCCGATCCTTGCGAGGGGAGAGAAACGCCTCGTGAAGCGGGCCTTCCATGAGCGGCCTCACCCTCTGATTGGAGGTCGAGCTGGCCGTTGCACCCGCTTCGCCACCAGGCCGGACACCCTCAGCCGCCGGAATAGGCTGGAGTCCGGGTGGGGGTGGGGCTGGCGGCTCCTGACCTGCCGCCGGCCTCGAAAGCACGCTTCCGCTCACGAGCACGATGCATAAACCGAAGGAAGAAACGCGGTTCATGGGAGGCACTCCGCCTGGACGCCACAAAAGCAATTGCGAGGAACATCCCTCACGGTTGATTACGCTCGCAATGACACGAAGGAACGAAAGGATCGCGGAAACGAAGCCCGCTTCGATGATCATAACCCGGACGACCCGTCCGCGCAGTCCTCACCAGACCTGATTGTACTCGCTCGATGGTTTCCACGAGCTGCCGGGATCCGGGGACAGGAGGCGCAAGCCTCCCTGTATGCCACTCGAGCCACCGTTCCACATTCTAACGTCGACACCCTCTCGAGTTCCATGCATTCGCGCACGGATTCGCGCGCTTGTCATGATCGGCCACTCGCGGCGCGGATGTATGTCGAGACGGCCTCCTTGTATTGCTGGTCGCCGAGCGGGATCGACCACCGCACGGTCTTCAACCGTTCGCCGCAGCAGGGGCACCGCATCACCCGACTCAGGCAATCCAGTTGATGGTGCATGATCTTGGGAGAGCGGGCCTTGACCTTGGAGAACAGCGCCAGGGCCTTATTCGTCAAGCGAAAAACGCCGCGACGCATTCCGATCAGGCCGGCGGCGTGAAGGCGATTGAGGGCGCCGTGCATCTCGCCGAGTGTAGGAATCGCGTGATCGATGTAATCCGCGCCCGCCACGATCTGACCCAGCTCGCAGGCACCGTCGGTTCGGCAGTAGATGAGAATCGCGAGCAGAATCCTGGCATCTTCCGGCTTCCACTCCGCCGGAACGGCCCGACCACGGGCGCTCTTGTACGCGCCCGCGGAGAGGAACCACCGATCCCAGACCCGGATCGCTTCACCACGCTTCTCGAGCTTGGTAAGCGCGGCCAAGTCTCGTCGCCTGTCGCCCCGCTCGCCTTCGCGCACGGAGACAAAGGTTCGGATCGAGCCCGGATCGGCCCCGACGTTGCGGTAATAGGCGAGCGCTTCGAGGACCAGGTCAGAATGATCCATTGGACTTCAAATCGTCTAGCCAACGACCACCACGTGCCATGACCGGATTATGAGAAGTCGTTCGCAGGAATCACAGGCCCCAGTAGGAGCGTGACGCCCGATCGTGGTTTTTGAAGTTGCGCCATTGCGTCTTCGCCCCGACAGGGGCCGTAACATATCAGCCCAGGGCAACGCCCTGGGAACAGACAAACGACACGAATCAGCAGAGCCCTGAAGGGGCGTGACAAGGACAGGCTCATTGCCTCAAGGGCAAATGAAGAGCGGTATCGTGGGATTGAACACGATGTTCGGCCCTTAGTGGGCACGGGTCATCACGTTTTCCGAATCCCAGGGCGTTGCCCTGGGCTGGTATGTTACTGCCCCTTCAGGGCGAAATCCGAGAAGCGCGATTTCAAGACTTGTGGTTGGGGCCGGGCGTTGGTCGACTCTCGTGCAGGCCCGGCGGCTCGGATGTCCGGACGGAATCGGATAGGGTCTGTCCGGCTTGCCTTCGGGAATTCGATCAGCTCACCCGACTTTCTACGTGCGGCGCAGCAGTGCCATTCGTTCGAAGCCCGGTCCCACGATCGGTTCCGGGGCACAATCGAGCCAGTCACCGAGGAGGGATGCGTAGACTCGGCGGAAATCGGTGTGGAACTTGAGGTCTCCGTCATCCAAATCGTCGAGGCTGGGGTGTGCGCCGCAAAGGCCGGGCTTCTTGGCCGGGCCGACCAGGAACAACGGCGCTGCCGCCCCGTGATCCGTCCCCTGCGAGGCGTTTTCCTGGACCCGGCGCCCGAACTCGCTGAAGGTGAGCGTGGCGACGCGGTCGGCCTGGCCGGCCGCGCTCAAATCGTCATGAAACGCCCCGATCGAGTCGGCCAGCTCGTTCAAAAGCGCGGCGTGCGAGCCGAGCTGATTGGCATGGGTGTCGAACCCGTCGAGCGAGGTGTAGAAGATCCGCGTGCCGAAGTCGGCCTTGATGATCTGCGCGATCAGCTCGAGGCGGCGAGCCAGGCCGAAATTGGGGTATTTCGGGCCGGTCTGCGTTTTCTTCGCGAGCTGTTCGAGCCGGCCGCTCGACTCGTAGGCGGAGAGGGTGGTGCGACTGATAAAGCCCAGGAGCGGGTCGTCGCCGCGCCGGTCCATGGCGGCAAGCTGATTCAAGGCGCCTCGCTCTGCTCGCTGTTCTTGCGCGGTGCCCGCGAGCTGGAGCTTGTAGCTTTCCAGGCTCTCGATCGACGGCACCTCGGTCTTCTTGGTCCGCATGGCCAGGGGCATGGACCGGCCGCCGATGTGGAGCCCGGGCGGGTCTTGACCGGCCTTGGGGGCCCTGGCATCGAGCGCGCGTCCCAGCCAGCCCGTCTCGAGCGCCTTCGCATCGTTCCCCAGGCGGGCCGTCTCCCAGATCTCCATCGAACGGAAGTGCGAACGGTCCGGGTTCGGATATCCAACTCCCTGGATGACCACCAGCCGCCCTTTTTCCAGCAGCTTCGCCATTGCCCCCATCGAGGGATGCAAGCCGATCTCGGGCGTGATCTTGTGCAGTTGGCCGGCGGGAAGCCGCAAGAGCCGGCGGGCACGATTGTAACCGTCGATTCCATGCGGAACGACGGTATTCAAGCCGTCATTTCCCCCCAAGAGCTGCACGACCACGAGGATGCGTTCGTTCGCCTTCGACGACCGGGCAGCCTGGGCCGAACGGCTCAAGAAGGTGGGGATCGTGGTCGAGCCCATCGCGACCAGGGTGCTCGACGAGAGCGACGTGTTCAGAAATCGGCGGCGGCTCCAGCTCATGGCGAACTCCTTGGGAAGGTGCGGTTCAGTCGCGCGGCAAACGGGTCATTTCGTTCAAGCAAGCTGATACTCGGGCGAGGTCAAGATCAGGCGCACCACTTCGCGGGCCGCGGCGTCGTCGCTGGCGCCCTTGGCCGCGGCGGCTTTCTCGATCTGATCTCGAGCTTTGGGCTCGATCTGACCTTGAGCCAGCAGATCGATGAAGAAACCGGCGATGCGGTCCCGCTTGCCGAACCCGCGCTGGGTGGCGAGCAGCCAGGGGTTGCACCGCTCTCCGAGTGCGCTGTTCTGATCCGAGAGCAATCCCAGGGCCAGGTTGGCGCGGGCGAGCATCGCGGTCGAGTTGATCCAGCCGGGCCCGCCATCCCAGCCCGCGACGCTCGGCGGCACGTACAGGCTTTGCCCCATCCGGCGGCAGGCTTCCGCCAGGGCGGAGGCCTGAACCGTCGGATTGAGGATTTCGAGCGCCCGGATCGTCCCCACGGCATACTCGACCGGGCTCTTCACTCGCCGCCGGCGGACGCTCGGGTCGAAGAAAAGGTTTGAACGTAGAATCATCGCGACCGCCTTTTCGACCTGGTAGCCCGAGTCACGGAAGGCGCGGGCCAGCGGCGCGATCAGCCGGTCCGACGGCGTCTGCGTCTCGCTCACGAAGTGGCTGAACAGCTTCCGGCAGATAAACTCGGCGCACGCGGGCTGCTGGAGCAGGATGCCGGGGATGTCGTCGCCGGTCCAGTTGCCGGTCCGTCCCAGCACGGATTTCGATCCGCCGTCATGCTGGCGCGGCACCACCTGGAACTGGTCGCGAAGCACAAACCAGCCGGTGAAGGCCCGGGCGGCCTCCTGGATGTCCTTCTCGGAGTAATGTCCGCGGCCGAGCGAGAAAAGCTCCATGACTTCCCGCGCATAGTTCTCGTTGGGCTTGGCCTTACGGTTGATCGTCGAGTCCAGCCAGATGAGCATCGCTGGGTCCTTGCCCATCGCTGTCAAAAGCGCGCGAAAGTCGCCGAGCGCCTGGGCCCGCAGCAGGTTGTTCTGGCGTTGCATGAGGAGCGGGTTTTGGACCTTGACATTCGAGGTGGCGAAGTGGTTGTGCCAGAACAGGGTCATCCGCTCGCGAAGCGGGTGGGGCGTGAAGATCATGCGATAGAGCCAGATCGCCTGAATCCGCGTGAGATCGGCGGAGGGCGCGAGCTGGGCCTCCATCTCGTCGAGGGTCGATTCGAACTCGGAGGCCGGCGTGCCGTCGCCACTTTTCGGCTCACCGGAGAGCAGCCGCTCGACCGTGGCGGGAAGCCCCTCGCGCAGGTCGCGCTCGAGGACCGGCCAGGGAGCGCCGAAGCCCGCGCGGCGGTGCAAGTGCGCCACGCGGGTGAGGTCCCACTTGCGCGCGGCAGCCGGTTCGAACGGTGCCCAGGCCCACGCGGGATCGTCCACTGGATGAGCTGATGAGTCGATCATCTTGGGGAATCCCTCTCACTTCATTTCGAGAGCTGGAGTTTCACCTGGAGCCGTGAAGCGCCCGAGTCATCACGGATCGTGAGCCGGCCCTGACCGAGGTAGCGAAGCAAGGTGAGGCCGAGGTCGACGTCCTGCTGCGCCTTCTCCCTGGTTTCGCCCCGATTGAGCATGAGCTGCATCGCCAGCCGGCCGCGATTCTGCTCGAGCAGACGAGCCAGCTCCGGACCGTCCGCCTCGAGGACGAACGTCTCCTCCGACTCGGTCCCGCGGGCGGCGGGGCGGTCCTTCGATTTCAACTCCTTGATCAGGCTGCGCGCCAGCCCGACGCTCGAGCTGAAGATCAGGTACTTGCCAACCTGGGCGGTCGCCGGGGTAAAGTTGTATCGCTGGTTGGGGGTCTCGGTTGCCATCGCCGTGTTTCGTGGGATCATGTACCGCGCGGTCGCCAGCTTGACTCCCTCGACTTCCTCCGAGCCCAGCTCGAGGGCTGCCACCTTCTTCTGGGCCCCATCGACGTTGGAGATTCCGATGATGGCCTGGAATCCGACCTTGAACCGTTCGCCGAAGTCGGAATCCGCCGAGGCGAGCTCGCCGATGATCGCGAACCCGGGGTACTTGACGTCCGGCGCGGGCTTGAGGGTCGCGTAGTCTTGCTGAGCGATCACCAGTCGCCAGTGGGGATCGAACGCGCCCAGCACGTCGCCGCCGAACTCGCGGCCGCCGAAAAACTGGCCGGCGAGGGTGTCAAGCTGGGCGAACCCTTGCACGGCCTCCGGGGTGAACAGCTCGGTCTTCGACTCCCAGATCGTCGACCAGTCGCGCCACAGGCTGAGCGAGGCGATGGTGCCCGGCGGCTTGATCGCGGGAGCGGCCCCATTCCCCGAGCCCGGCACGAAACCTTTGTACGCCTGGGCACGCCCTGCTTTGGACACAGGCAGGTCGACTGTCGCCGACAGCTCCTTCTCGGACCACCTCAGGCCGGCCGTGATCGAAGGGGCCTTCAGCAGCGCCTCGAGCCACGACCCGAACAAGAAGATCGCGCCGGTATCGACCTTGCCCGCCCCTCCAAACCGCTTGGGATCCACTTTTCGAAGTCGCACGAGATCGGCGCATGCCCAGGCGATCGAGTCGGGATCCTGCCGGTCTCGACGCGCCTTCCATTCCGGTCGATCGGCCAGCGTGCCGGTGGACGCGCTGGGCGAACCGGCGGGCTGCCCGGCTCGCGCCGGCTGACCTTTGACCCGGTCGATCAAACGCTCGACGTTCTTGACCGAGTTGGAGACGACCAGCTTGCCCCCAACGATCGTGTAAGCAATCGCTTGGTCCCCGCCGAGAGCATGCACGACCAGGCCCCGATGGTCGGATGTCTTCACCGGGTCGGGTTTTCCCTTGTCCTTGGCGTCCTGGCGCGCCAGCTTCAGAAAAGCCTGGTTGACCCCGTCGAGCAACTCTGGCTTCCTGGCCGTGATGACGACGCAAATCCTTGGCTGCTGTCCGGGCTCGGCCTCGACCGCCGCCAGGATGCCCCCGCCCGTCAAGTCGCGCAGCCCCTGGTCCCAGGTCGTGCCGAGCTGGGTCGCGATCATCTTCGCGACGGCGTGCAGCTCGGTGATATTCTTGCCGTTCAAGAACTTTTGGTATTGCGGATACAGCTTCAGGTAATCCTGGAATCGAGGATCGGTCAATCGGTCGATCACGCGCTCGGGGCGAGGCAGGTCAAGGCAAATCGCCGCGTCGGACGCGATCCACCGCTCGGGCGACGTCGTGATTGGCTGCGTTTCCGCGGCGCTCGATGGGAACCAACTGGTTGCCGGGAGAAACACCAGCAGCCAGACCAGAAAACCGCGCGCGCCGAGCGTGCTCGCGTTCGTCCCGTGGCGCGTGATGAATCGGCGCGCCCATGGTACACGACTGGTCTCTTCTCCATCGTTCCTGGTTCCGTTCGCCGAGCCCTGCTGCCTGTTCATCGTGGTGCCCTGCCCCTCTTTCTGCTTGATCGAAACGACCCCGCTAACCCACATCGAGCCCGCGCTGAGATCATCGTACCCGGTCAGCCAACAAACTGATATTACCCGGGCAGCCCGGTGCCGAGTTTCAACATTTCTTGGAATACCAACCCGGACGAGCGTTTGGG
>JBIOJM010000409.1:0-8318 GCA_044450785.1 Isosphaerales bacterium
ACACTCGTGTGCGCCATACTCCTCGGTGTTTCCCTCATAGCCGTTAGAGCTCAGCCCTCGTTGGGCGCAGACTCAGATGGTCGCTCCCGCTCTGCCCCTCGTCAGAAAAACCCCTTCCTCTGAGCCCCTGTCCCCCGATCTCTTCACTGGCCACTGAGCACTGAGCACTTCTCGATGACTTTCAACGGAATTCTCTTGACTCGCGTCATCCGAGCGCTTCGGATATAGCTGTCGGACCAACCGGGGGAGGCAGACAAGCTTGCTGGACGGCTCTCGTCTGGGAGACCCCGGCTGATAAATGACACAATCACCCTACGTCCTCAAGCGCGTGGGGTTTAATACCAGGGGAATGCCGCGGCCGAAGCGCTCGCGCTTGGCGAGATTCGACCGGGTCTTCCTCACAACAGAAACGAGACGGATGCTGGGACTTTCGAACGCGCGTTCCTCGAGGTCATAGACCGAGGCAAGCCGAGGCGGTCTTGAGGGTCCGGCGCCGACAACATTCCCAAACGAATCGAGATGGTCACGAGGATCTCTCGTGTGACGAACTTCTGGCTTGCTCTGTTCTCCATGTTGACCACCCTCTGGAGGGTGGCGTCAATTCCAGCCGGGTTGGCCGTCCCTGCGGTGGAAGAAGGGTGCATTGCGCGCCTGATCCACCATCGGCGACGACTTGGCTCGAGCCAGATTCCATATCAGTCCGCGAGTTTCGCGGCGGATCGGCAGCGCGACTGGCCCGCACCGTGGTTCTGGCATCCGGCACAAGCTCGCGGCAAGCCCCGCGCGCATCGAAAGCCGGCCACGCAACGTCCTGCGGGAGGTCGCCACGCTGCCGATCCGCTCTCGGGCCCTTTCCCTCCGGGCTACGAGGTCTCGCCCGCCGAGGCGAGCCCGGGGTTGTTCGTTTGAGCTGTTGACGGCGCTCGTCCCTTGCTCCGGGATTCCCTGGGGGTTCCTGTCTTCCCGCCGTGGATGGAAGCGGTTTCTCTCGCCGGCTGGATCGAATCCTTGACGATCCAGCGCTCCCTGCTCGCCTCCCTCCGGTCTGGAAAGACCGGACGCGCCCTAAGTCAGATCGTGGAAAGGTCGGGAGACGACGTGGGCGAAGTTCTGTTGAGTGGTCTGGTCGGACTGATTCTGGGCATGTTGAGTGCGCTGGCGGGTGTGACCATCATCGCGCGCCTGCGAGCTCAAACCGCGCGTGGACTGGCCGAGCAGATCATTTCCAACGCGAATCGTGAGGCCGAGACGACCCGCCGGCAAGGCGACCTTGCCGCCAAGGAAGAGGTCCTCAGGCGCCGCGAAGAGCTCGAGGCGGAAGTCGACGCCGCACGCCGCGACCTCAGGGAACAGGAAAGACGCCTCGACAAGCGAGTCGACTTGCTCGACCAGAAGCTGGAGCTGATCAACAAGCGAGAGGGCGAGCTCGATCTGGCCCAGCATGCCCTCGAATTCCAGCATGCCGAGCTTCGGCACCGCCAGGCCGAAGTCCAGCAGACTCTCGCCGCGCAGCTCGAGGCATTGCATCGCGTGTGTCGCCTCTCTCCCGACGACGCGCGCGACTTGCTGCTCAAGCGAATCGAGGATGAATTGAGCGGTGAAGTGGGAGGCCTGATCCTGAAACATCAGGCCCTCGTTCAGGAGAGCTGCCAGCAGAAGTCCCGCGAGATCCTGACCACGACGATTCAACGCTACGCGGCTTCGCACACGGCGGAGGTGACCGTGAGCACGGTCGACATCCCCCACGAGGACATGAAGGGCCGCATCATCGGCCGCGAGGGGCGGAATATCCGTGCGTTCGAGAAGGCGACCGGAGTCGACGTGATCGTCGACGACACCCCCGGAATCGTCATCGTCAGCGGCTTCGACAGCATTCGGCGCGAGGTCGCCAAGCTCGCACTCGAGCGGCTGATCCAGGATGGACGCATTCACCCGGCCCGGATCGAGGAGATCGTCAAGGAAACCCAGGAAGACCTGGAGCAGCACATCCGGCGGCTCGGGCAGCAGGCGGCCGTGGAGGCGAACGTCCTCGGGCTGCACGAAAAGCTGCTGGATTATCTGGGCAGGCTCCATTTCCGCACCAGCTACTCGCAAAACGTCCTCAGGCACTCGCTCGAAGTGGCGTACCTGACCGGGCTCCTGGCGGAAGAGGTCGGGCTGAATGGTCCGCTCGGACGGCGGTGCGGGCTGCTGCACGACATCGGCAAGGCAGCCGACCATGAAATGGAGGGCGGACATCCGGCCGTCGGCGCCGAGCTGGCGCGCCGGTACGGCGAGTCGAAAGAAGTCATCCACGCCGCGCTCGGCCACCACGACGACCTCCGCGTCGAAACGCCGTATACGCTGCTCGTCTCCGCGGCGGACGCGATCAGTGCCAGTCGACCCGGAGCGCGGCGCGAGACTCTCGAAAAATACGTCCGTCGCCTCGAGGAGCTCGAAACGCTCGTCCTCGGCTTTCCGGGCGTCGAGCATGCCTATGCCATCCAGGCCGGCCGGGAAGTCCGGGTCCTCGTCGACAGCCACCAGCTCGGCGACGCTGAGTCGGCCAAGCTTTGCCGCGAAATCGCCCGTTCGATCCAGAGTCGCTTGACCTATCCGGGCGAGGTCAAGGTGACCGTCCTCCGCGAGACGCGCAGCGTGGAGTTTGCCCGATGATCCAACGAGTGAGCCGGCCATGCCCTTGAAGATCCTCTTTATCGGCGACGTGGTGGGCGGACCGGGCCGCAAGATCGTCGGCCAGGTCTTGCCCCGGCTCATCCCGCGCTGGGGGATCGGCCTGGTCGTCTGCAACGCCGAGAACGCGGCGGGCGGCTCGGGCCTCACCGTGGGGTGCTACGAAGAGCTGGTCGAGGCCGGCGTCGACGTGATGACGATGGGCGACCACGTTTATCGCAAGGATGAGATCTTCCAGGTCTTCGACCGCACCGGCGACGTCGTCCGCCCCGCCAATTACCCCCTGGATTCGCCCGGCCCGGAGCTTTCCCTGGTCACCGCCCGCGACGGGGCCCGGGTCGCCGTGTTCACCGTGGTCGGCAGGACGTTCATGAAGCCGGCTGATTGTCCGTTCCGCGCGTGCGATCGTGTCCTCGACCGGTTGGGCGGCGACACGCGCGTCGTCATCGTCGACGTCCACGCCGAGGCGACCAGCGAAAAGCAGCTCCTGGGCCGCTATCTGGACGGCCGGGTCTCGGCGACACTCGGCACGCACACTCACGTCACCACGGCCGATGAACAGATCCTCAAGCACGGAACCGCCTATCAAACCGACGTCGGCATGACGGGCCCCCACGACTCGATCCTGGGCCGGCGCTACGATCGCGTCCTGTCGGCGACTCTTTCCTGCGTGCCGGCCCATTTCGACGTCGCCACCGGCGACCCTCGATTGAACGGCGCCCTTGTGACCGTCGATCCCCAGACCGGTCGTGCGCTCTCGATCAGCCGCGTCAACCTCAATCAAGATGACACGCTTCGACTGCTCACCGATCAGTACCATGAGGGCCGCGAGCCCTGAGTCACAGGTCGGATGAGCGCTCACACTCGCCGGCCCTCATTCGCCGGGTCGAGGTCACGTCAGCTCGAGAGCGAGACGCTCCAACCGTTTCAAGCCGCGGGCGAGGCCGTTCGAGACCGCCTGCGAATCCTCGAAGCGGCGGTTCTCGAGATAGTGCCACCGGAGCCAGCGCTCCCCGATCAAAAGGTCCGCCGACGACTCGAAGACTCCGATCAGATCGGTCTCGGCGGGCTGGAGAGGACGAATGCCCTCGTAAGCCGCCAAGGCTTCGCCGCGTGCCCTTTTTTCGCCCTCCAACCATTCGCCGATCAACCGTGCGAGGTCGCCCGCCACCGAGTCGACCCCCATCGCGCCGAAATCGACCAGGCCGCTCAAGCGGTCACCATCAAACAGGAAGTGCTCGGGCCGGGCATCACGCAGACAAGGCTGAAGGCGACACTCGAGCGCGGAAGCCCGCATCAATGGGTCGAGCAGCAGCGGAGCAAGGACCCGAGCGAGCGAGAGCCACCGTCGCGCGACCTCGGCTTGCTCGGCGCGGAACTCGGCCTGGCGCTGGATTGTCGCCTCGAGCACGTCGAACCCACCCTGCACCAATTGCGTGACGGCCTCGTACCGCCTGCGCAGGCCCGGGGAGACCGCTTCCAACTGTTCACGGCCCAGTTGATCATGGACCGCGGCCAGGCCGGCAAAGACCGCACATAAGCGGACAGCCCCCGGCGGGTTGGCAACAGCGGCGGTGCCCGCTAACCAAGGCGCGATTTCCCAGAGACGACCCTCGTAATCCTGGAGCGATCGACCCGCTCGATCGCGGATGGGGACCGGGATGAATCCCAGCTCGGCCAGCTTGAAGAGCCAGTCATGGACCTGTTCGAGGTGCTTTCGGCCCGGCCCATCGGCCGGCCAGGCGCGCAGGACCAGGAGACCGTGCTCCGAGCCATACCGCCAGAGCCGGGCACCGCTCTGTCCACCGGCTCCTCCCAGTGACTCGAGGAGTGATCGCGGCTGAACCCACGACGGATAGCGTGCCAGGATCTCGTCGAACGCTCGGCCGCTCACGGTTGATGGTCCGCTCGAAGATTCCCTTTGTCGTCAATCATTCCTCGCGTGAGAAGGCCCGCGCTTGCAAGGCGAGAAGGGCCCTCTTGAAACGCTCGGACACCTCGGCCTGCACCGTCTTGTCGCCGGCCTTGTCTCTGTCGATGTCCGAGAGGTCGATCGGCTCGCCGAAGATCACCCGCGCCCTGGACGGGGTCAGCAGTGCCTCGACGATCTCGTCGGTCTCCGGGGTCCCCCAAATGTACGCTGGGACCACGGGTACTTGTGCATGGATCGCCAGGTAAGCCGTGCCCGGCTTCATCTCATCGATCCGCCGGCCAGAAGCCGGCACGATGTGACCCTCCGGAAAGATCGGCAGCACGCGACCGTCTTTCAAGGCCCTGATGGCCGCCCGGGTCGCCGAGAAATCACGCCCGTCGCGATTGACCGGGATGCAGCCGATGTACCGGCAGATCCAGTGAATCCACACCCACTCGTAATACTCTCGAGCGACCATGAATCCGAGCAGGCGAAAAGTCGTCGTCTGGAGCAGCATGTGGTCGATCCCGCACGTGTGGTTCGAAATCAGGATCGCCGGACCAACCTCGGGCAGAGGCGCCCGCCCGGATTTCCTCAACTGATGCCAGAAGAGGCAATACAGCGCGTCGAGCGCCCACAGCACGCGCAGAAAACCGCGAATCTCTGTCCAGGACCGCGCGCGCCGACCCGGGCCGGCCACGGACTCCAAGAGCCGAGGAAGCAGCAGCAGGCTCGCCGTCACGAAGAGCAATGCCCAGGGACTCATGGACGATCCGGACGCGCGGGATGTGAACGGATGGGATCCGGGAACACTCGAGTGTCGACGCCGCGGGCATCCGCCGGAACATCGGAAAGCTCGCCGGACGATTTTCGTCAATCTGGTTCCGGCCCCATGGCTTTTGGGAAGCAGGAGTCGGACGGGGGAAGCAAGTGTCCCATGACAACTGACAACTGGCAACTGACAACTGACAACTCATCAAACTGACCACTCACCACCGCGGCTCTGGCGCGTTAGAATGCAGGTGTGCGAGAATTGCGTCCATCTTGCAAACTCGGTCAGGTGGGCAATTGCCCGCGGGCTGGCATTGGTGGTCCAAGATCTCCTTCCCTGTCCTCGGATCACGTTCGTGGCGTCGAGTGGTACCACACCGAGATCCGGAGCGCGGCTGAGTTCATTCGCGATTCCACTCACTTTTCTGGAGAGAACAACGATGAGAGGATTCCGCCTGACGATCCTCGCGGGGCTCGCGTGCCTCGGGATTCTCAATTCGGCGCATGCTCAAGCACCGGTCCCTGGTCAACCTTAACAGGTCCCCGCCGGCTACGCAGGATACGCCGCGGGAACATCGATCACGTATGGAGGTTATAACTATGTGATCCAGGGCGAATGGCACGATGTTGTTGCAATCGGCCGGGGATTCCGCCGCCGCCTCGACAGATGCACAAGGATCCGTCGCCGCTCAACCTTACCAGGTCCCCGCCGACTTCGCCGGTTACGCGGCCGGCACTGTGATCGCTTACGGAGGCTTGAACTACGTGATTCAGGGCGACGGAACCATGCTCCTTCAGCAGCCCGGCGGATGCGACTACAGCTCGTACTACGTGCCACCGGGGGCACCGGGATACTTCCCCGGACCCGGCTTCGGGCCGGGCTTCGGACCGGGCTTCGGACCGGGCTTCGGACCGGGCTTCCGCCCTGGCGGACCCGGCTTCCGCCCCGGCGGCCCTGGCGGACCCGGCTTCCGTCCGGGCGGCCCTGGCGGGCCCGGCTTCCGTCCGGGCGGCACTGGCGGGCCCGGCTTCCGTCCGGGCGGCCCCGGCGGCCCCGGCTTCCGCCCTGGCGGCACTGGCGCCCCGGGCCGCCCCCCCGGCGGGGGCTTTGGCGGTGGGCGACCGGGCCGCAGGCGTTGATGCTTCGGACTGGACGTCCGGCAGGTCCACTCTGCTTCGGACAGGATCGGGCATCCGCTCCTGTCCGTTTGTTTTGATTGGGCTGGAGCTCGAGTAGGGACACGCCCGCGTTCTGAAGCCGCGGCGCGGAGTCGTTTCGTCAGGCTGGCGGCGAGGTCCTCGACACGGTGAATGGTCGTGATTTCATCTGCGTTGCTGGGCGCAGTCGTCGAGACTCTTGCATTGAAAAATGGGATTATACGTTGCGGGGAGCGAGGGTATTCCTCTATAATTCCTCTCTCAGACGCAATGGGGCAAGGTCGTCTCCCGTATGGTCTTTGGGACGTACGGCCCGGAAGCATGTGTCAACTGGGAGAGCGAGATTGGAATGCCTTGCCTCGTTTCGTGCTTTTCAAGGAGCGCATCTGTGATTGTGAAATCTGGAATAAAGACCTGGACGATGCTTTCGAGCCTCGTTCTGGCGCTCGCTTTCGTGACCGGCTGCAACACCGAGGAGACGCCGCCCGAAAGCACGCCGAAACCAGCCGTCACTGCCCCGTCCACCGTGAAGCCGGCTGATGCCAAGCCGGTCACGCCTGCACCCTCGAAGCCGGACGAGAAGAAGTGAGGATGCAGATCGAGACTCGGCAGGCAAGAGCCGACCGAAGTTAACGCGGTCTCTCCCCGGTCCGCGATCGCGATGTCATCGCGCGCCGGTCGACGTGAGCGTTCAACTGAAAACCATGGCCGCGTTCTCCGTTGCATGAGAACGCGGCCTGTTCTTTGCGCGCGGGCTTCGGTTCGTTCAGGACAGGGCTCCCTGGACGACCGGGTTTACAAGCGTTCCGATGCCGTCGATCGCGATCCGAACGACGTCGCCTGCCTTCAGGCTGAAATCATCCGGTGGCACGATCCCCGTGCCGGTCAACAAGACGACTCCACCGGGAAATCGGTTGTCGCGACCGAGCCAATCGATCAGCTCCTCGAACCGACGGGCCATCCTGGCTGTACTTGTCTCTGCCTCAAAGATGTTGCTCCCGTCGCGCTCGATCTCCATCCTGATACCAATGGCAGCGCGATCGGGCATCGCCGCGGTCAGCGTGATCCCTGGTCCGAGTGCGCAACACGAATCGTAGACCTTGGCTTGGGGCAGATAGAGGGGATTCTCTCCCTCGATGTCTCGGGCGCTCACGTCGTTGCCGATGGTGAAGCCGACGAGCCGCAGCGACGGACTTAGCACCAGGGCCAGCTCGGGTTCGGGTACGCACCATCGCGAGTCGCGGCGAACTCGGATCGCTTGGCCCGTGCCAACGACCCGGCTGGGAGTCGCCTTGAAGAACAACTCAGGGCGCTCTGCCCGGTAGACGCGATCGTAGAAGGTGGCTGCTTGGTCGGATTCCTGCTCCCGCGCGACCTTGCTCCGTTCATAAGTGACACCGGCCCCCCACACTTCCTGTTCGTCCAGAGGCGCAAGCAAGCGAACCGAACGGATCGCAAACGAGTGGCCGGCGACTTCCTCTGATTGCCGAACCTGTCCTTCCACATCCTCTGAGTGCAGAAGGTCACTCAAGCATCGATGACCAGAACCCAGGGGAATCACCGTATCGCCATTCACCCGCCCCACTTGGGGAACGCGATCATCGTCAACCGCGAACTTGATGAGCTGCATCGTCTTGTGCCTCTTTTTGAACAGTGGTCAGTGGTCAGTTGTGGCCGAGAAGCACGTGGTATTTTCTGAGACTTCTCGCTGAAGACAACCAGCAAACCCGGAACTCGCCGGTCCAAGACCGCTACGAGAGTCGACCGACATACCAAACAGAAGCGAGAGCGAGGTCGCTGGCGT
>JBIOJM010000410.1:0-8258 GCA_044450785.1 Isosphaerales bacterium
GCAAGAGCAAGAGCAAGAGCAAGAGCAAGAGCAAGAGCAAGAGCAAGAGCAAGAGCAAGAGCAAGAGCAAGAGCAAGAGCAAGAGCAAGAGCACGACCGGCGCGTCCGTGAGGTCCTGATCCTACTCTTAATCTTGATCGTGCTCTTCATCATCTTCCTACTCGTAATCTTCCTCCTAATCTTGCTCTTCTTTGGAGATTCGTCTTGACGGTTGTCTCGTCGGTCATGTTTACCCGTCAATCGAAGATTGACGGCCCACTAGAGCGGTCAGAACTGGCGCAAAAACTTCACGTCGTTCTGGTAGAGCAATCGGATGTCGTCGATCCCATGCCGCCGCATGCAGAGCCGTTCGATACCCAGGCCGAACGCGAAGCCGGTGACGTCTTCCGGATCATAACCGACCGACCGGAGGACGTTGGGGTCGACCATTCCCGCTCCCCCCATTTCAACCCAACGCTCGCCGCCGTGCCAGAGCATATCGACTTCGACGCTCGGCTCAGTGAAGGGGAAGAATGACGGGCGGAACCGGATCTTCACCTCCCGGCCGAGATAACTTAGGGCGAAGAGCCGCAAGACCGACTTGAGATGGGCCATGGTCACACCGCGATCGACCATCAGCCCTTCGATCTGGTGAAACATGAAGGAATGCGTGGCGTCGACGGTATCGGGGCGGTAGACCCGGCCGATCGCGATCACACGGACAGGCGGACGCTGCTTCTCCATGACCCGGATCTGCACCGTGCTGGTCTGGCTCCGCAGCATGGCCGCGGGCGGACCGCTTCGGGGCAGGGCGGACTCGGGCCTCGAGGTTGCGGGTGCATCTGGTTGCGAAGGCTCGCCGGCGGCGGCCAGGTAGAAATTGTCGAGCGGGTCGCGAGCGAAGTGGTTGGGAGGAATGTTGAGCGCGTCGAAATTGTGATGGACATCCTCCACTTCGGGCCCCCGCGCCACGGCAAAGCCGAACCGCCCGAACAGGTCGATCAGCTCGTCGGCCGTCTGGGTCAAGGGATGGCGGTGTCCCAGCCGCGGCCGGATGCCCGGCAGGGTGACGTCCAAGCCGATTTCGGTGGTCGCGCGTCGCTCGACGCGCAACCTGGCCGCGTCCAGCGCGGATTCGAGCGCGGCTTTGGCGGCATTGAACTGCTGGCCGTAGGCCCGCCGGCTCGCCGGCTCGAGCGACTTGAGCCGTTCCTGGGCGGCCCGGAGGCGGCCCTGTTTCTGGCCGAGGTAATCGATGCGCGACGCCTCGACGGCCTCGGACGTCGCCGCGCTCTTGAACGCGTTCAGGCCGGCGGCCAAGAGCAGCTCGAGATCGGCGAGTGCGGCGGCGAGAGAGTCGGTCGAGCTCATCTCAGGCGGTTTTGGCTTTCTGGCGCTTGAGGACTTCCGAATCGTGCCGGTCGATCTCGACCCGTACCTTGGCGACGATCGCGTCGAAGGTCTCGGGGTCGTGGATGGCCAGCTCCGACAGGCTCTTGCGGTCCAGGCCGATCCGGGCGAGGCGAAGCCCATGGATCAGGCGGCTATATCGCAGGCCGCGCATTTCGGCCGCCGCCGTGAGCCGGATGATGAACAGCTTGCGGAACTCGCGCTTTCGCGCCCGCCGGTCGCGAAACGCAAACATCCCCGCACGGACGAGAGTCTCCTTCGCCGAGCGGAGCAGGCGGCGTCGACCCCCGACAAACCCTTTCACCCTGCGAAACAGCCGTTTCTTGCGCTTGTTCCTGGCCGAGCCATTCGTTGCACGCATCGATTCACTTGCTCTCCATTGGTTTTCGATCGGCACCGCAGAACAGGCTGGGTCAGATCGACCGGCTCGTCGCCGGGAACGGTGATACCGAGTGTCGGGTTTCGTGTTTTCGGCAGGAGGAGCGAGGTTCGGCTCGTGTTCGGCCGGTCAGTTTACTCCGCCTTCTTGTCCGCGGTCGCCTCGCCGGGCGGGCCCGGCGTCTGGGTTTGGTGTGCCTTTTCGGCCATCGCCACGCGTTTCTGCGCTTCCACATGGAGGGGATTCACGTTTTGCTTCTCGAGCATGGCGTTGCGAATTCGGTGCGTCTCGGCCGAGACAGTCAGCGCGGTCGTCTTGCGCATCCGGCGGACGCGCTTGCCGCTCTTATGGCTCATCAGGTGTGAGGAACCGCACCGCTTGTGAAGCACCTTTCCCGTGGCCGTGATCTTGAAACGCTTCTTCATCCCCTTGTGGGTTTTCAGCTTCGGCATGGCGGTGTATTCCTCTTCAATTGCAATGTGCCAAGTGGTTGAGTGTATCAAAGCGCCTCGACCCGCGTCCAGCCGGGGGGAAGCCGATCACGCTCGAGGCGCGACGATGGAGGTCATCCGCTTTCCTTCCATCGAGGGGCTCTTTTCGATCTTGCCGACATCCTCGAGGGCGGCGAGAACTTCTTGCATGACCCTTCGGCCCTCGTCGATGTGAGCCAGCTCGCGCCCGCGAAACAAGACATTCACAAGGACTTTGTCCTTGTGCTCCAGGAATTCGCGCGCGCGCTTGACCTTGACCTCGATGTCGTGGTCACCCGTCTTGGGTCGGACGCGAATTTCCTTGACCTGGACCTGGTGCTGCTTCTGCTTGGTGAGCTTCTTCTTTTGCGTGTACTTGAATTTGCCGTAATCGATGATTTTACAGACGGGAGGGCGCTCGTTGGGAGCGACCTCGACCAGGTCCAGGCCCGCCTCGCGAGCCGCTTCCAAAGCTCGGGAGGTCGGCATGACCCCGAGCATGACGCCCTCGGCGTTGATGACCCGCACGGGGGAGATGCGGATCTGGTCGTTCACCCTCATACCGCGCTCGATCGGTCCGATAGTGTCCTCCTTGGGACGAAGAAATTGGGCGGAAAACTCGCCTCGGCTTGCAGCCTGGCCATCAACCCGGGATGGTTCAAGGCCGGCCGCGGCGTAAGTCCCGTGGGATCTGCCGCCACGGCAGCCCTCGGTCATCGTGAGCCAGCATTACCATTTACGATCCTATCATCGTGTTGTCAAGGTCTTGTGTCATCGGCTGAGCCAGTTTCCGGTTGCCGGTTGCCAGTTTCCGGTTGCCCGTCCAGCCCCTTGCAAAGAGCGTCACCGCCGGGCCATATTCGTGGCATCAGGACAGGCAATTCCCGGTGGGTGTTACGGGATTTCTTCGGTGATGCGATGAAACCGATCCAGTGCGTGGTGGAAACGGCAATCTATGCGGGCGACCTCGAGCAGGCCGAGCGATTCTATCGCGACGTGCTCGGCCTGTCGTTCCTGGGCAAGGAGGACAGGCGTCACGTCAAAAAGGAGATGATCACGTGCGCGTCTTGATGACCGGCGGTTTCGGGTGCATCGGCTCGTGGGTGGCCAAGCAACTGGCCGACGCGGGCCAGGAGGTCTGGATCTACGATCTGAAGGAGGACACGCATCGGCTGGACTTGATCCTGGAGCCCGTTCAGAGGTCCTCGATCCATTTCGTGCCTGGCGATGTGTCCGACGTCGAGGGGCTGCGATCGGCCGTGGAGCGGGTCGGCGCGACGGAGGTCCTCCACCTGGCGGGCTTGCAGACGCCGGTCTGCCGGAGCAACCCGCTCCTGGGCGCGAAGGTCAATGTAGTCGGTACGCTGGCCGTCTTTGAAGCGGCCCTGGCGCTCAAGAATCAGGTGCGCCGGGTGGTGTACGCGAGCTCGGCCGCAGTGCACGGTCCCCCGGAGCCGGGTGCGCAAGGCGCGGTCGGCGACCAGGTCCGCCTCGCGCCGCTGTCTCATTACGGCGCGTTCAAGGTCTGCAACGAGCTCAACGCCCAGGTCTACTGGCTCGACCACGGGATCACCAGCATCGGCCTCCGCCCCTGGACGGTTTACGGGGTCGGCCGAGACTTTGGGATGACCAGCGAGCCGACCCAGGCAATCAAGGCCGTCGCACTGGGACGGCCTTACCGGATCAGTTACGGCGGCAAGCAGGACCTCCAGTACGTGGCCGACGTGGCCGCGACCTTCGTGCGGGCCCTGGAACACCCGTTCGAGGGGGCGGACGCTTTTAACTTGAGGGGAGCAGTCGAGCCAATCGAGGCGTTTGTGAGCGCGTTCGGCGACACCGTCCCGGAAGCCCTGACACTCGTCACGCACGGTGACCGCCAACTGCCGATCGCGCCGGACCTCGATGACAACCGTCTTCAGAGCCAGTTGGGACCGATCCCCCGCACGCCCCTTCGCGCGGGGATCGCCGAGACCTACCGCCGCTTCGTCGCCCTTCGCGATCAAGGGCGACTGGATGAAACGGATTCGTGAGCGGCTCAGGACCCAACTGCTCTTCCGCGATGAGGTTGCGCACG
Source organism: Isosphaerales bacterium (assembly GCA_044450785.1). Classification (GTDB taxonomy): domain Bacteria; phylum Planctomycetota; class Planctomycetia; order Isosphaerales; family Isosphaeraceae; genus JBIOJM01. The sequence continues at coordinate 4,313 of JBIOJM010000410.1, forward strand.
AGGAACGCTCAGCAGGGTCAACCGCAGCTTTTCGATTGAGTGTAAGGTCGCTCGATTCGCGGCGTTATAATCTGCGAGCCACGGACACGTGCTCTGTCTTGCACCACCTCAACCACACCTGGCGTTGCATCCATGACTCCAGAATCCTGCCCGACTCTCGAGGATCTCTCGCGCTGGTTGAACGAGCAGCTCGATCCGGCCCAGCGAGCGGAGATCGGCACTCATGTGGATACCTGCAGCCAGTGCCAGGGGAAGCTCGACGAGCTCACTCGTCGCCAGGCATACGGGCTCGACGGGCTTGGTGGGGAACCATTCCATGGACCGGATCTCGACTCGCCGGAAGCCACGGCCCCGCCCGCTCCGCAAGAGCGCGCCTGCGCGCTCCCGGAGGCAGGCCGCGGCCGATCGGGGGACGCCGAGGCCACTGATCCGCTCAGTGGAGCATCGGATCGCAATCTGGATCGGAGCGAACCCGCCGGCATCACGGACGAGACAACCGTGGATCACATCACGGCGGATCGCGATCCGACCGTTGATCCTTCGCCCCTGGACACCGATCCCGACGTAGGTATGGAATCACCGGAGTGGCGATCCGCGATCCCTTCGTACGACGTGCTCGAGGTGATCGGTGAAGGAGGCATGGGCGTGGTTTACAAGGCCCGGCAGCGGGGCCTGAACCGGCTGGTCGCCCTCAAGATGATCCGTGGGGGAGAGCGGCCGCGGCCCGACCACCTCGCTCGGATTCGGATCGAGGCCGAAGCCGTCGCCCGGCTCCGTCACCCGAATATCGTCCAGATCTACGAGATCGGCGAGGTCGACGGCCTACCGTTCCTCTCGCTGGAGCTGCTGGAGGGGGGAACCCTGGACGACCGTCTGGCGGGTAATCCGCAGCCGGGAAGGACCGCGGCCGAGCTGATTGCCACGCTCGCCCGGGCCATCCAGACGGCACACGAAGCGGGAATCGTCCACCGCGACCTCAAGCCGAGCAACGTCCTGTTCACGGACGACGGCATTCCCAAAATCACCGACTTCGGCCTGGCGAAACGACTCGAGTCGGACAGCCGGCAAACCGAGTCCGGCCAGATCATGGGCACGCCCAGCTACATGGCACCCGAGCAGGCGATGGGGCACACCAAGGACGTGGGCCCGGCCGCCGATGTCTATGCCCTGGGGGCGATCCTCTACGAGATGCTGACCGGCCGTCCCCCCTTCAAGGGGGAAACCCCGATGGAGACGGTTCGACAGGTCGTCAACGACGAGGTCGTTCCTCCGACAAGCCTCGTGCCCAAGGTCGCCAGAGACCTGGAAACGATCTGCCTGCATTGCCTGAACAAAGAGCAATCGAGGCGCTATCGCTCGGCGCTGGCGCTGGCCGAGGACCTCGAGCGTTTTCTCGCCGGCAATCCGATCAAAGCCCGGCGTACGCCGCTCTGGGAGCGCGGGTTCAAGCTGGCCCGTCGCCGACCCGTGGCCACGATGCTGTACACGCTCGGCCTGCTCGGAACACTCGGATTGAGCGGCGCCTGGCAGCAATACAGTTCTCGCCAACGAGAACATGAGCGAGAAGAAATCCAACGGAAGGCCGAGGTGCAACGCAGGAACGTCCTGGCTCTCGTTGGCGCCCAAGACCATCTGGCCCGCAAGCAATGGAGCGACGCCGAACCCATCCTGACGCGAATCCAGGGCGAGATCAGCAAGGAAACCGATCTCGGCGACCTGGGCGAGAGCGTGGGCGAGATGCTTGCGCAGGCGAAGCAGGGAAAAGCGATCGAAGAAGCCAGAAACCAGGACCAAGAGCGTTTTCGTACGTTTCTCGCGAAACGGAGAGAGGCCCTGCTCCAAGAGACGCACGTCACGAGCGTTGACCTTTCCGGCGACCAGGAAGCGGTCCGGAGATCGACCCGGGCTGCACTCGCACTCTTTTCCCGGCCGGGTTCGGACTCTTCCTGGGCATTGGGACCGTTGCCGGCAAGCTTGGTCGAGCGGGAGCGAGCAGAGATCAAGGAAGGCTGTTACGAGCTTCTGCTGATCCTGGCCGAGGCGGTCGAGGCGCCAGACCAGGGCTTGCGGCTCCTGGACCAGGCGGCCGAGCTGCGGCCACCGACGCAGGTCTACCATTTGCGGCGCGCCGATCTCCTGGCCCGGCGCGGCGATGCACCCGGCGCCCTACGGGAGCGTGCCAGGGCCAAGGCTCTCCAGACCACCTCGGCCATCGACCATTTCTTGGCCGGTAAGGAACAGTACAAGCGTCGAGAGTGGAGCGCGGCAGTATCTCACTTCGACGAAGCGCTTCTGATCCAGCCCGAGCACTTCTGGGCCCACTGCCTGTCGGCCATCTGCAGCTTGCAGCTCTCGAATCCGGTCCAGGCGAAGGCCGAGCTCAACGCGTGTTTGCAGACCGAACCGGGCTTCGCCTGGCTCTACGAGCTGCGGGGCTTTGCCTCGTACAGGGTTGCAGCGCTGGCGCGCGTGGCGGCCGAAAATCTCCAGACCAACGGCGGTCCGCTACGTGACGCGGTTGAGCTGCAGCAGAAGGCAGCCGAAAGGGATTTCGCGAGGGCGCTCGAACTTCTGAAGCAGAGGCCGAATGATGAAGTGCAATATGCCCTCCTGGTCAACCGAGGACTGCTCTGGATTGAACGCCGTGAATGGAACAAGGCGGTCGCCGACCTGGAAGCAGCGATCCGGCTCAACGGGGCTGGCTGGCCGGCCCACGAAGTGCTGGCCCAAGTCCATGACAGGCAAGGGAAGCCCGATCAGGCCATCGAGCAGTTCACTCGGGCCATCACCCTGCGTCCCGATCTGGCCCTGCTCTACCGCGAACGCGCCGCTGTCGATCTCCGGCGCAAGGAGCAAACCTCATCTCAGCGAGAACGCGCCCTCCGTGACCTCGAGACAGCAATCCGGCTCGATCCCCCCGGCAGTCCCTTCATACCGATCGACCAAACCCATCGAGCTCAGTTGCTGCACCGCGAAGGGCGCGAGGACGAGGCCCTGACGGCCTGCGAGGCGGCGCTCAAGGGCGACGCCAACTTTCTCGAGACCCATCGCGTCCGAATCGATGTGCTGCGGAAGCTGAAACGCCATCGCGAGGCCATCCGATCGTGTGACGTCTTCCTGGCGCGAGGCAAACCATCGGCCGAGCTTTACGAGTATCGCGCGCTGGCAAAGGAAGCCCTCCAAGACCACGAGGGCGCAATCGAGGATGACACGCTGGCGATCGCCATGCGACCGGGGAGCGCGGCGCTCCTGGCACGACGGGGTAAGCTGTTCCTGATGACCGACGCGCCACGGTCGGCGTTGCGTGACTTCGAGGAGTCGATCAAGCTCGATCCCTCGAGTCCATCCAGCGCCGATGCTTACCTCGGTAGCGGCCTGGCCCGCGCGTCGCTGGGCCTGCATCGAGAGGCCGTCGCCGACGCGTCGCGAGCGGTCAAGCTGGGCGAGCCAACCGACAAGACGCTGTACAACGCGGCCAGGATCTACGCGAAGGCGGCCATCGCGGCGACCGCCGAGGTCAAGAAGACGGGCCCGGATGGCGTGGGCCTGGTGTCTCGCTATCAGGATCAGGCGGTCGAATTGCTGCGACAGGCCGTGCAGCGGCTTCCCGCCGCGCGGCGCGCGGCATTCGTGCGCGACGTGGTTCAGACCGATCCCGCGCTGGCGACACTCCGCCATCGCCTGCGTTCCCTGGACCTGGCCGGAATCACTCTCTCCTCGGACCGGTCGGGAACTCAACCTCGAAACTGAACGGTAGGTCAGGCTGGAAAGCCGGACCTACATCTGTGCGATCCGTTCCTCCTTAGAACACAGGACCGCCTCGGAGTGGAATGATGAAAGGTTGGTGTTGAGTGGACCGGAGCGGCGGTTGGGAGGCGGGTGTTTTTGTTGCGCGCGAACGGAAGACAGCGCCGCCGAGCTTTCCCCCCCTTGCGAAGGGGGGGCC
>JBIOJM010000411.1:0-8230 GCA_044450785.1 Isosphaerales bacterium
AAGAGCGCCAGGTAACCTCCAAAGCAAGAATCGTCTCCTTCCAGCGAACACCTCTGCCCACCCACCAAGCGGGTGCCGTCGGCCAGAACCGGATGCGCGACGTTGGTTCGAAGCTTCCTGGTCAACCGCCGACCGATTCCGGTGCCTGAGCTGTGCGTCGAACGATAGCTTGCGTCATGCAGGCGACAACCCTGTCATGGCAGAACGTTGTGCGATCTTCGCCCGTTCGCCGAGTCAAGGCCTCGCCCACTCCCGGATTCGATCCAGCAGGTTCGTGATGGTCGTCGAGTTTTTGTCCTCCTCCATGAACCGTTCGACTCGGTTGTTCTTGACGACCAGAACGAGCCTGGAGCCGGTGCGACTCATCTCGAGCGGGTCGAAATCCTGGACCTGGAAGCCTTTCAATGGGTTGTCCTTCTGTTTGAATTCGAGCGTGAGGGTCCCTCGCCCGCCGGCGGTGAACCAGGCCTTGGTCGACTGTCCAACCACCAGCCGTTCCAGGTGGACCTTGGTCTCCCTATAGCTGATCTCCAGGTCATCCATCGGTGCGTCACCCATGTTGACGACTTGGACGCAACCCCTGGACGTGCTCCACTGGCGGACGACCAGCTCAGCCCCGACCGAAAGGAGAATGACCAAGGCGACGAGGATGGTCCATTTTCGCCGGGACATATTCGACCGTGGGCGCTCCGACCGAGACCGGTGGGTCTTGCTCCAAACCCGACGCTTCGTTCAAGAAACAGGATCGCGCGCGGCGGTGGTTTCGACAAGCCGGCAGGCACCGGGAATCACCGGCCGGGCCCGTGACGGCCGGCCAGGGCAGCAACTTCGGGCGAGCTGCCGAAATTCTCACTGTAGCGCGCCTGGAATTCTTCGAGCGTGTAGGAATGTTGTTGCGGTCCCGGATGCTCGATGGCGTGGACCGCCGTGAGGGCGGCCAGCCGGCCGACGACCGGCCAGGGCCATCCGTTTTTCAATCCCAGGATAAAGCCCGCGCGGAACGCGTCGCCGGCCCCGGTGGGATCGACGACGGCTCTGGGCTTGGCGGGAGGGATTTCGAACTCCTCTTGGTCAACCGTGATCAATGCACCGGCCTCACCGCGCGTCATCACGGTGATCGGCACGAGCCGGCGCAGCTCGGCTTCACTGACGCCCAACTTTTCGGACATCATCCCGAACTCGTAATCGTTGCCCGCCAGGATCCGCGCGCCGCGGCAGCCCTTCTCCAGGTCGGCACGCTCCAGCCGCGGTAGCTGCATCGAGGGGTCGTAAAGATAGGGAATCCCGGATTCGATGCATTCGGAAGCGTAGCGGTTCATCGCCCGCGGGTCGTTGGGCGCGATCAAGACCATATCGCTCGGGGTCACGCCCGCATCGGCAAGCGAGATGGATGAAGCGTGCGCCATGGCACCCGGATAGAACGCCGTGATCTGATTGTCCTGCAAGTCCGTATTGATGAAGCAGGAGGCGGTGTGCTCCTCGGCGATGACCACGACGGTGTGGCAATCCACGCCGTGGGACTCGAGCCAGGTGCGATACTCGCCGAAGTCGTCGCCGACGGTCCCCACCAGGAGCGGCTTCTCACCCAGCAGGCCGAGGTTATACGCAATGTTCGCCCCGGTCCCACCCCGGCGCCGCGTCAGGGAGTCGACCAGAAATGAGACGGAGAGGACGTGCATCTTGTCCGGCAGGATGTGGTCACGAAACCGGCCGGGAAACACCATGATGTAGTCGAAGGCGATCGAGCCAGTGACAAAAATTCGCATGCGGTCGACCTTGAGTTGACCAGGGCCGTCTGGGGAAACGCGACAATAATGAGACCGTCGCCCTTGCATTGCAAGGTGCTGCTTGATCTTGTGAGCCGATTCAAGTTTGGCGGAGCAGATCCAGCGTCTGGCGGATCCGGGACAGAAGGGCGGCCCGACCCAGGATGAAGAGGCAGTCGTACAGGCCCGGCCCGATCCCCTGCCCCGTCACGGCCACACGCAATGGGTTGACCACGTCCCCCATCTTGCGGCCGGTCCGCTCGGCATAATCATGCACGGCCTTCTCGAGGGTCGCCTGGTCGAAGGGCTCGACCTGGTCCAGCACTTCCTCGAGCTCGGAAAGCATTGAGGCCACGCCCTCCTTGCGCAGCCGCTTCTTGACGGCTTCGGGTTCCAGGACGAGCACGTCGGTGAAGAAAAACCGGCCCAGCTTGAGGATGTCGGAAAAGACCTTGAGCCGGTCGCCCAGCGCCACGATCACGGCTTCGATTCGCGTTCGAACGCTCTCCGAGAGCGGTTCGGCGACCAGTCCCTCGCTCTTCAGAAACGGAAGTACTCCCTTGACCTTCTGAGCAATGGGGAGGGTCTTCATCCACTCCCCCTCGATCCAGAACAGTTTGTCCTGGTCGTGGCTGGCGGGTGAGCTGTTCACCTTGTCGAGCGAGAATTTCTCGATCAGCTCGGGGCGCGTGAAGATTTCCTGGGATCCGTCGAAGCTCCAACCCAACCGCGCCAGGTAGTTGAGGAGCGCGTCGGGGAGATAGCCCTTTTCGATGTACTGATGGATGTAGACCAGGATCCCGAGCTTCTCGTATTCCGCGATTTTACGCTTGGACATCTTGGACTTCGAGCCTGGTTCGGCGACGAAGGGGAGGTGCGCGAAGGCTGGTAGCAGAGCGCCCAAGGCCTCGAAGACGAGGAGTTGCGGGAAGGTGTTTGACAGGTGTTCGTCGGCCCGCACCACGTGAGTGATCCGCATTTCAACGTCGTCCACGGTGCTGGCGAAGTTGTAAAGCGGCGACCCGTCGGGCCGGACGATCACGAAGTCGCCGATCTCGTCGGACGAAAACGAGACGTCTCCTTTGATCAGGTCATGGAGGACGAGAGTCCGCGCGGGGGGAACCTGGAACCGCAGGGCGTAGGGTCGACCCTCGGCCTCAAACTGAGCGAGCACGTGGTCGGGAAGTGGCTTGCGGCGGAAGCGGTACGCGCGCTTCTCCCGTTCAGCCGCGATCTTGTCGGCGGCGCGCTCGGCTTCGCTGCTGAAGTCGCGGTAGACGTGGCCCGAGGCGAGCAGTCGCTCGGCCGCTCCCCGATATCGATCGGCTCGCTGTGATTGGAAATAGGGACCGAACGGCCCACCCACTTCCGGCCCTTCGTCCCAGTCGAGCCCGATCCAGCGAAACCCATCGAGGATGCGCTGGACGGCATCCTCGACGTGCCTTTGTTGATCCGTGTCGTCGATCCGCAGGATGAACTGGCCGTGGTGATGTCGAGCGAGCAGCCAGTTGAACAAGGCTGTCCGAACCCCACCGATGTGTAGGAACCCGGTCGGGCTGGGGGCGAAGCGAGTGCGTAAGCTCATAGTCAAGATCACGATAGGGTGTTTCGTACAAGCTGTCAACGGCTGACGGGTCTGTAATCAAACCTGGGACGTGCCCGGCAGCGATCACGTATGTTGGGATCACCGGCGGCTAGCGCCGTGCCGCTCACAGAAACGTATGACGACTCACCATTCGCGATTTCTTGGCTGCTCTCAGCTTTCCTCCGGGTCAACGAGTGACGAGAAGCGCGGGGGCCTGGGCATGGGAGACGATCATCTGATCACTTCCGCCGGCGGTGATCTTCTCGTAACCAAGACTGCGGAGAACTTCGAGGACTTCACTCCATGTAGGAAACATCCGGCCACTGCTCTTCTTGTATTCGCTCATGGCAAGCATGAATTCCATTTCTGCCTCTGTGTATTCTCGTTCACTCGTGGTGGGGTCGACGAAGCGGCGTCGGCCACTTTTTTGTCGGGCATTTGCGGCACGTGTGGCCTGTTCCGTGGCCCGTCGATTGGTCCATGCACTGGACTGATTCAAGCCAGGCTCCGCTAGATCGACTTCAGGCTGTCGGCAGGCAGGTTTACTCATCCTCTTCAAGCTCCTCTCGTCGCCCGCCGGCATGATGACGGGACCTTTTTGCCGGGCGGTACCTTGGAAGAAATCTTCCGGCGATTGTCTCCAGCCGCAGCGCGACGGCGTTGCGTTGCGGGACGGGTACGCCACCCTCGGGAGACCATTCCTGACAATGAACTTAATCCGTTGTGGTGACAGCACGCGTGTCACACTCAAATACTTTTTCCGAATGTCTTCCAAATAGAAGCGAGTAGTTGCCACCGAGCACGACTTGCTAGAATAAGGAGCAAGCTTGTTCTTGTCGTGTTCGAGACGTTCCCAAGATCGGTTCAGTGACCCTAGCATTCACATTTCGCCTGGGCGAGGATGTGTTCCCCATGCCCGACATCGATGCTGAAATGTTGGTCGATCAAGTCTAGATGCTCGGCTTGGTGTCTCGCGAACAGCTCCACGAGGCAACGGTGGACGCCGAGGACGGATCGCCCGATTCGGTGCTTCGGATGCTGCTTCGCAAGGGGTCGCTGACGAGCTGGCAGATTGACCGCCTCAAGAAGGGGGACCCGAGCGGGTTCTTCCTCGGGGACGCCAAGGTGCTGTTTCACCTGGCGGAGGGGACGTTCGCGCGGGTCTACCGCGGCGAGCACATGACGACCAAGGCCCCCTTGGCGATCAAGGTGCTCCGCCAGCGTTTCGCCATGATTCCCGAGGCGGTCGACCGGTTTCACAAGGAGGCCGAGGCCGGCATGAGGCTGCGCCATCCCAACATCGTCCAGGTAATCGATGTCGGCCGGCACGAAAATCGGCACTTCATGATCATGGAGTACGTCGAGGGAATGAACCTCCGCGATTTCATGAAGCTCCGGATCCACATCCCGCCCCAGCAAGCATTGCCGCTGATGATCGGTATGGCCCAGGGATTGAGCTATTCACTGGCGCGAGGCGTCACGCATCGCGACATCAAGGGAACGAACATCCTCATCTCCAACTCGGGAGTCGCCAAGCTGGTTGATTTTGGGCTGGCAACCATGCAAGGGGACGAGTCGAGGCCCGGCGTCAAGAGTCAGCGCACCGTCGATTACTCAGCACTCGAGCGCACCTGCAACAGCCCGAAAGGCGATCCCCGCTCCGACATCTACTTCCTCGGATGCGTCTTCTACCAGATGCTCACCGGCCAACTGCCGATGGAGGAGTCGGAGAGCAAGGACATGCTCCGGAAGATGCTCAAGCGCTCCTTCGGGGCGATCAAGCCGATCGCCGAGCACCGGTATGCGCCTGACGAGGAGCTCTCGCGGATCATCGAGAAGATGATGAAGATGGATCTCAAGGCCAGGTATCAATCGATGGACGATGTGGTCGCGGACCTCGACCGTTATCAAGCCGCGCTGGACGCGGCCAAATCGACCGCTCAGCCGGGTACGCCGGTCGAACCAGTAGAAGCCGCGTTCATCGACTCGATTTTCACGGTTGCCGAAGTTGCGAAATCAGAGGCCGAGGATCTCGCCGGGACCGGAGGGCCCCCGAATCCCGAGGTCAAGGCCGTGCCGGCCAAGAGCGTCCTCTGCGTCGAGGCACAAACCGAGATCCAGGACGCCTTGCGCAAGCAGGTTTCGGCGATGGGATATCGCGTGATGCTGGTTTCCGATGCCGAGCGAGCGGCGGAGATGTACCGCGACTCCCCGGCCGCCGCCGTTCTTTTTGATACCGATGGGCAAGGGCCCGAGTCAATCGAAGCGTTCATCGATATGCATGAGACGGCTCACCAGGAGGGTCGTCAGCTCGTCGCCCTCGTGCTGCTCGGGCCCAGGCAAGATGCTCTCAAAGAGAAACTACCCCAAGACGACCAGCTCATCGTCTTGTCCAAGCCGATCAAGATGAAGCAGGTCCAGGACGCGCTCGAGCGGCTCTTGCCCCTCAAGTGAACAATCCCGCCGGAGCGCTGGACATGCTCACGAGCGTTGCTTCAGCGGATCTCGACGACGGGCTGGGCGACCCTGGCTTTGTTGGAGACCGTCCAAGTCTCAGGGGAGCGCAGGGCCGATCCGAAACGGTAGGGTCATTTTCTCGGTCGCGACCCGTTGGGAAATCGGGCCGGCGAGATCGACCTCGAACGGCCTGGCGACGCTATTCCCCGCCAAGTCTTCCAGGTCGGTCCCAATCACCAGGAGATAGTCTCCCGCTCGCCACGGGTGGGTCGGTGTGAATCGCCAGATGGTTTCCCCGCCGGCAACCGTGATCCTCCCCGGCACGTCCTCGCCTGCCGAGGACTGGACCGCGATCAGGCGATCGAGCAGAGCCCGGTCCAGCGGTTCGGGGAAGCGGACCAGAAGGGGATCTTGCGTGTTCGCTCGAGGTGAATCGACCTTCCAGGCCTCGGGATCGGGCGAGGTGCCGTCTGGTAGCCCGACCTTGAACGACCTGCGGAACTCCGCTTTGAGCGGGTTGCCCATCGCGTCGGGCCAATCGCGATCGATGACCAGGGAATACGACTTACCGGCTTCCAGGATCGGTCCGGCTTCCTCGCGCGGCCTGAGCCCGCGCTTGATCCGTCCCGGATCGAAAAGGAGCGTGAACCGTTTCCCGTCGTGGGACCAAAGCTCTTCATCCAGCTCCAGGAAAGGCGAATCGACTGGTATGCCCCTCGCATCGAGCAGCCTGATCCGGCGATAGGCTTCGCCCCGACTCATCGGGGCCGAGAAATGAAGATAAAATCGAAGGAGGTTTTCCGGAAGCGTGGTCGAGGTCGGATAGACTTCGGCCACCTCCGTGGTGGATTGGGCAGCCTTCTTCGGGGGTGAGAATTCGGCCACCAGCCTGGTCGTTGATGAGTGCTTCGTCTCCTCGAGGCCGGAGCGGGGAGAAAGTGTTTGGGCCAAGGCATGCAGCCGAACAGGGTCGAACTCGGCGCGGTAGCGCACTCCGGGCTCCAGCGGGAACCGCGGCTCGAATCGGATGATATCCCCCTCCAAACGGTAGGAGCCCAGCACGGGAGGGTAGTCTGCCGATCCCGGTTTGTTTTCCGACATGACGCGGACGGAGAGGAATGAGGTCCAGCGATCACGCGTCATCGCCGGCATGCGGAGAGCAGGCAAGGCGGAGGGGTCCGCGCCGGCGACCGCGACCGCTGCACGGGTTCCATCGGCCGTTCGCGTTTGCCACGTCAGGGTTGTCGCGGACGGAACTGGTTCGCCGGCGGTCCGGGAGACGGGGATGCCGGCGGCAGGCGCACCGGTCCCGGCGGGAGCGCATCCCTCGGCAAGGGAAAGCGCCCCGAATGCCAGGAGCGCGGGAAAGAGCGCAAGCCGGACGATCAAGGGAGCTCGATCGTCTGAAGACTTAATGCTCCGTCGGGATCGGTTTTCACGAGCAGGACGGCGCGGTGTTCGTCGAGCTGGTCCATTTGCTGGACGCCCTTGAGGGCGGAGATCGTTTCATAGCCCAGGCCCTTCTTGTCCCGCACGGGAGCAACGATTCCCGGAGCCGCACCTGCTCCTTCCATGGCAATCTTCATCACGCCTCGATCGCTGTTGGCCGCCAGCAGAAAATCCTTGCCATCCTTGCGGTAGACAATCATGTCCAGCGGCCGATTGTGATTTCCGAGCTCGGCGATGGTCGTTCCCCTGATGTGGGCGCCGGCCTTGAGATCGGCAACGGGCACTTTGACCAGCGGGGTGCAGGTGTAAGCCGCGAGCATGTATGGCTCGTTCTGAATGCGGTAAGTCACGAAGGTCCGGATCGGCGACTTGGTCTCGAACCGGCCGTGTGAACCGTGGTAGATCTCGACGGCTGCGCCATCGAAGCCGTCGCTGGTGAACGGGTACGGGATGGCGATGAGCCTGGAGGAGAATTCTTCGTTCGACAGGCCCGCCACGAACACGCGGCCGTCGGCGAAGGCCAAGTCGGTGATCGACTCACTTCGCCGGCTGGGTCCGCGGCCGGTGGCGGTGGGGCTCGGAGCGTTCGGGATATCGGCCTTGGCGAAGTGGATGTTCTCGAGGGGTACCTCTTCGGGCTTGCCGTCGGCGCTCAACCGGACGAGCAATGGCGTCGCGTCGGGCCCGCGTCCTCGCGAGAGCGAGAGGTAGACGTTGCCCGAGCGCGGATTGACCGCCAGGTCATTGATCATGATTTGCTTGGAAGTGGTCCCGAGCAAGGCCGCGATCTTTAGGGCGACGTCCTTGACGTTCACTGGTCGTTTGTCGGCCACGAGGGCGCGGTCACCCGTGTCGATCGCGAACAGCGCGGCTCCCTTGGTATCCCCCACGAAGAGGATGCCGTCAGGCCCGAATGCCAGCGGCCCCGCCGATTTCAGGTCGGGCGTTCCTTTCTTCAAGCTCGTCGTGGGAT
>JBIOJM010000412.1:0-8203 GCA_044450785.1 Isosphaerales bacterium
GGTCAGGAGACCCGCGCCCAGCAGGGGGGGCGGGGTCAGGAGACCCGCGCCCAGCGGCCCGGCCTCGCGCCGGGCCGCGGTTCACGCGAGGACCTTGCGGATCACGCGGCCAGCCACGTCGGTCAGGCGGAATCGGCGGCCGTTGTATGTGTACGTCAGGCGCTCGTGATTGATGCCGAGCAAGTGCAGGATGGTGGCGTGCAGGTCGTTGATGTGGACCCTGTCGACGGCCGCGGTGTAACCGATCTCGTCCGTCTCGCCGTGGCTGACGCCCCCCTTCACGCCGCCGCCGGCCATCCAGAGTGTGAAGCCGCGCGGGTTGTGATCACGCCCGGGCTTCTTGCCGGTCTGGGCGATCGGCAGGCGGCCGAACTCGCCGCTCCAGATCACCAGGGTCTCGTCGAGCAATCCGTGCTGAGCGAGGTCGGCGAGAAGTCCGGCGACCGGCTTGTCCGTTTCGCCGGCGAACTGCTCATGGTTTCCCTTGATGTCCGCGTGGCCGTCCCAGGAGAGCTGGTTTTCCATGCCGCCGGAGTAGATCTGCACGAAGCGCACTCCCCGCTCGACCAGGCGGCGGGCGGTCAGGCACTGGCGCGCGACGTGCTCGCAGCGAGGGTCGTCCAGGCCATAGAGTTTCCGGATGTGCTCGGGCTCTTGATCGATGGCGATCGCCGCGGGGGCGGCCGACTGCATCCGGTAGGCCAGCTCGAAGCTCTCGATCCGCGCCGCCAGCTCCATCTCCGCCGCGAACCGGTCGTGGTGGCGCTCGTTGAGCTGCTTGACCAGATCGAGCTGGGCGCGCTGTTCGTTGTCGTCCATCCCCGGCGGCCGTTCGAGGTTATCGATCGGCGCCCCCGTGGGATGGAGGTGGGTCCCCTGGAACACACCCGGCAGGAAGGCGGCGCCCCAGTTATTCGCATTTCCCTTGGGTAGCCCTCGGCCGCGCGGATCGCTCATCACGACGAACCCGGGCAGGTTCTGGTTCTCGCTCCCCAGGCCGTATGTCACCCACGAGCCCACGCAGGGGAATCCCATGCGGGGCAAGCCGGTGTTGATCATGAACAGGGCGGGCGAATGGTTGTTCGACTCGGAAAATGCCGAGTGGATGAACGCCATCTTGTCCACGTGCTCGCCAAGGTGCGGGAATATCTCGGAGACCATCTTGCCGCAGCCGCCCCGCGGCGTGAACCGGAACGGCGACTTCATGAGACCGCCGACGGCGTCCTTGAAGAAGCCGGTGGTGTTCTTGAAGGAGGGGTCGAACTCTTTCATCGACTTGCCGTCCCACTTCGCGAGGGCCGGCTTGTAGTCCCACGTGTCGACCTGGCTCGGGCCGCCGTTGATGAAGACCCAGATGACGCGCTTCGCCCGAGCGGCGAAGTGGGGTGCGCGCGGCGCCATCGGGGAGAGGGCCAGCGCCGTGGGGCCGGCGTCGCCGGCCCGCGCCGCGGTCTCGAGCAGGCCCTCGTGGTCAAGCATGCCGGCCAGCCCGATCAGGCCGAAGCCGCAGCCGGCTTGCTGAAGCAGCCGGCGGCGCGACAGAGCGGCCTCGCCACGAGGGTCGCCGAACGTCGAGAACGGTTGCGGTCTACCAGGCATGACGCGCCTCGTTATACTCATGGGTCAACTTCGAGTTGACCGGCCATCGAGATCAGGGGATATAAACAAAATCGCTCATACTCATCAAGGCCTGACAGAGGTCGACCAGGGCCAGGCGGCCAGGGTCGGGCTTGCCCGCCTGCGCGTAGTTCTTGGTCTGGCGGGCGAGGAAAAGGGTGGCCAGCCGGATCTCGGCGTCGGACGGCTCGCGCGCGAAGGCAATCCGGTAGCCGAGCCGGACGGCGTCGCCGGACGGCTGGCCGGCCAGGCGGAGGGCAAAGCCTAGGGCACAGCGGCGAACCAGCGGGCTGTTCATGAACATCAGGGCCTGGGGCGAGGTCGTCGTCGTGGCCCGCTGCCCGATGCTGACCAGGTGCTCGGGCCAGTCGAAAAGCATCATCATCGGGATCAACTGGCTGCGCTTGATGAAGAAGTAGACGCTTCGCCTGTTCATCGCCTGGTCGAGCGAGCCGGGGCCGCCCATCCGCGGGTCGAGCAGGCCCGAGACCGACAGCATCGCGTCTCGAATCGGCTCGGCCTCGAGCCGCAGAGGCGCGCGCCGCCAGTGATAGTGGTTTTCACGGTCGACCTTCGCGCGGGCCTCGTCGAACCGGTCGTCCTGGCGATAAACGCTGGAGATCACCATGAGCCGGTGCAGTCGCTTGAGCTGCCAGCCGTGCTCGACCAGATCGGCGGCCAGCCAATCGAGCAGCTCGGGGTGGGTCGGCCGCGCGCCCTGCGACCCGAAATCATTGGGCGTGGCGACCAACCCCCGGCCGAAGTGATGCTGCCAGAGCCGGTTGACGATGACGCGGGCAGCCAGTGCCCCGGCTCCATTCTCGGTATCGGTGAGCCAGCGCGCCAGTGCGGCGCGGCGGAAGCTGCTGCGGCTCGTGCCCGGCGGTGGGTCGACTTTCCAGGCCGCGCTGTCCCGGCGGCCGCGCGTCAACACGGAGAGGACGCCGGCCACGGCCTCCCCCTGCTTCTGATCCACGTCGCCCCGCTGCAAGATGTAAGTCTTCGGGTAGAAATGCGGGAAGCCGCGTTCGTCCGCATGGTGCTTGGTGTGCGGGTAGCCCTCGGCCGTCACTTGCACCTTGACCGGCTTCGCTCCGCGCTGGCCGCGGATGTCGATCTCACTGCGGATCGTCGTCGCGAATGTCGCCGCCAGGCGGTAATAATCCTGCGACGGGATGGGGTCGTACTTGTGGTCGTGACAGCGCGCGCAACCGACCGACAGGCCGAGGAAGGCCACGCCGGTCGTCGCGACCATGTCGTCGAGCTCGTTGTACCGCGCCGACTCGAACTCGTTCTCGGTCAACTGGGTGGGGAAGGCCCCGGCGCCCAGGAACCCGGTCGCCTCGTTCGCCAGCAGGTCGTCTGGCGCCAGCTCGTCGCCGGCCAACTGCCAGTGGACGAACCGGTCGTACCGCATGTCTTGGTTCAGGGCCTGGATCAGGAAGTCGCGGTAATGATAGGCGTGCGGCCGGTCGTAGTCTTGCTCGTAGCCGTGCGACTCGGCGAACCGCGCGACGTCCATCCAGTGCCGCGCCCAGCGCTCACCGAACCGCGGCGAGTCGAGCAGCCTGTTCACGAGCCGCTCGTAGGCGTCGGGCGCAGCGTCCGCGACGAACGCTTCGACCTCCTCGGGCTCGGGCGGCATCCCCGTCAGATCGAAGTCGAGACGCCGGATCAGCACGCGGCGATCGGCCGGCGGGTTCGGCGCCAGGCCGCGGGCCTCGAGCGCTGCCAGGACGAAGCGGTCGATCGGCGTCCGAACCCATCCCGCGCTCTTCACCGAGGGCGGAGTCACGGCGCCCAGCGGCCGGAACGACCAGAAGTTTCGCTCGACGGCGGTTGGCGCCCCCGTGCGGGCCGCCGTTTCGCCTTTGCGCTCGAAGAGCGGCCTGTCGTAGGGCGCGCCCAGGTCGATCCAGCGCGCGATCCGCGCGATGGTCTCGCCCGCGAGCTTGGGGGCCTTGTGCGGCATGTGAGGCTCCTCCTTGTGGGCGATGACAAGGAAGAGCTGGCTCTCCGACGACTTGCCGGGCTCGACATGGCCGCTGGCAATTAGAGCCTCCCGCCTGGACAGGTCGAATTCCGCCTTGGTCTCTTTGCCGCCATGGCAGTCAAGGCAGTACCGGATGAGTGCCGGGCGGACATGCTCCTTGAAAAGAGCCATCCCCTCCTTCATCTGCCGGGCATGCTCGGGCGACACGGCCGCTTGCTGCTGGGCGAGGGACGACCGGCCCGGACCGGATAGGATTGCCACCAAAGCCGGCAGGACGATGTAGCGACGGGGATGAACCCTCATGCGGCTCTCCAAGAGAGACGATCCGGAACGCTCCGATCTTGGGCAAGAATCGGGCCCGGACCGGCGGGCAGGCCAACTCCACTTTCAGGAGAAAGCCCGTGTCCTTTATCATACGACCGCTTCGCGGGCGATGCGAGCCCATCGGCCGTTAGAAATCGCGCGTGCCGGCTTCCAGGAGGATGTCGCTGACGAGCACTGCCGCCACGAGCAAGAGCATCGGGAACGCGATTAGCCACCAGTGCGGGACGAAGCCCATGGGGAAGGCGGGAATTACCACCGATACCAGCGGCAGCAGCCGCGAGCCGAACCAGCGCGCCCTACGGATGCCGCTCGCGAAAGCCCCGAGATACACCAGCGGCATGAGAAGCCAGATGTGCAACGCCGGGCTGGTCATCGACCACTCGAACGGACCGGGATGCGTTCCCGGCACTGCTGCCCATGCCGCATAAATGAGTATGGGTAGCAGTGTGCACACAAGCTGCAGACCGATTCCCGTAAACAGTTTCGTCAAGAAGATGGTATGCCGGTGCAGAGGGAGGTGCAGGAGGTAGAGCGCCGTCCCCTGGCTCGGCTCCCAGGCGGACTGCCGGAACCCCAAGGCGATCGCGAGTGCGACTCCAATGAAACCGTACACGGTCAAGAAATTATCCTGAACAAAAGGGACATCGGGAGCTTCCACGTGCATTCCGGGGACCCATCCGATTAGCGGAGTGAGCAGGCGGCTCCATCTCCCCGTCAGCCTGCTCAGGTAGATGAAATACAGCCCGAGCGCGAGAGCGGCAAACACCCGGGTTTCACGTAGTTCCTTGGTCACGATCGCCAGGACCATTTTGTGTTTCTCCCGCAAGGAGCTTACAGAAGAGATCAGCTATCGAGCACCGAGTCACCCACGTCGGGCTGGAAGATTCTCCGCCCTCGTCCTCAGGCGAAGATCTCGATTCCCTTCTTGGCCGGATCCGGGAAGCAGGTTCCGCACTCCGCGCATGCTGCACGGTCGCGAGGACTCTGAGCGTGGCAATTCGGGCATTTCTGTCGGATCGGCCAGCGACGGTGCAGCAGAAAGCCCGCGTAAGCGGGGACACCGAAGAGGAGAACAAAGACCACCCAGGCGACCTGCTCGCGGTTGGGGAGGCCGAACGCGCGATTCCTTCGCCAGGCCATGATGGCCAAGACCAACGAC
This sequence comes from Isosphaerales bacterium, assembly GCA_044450785.1. Classification (GTDB taxonomy): domain Bacteria; phylum Planctomycetota; class Planctomycetia; order Isosphaerales; family Isosphaeraceae; genus JBIOJM01. The sequence goes on from JBIOJM010000412.1 coordinate 5,094, forward strand.
AGAGCGAAGACTGCCATCAATGAAGGCCATGAACTTTTCAGCATGGCGCTGACGGCCGCCGGATTGCTCTCCGCTTGATCGATCAACATCACGAATAATGGCTCGATGAAGAGCAGCATCGCCGGCGCCGGCAGCGCCAGAGTGAGCTGGACGGCCTCATGTTGTTTGATCCGCACGGGCGATCCGGTTTGCAAGGTAAGCTCGAACCGATCCTGGATCGCTCCATCGTCCGCGATCCGGTACACCATCCGTTTTGTGACGTTGTCAGCTTCCCCAGTTGACCATGGTCGGACGAAGTCGGCAACCGCCTGGCCGTTGCCAATCTCGTACCAATACACCGGGCCCTGTCGGTCTGCTTCGGTGGGAATGGTGAACACCTTGATGACGTTGTGCTTGTGATCTAATGCATGGATCTGCTGTCTTGTCCTCACCAGAATGGGTTGTTCCTTCATGGGATGGCCAGAGGAAAAGGATGAGAGCGACGGAATCCCCGGCGACTCGATCGGCTCCGGCGCTTCAAACACGGTCTTTACCGTTCGCGCGGCGAGGTCGACAAGTCGCAGGTGGTTTCCAGATGGGACATAGACCCGTCGCGGCGGCACATCCGAATGATCGAGTCGGGGCACCCACCATCGCCCCGAATCGATCAAGATCGGCGCCGAGCTCCAGAGCGAATAGTCGATGATCAGCGCGCCTCGCACGGGAATCCGCTCGTCGGTCGGGACGGGATCGGAGTGAAAGCCCGACAGTCCGATGAAGCCGACCCGCCGGTTACTCGCGCGCTCGTAACCGACGAAGTAGCCGCCTCCCTCCGGCCTACCGTCGTGCACGAAGAACCAATTGACGGTGGGCTCTTGCTCATCAACAAAAACCTTGAGCCGGTGCTCCCAGCCTGGCCGCGCGGAGAAGAAGCCAGTTGTCCCGTGCTCGCCGGGCATGTACACCGCGGGGAGCAGGTCGTTTCTGTCCGGAGCGTCTTGCACGCGGTCGTTCAGGTCCCGATAGGTCGCCAGTGACAGATTCTCCCACGGGGTGCTGAGGATGAGTGGCGTGCCGTCGGACCTGACCACGAGCTCTTCTCGAGGAGGCCAATCCCGCTTCCCGTCCTGCCATGCATCTTGAATCGCGGTGCCGAGCCAGGCCGCGAGCATAAGCCAGACTGTGCCGAAGCCGGTCGCGAGTGTCGCCGCCCACAGCAATTGACGGAACAGGGAGGGCTTGCGCGCTGCCATGATCATGCGGCTCCTCGATCGGTGGTACTCGGCTGAGCGTGAGTCGTTTCCTCACCAAAGATCGGTAACGACCGCCTGGGCCCGCGAGTGTAGTCGACGAAGGCATCTTCGAGATTCAATCCCACGACGTCCCATGCGAGCGGCGACAACGATTCGACGGCCTGGCGCTGTTCCGCACCGAAGTTGACGATCACGAGCTCGAGACGGTGGCCGACTTCCCAGGCCTGGACGAGCCCCGAACAGCCGGGAAATGCCGGCGGCCGGCCCGGGAACTCCAGGACCAGCTTGCTCACACTTTGCTTGAAATGCTCGGTGGGACAGTCGACGCGCAACACGCCGTCGACCAGGATGCCGATCCGATCGGCGACTCGCTCGACGTCGGCGAGGATATGCGAGCTGAAGAGGATCGTCCGTCCCTGGCGCTGAATCAGCTCGATCATCGACGTCAAGAAATCGCGGCGGGCGACCGTATCCAGGCCCAGCGTGGGATCGTCGAGGATGAGCAGGTCGGGATCGGGGGCGATTGCGAGGGCCAGGGCGACGTTGGCACGCTGGCCGTGAGACAACCGGCGGATCTTCGACCGAGTGGGCAGCTCGAAATGTTCAAGAATCTGGTCGAGCAGCGGCTGATTCCAGCGGGCAGCATGGAACGACCGGCTGAAGCGAACGGCTTCGGCAACCGTCATCCAGCCGTAGAGCGGATGCCCCTCGGCCAGATAGGCGATGCGGGCGCGAACCGCGGGTGGCAGTGTCGCAATCTCGTGCCCCAGCAGCTCGACCCGCCCGTAGTTCGGTTGGGCCATTCCCAGGAGCATCTTGATTGTCGTGGACTTGCCGGCCCCGTTTCGCCCCAGGAAACCATAGACGGTCCCCGCCGGGATGTGCAGGTTCAAGCCGTTGACGACGCACCGCGCGCCATAATACTTGGTGAGCTGCTCCGTCAGGATGACATGCGTCATGGAATCGCCTCTCTGCTCATTTCGAGCCCGCCTTCGCCGGATTCCATTGAAACTGCGCCGATCGAGCGGAGACCAGCCGCAAGACCTCTTCGCCGGAGAACCCGAGATGCACGGCTTCCGTGAGGAACCTGTCGAGGATTTCGAGTAATCGCCGCCGGCGCGCATCCTTGGTCAACTCGCCTTTCGGCTCGGCGACGAACACCCCGCGACCGGGGCGATTGTTGAGCAAGCCGTCGCGCTCGAGCTCGGTGTAGGCCCGGGCGACGGTGTTGGGATTGACGACGAGCTCGCGCGAGAGCTGGCGCACCGAGGGCAACTGCACTTCAGGCTTCAGGTCCCCACGGGCGATCGCCTCGCGGACCTGCTGCACCAGTTGCTGGTAAATCGGCAGGCGGCTCGCGCTGTTGATTTCATACTGCATGTGGGCACCTGGATTAACTGTATTAATAGTCTTAATACAGATAGGCGCGGAAGTCAAGAGCGATTTGGATGAGGAGAACGATTTTCAGCGACCGCCTCGCACTGGGGTGATGAGAAGGTTGGACGGCTCGGCCCTTGCAGAATCCGACTGAGAACGGTGTCCAAGCAAACTGAGAATTGCCCCGTCCACCCCCCCTGGCCCTGGGCTGATGAAAAGTTGGTGTTGCACAAGCTGCGCGTTCCTCTCGATTTGGTTGCGCGGTTTTCCCCCCCTTGTGAAGGGGGGGCCAGGGGGGGTGGTCCGGGCACGATCAGTCACCCGGGAACAGTCGTTTTCGATTTCCAAAGCTCCCGCGCCAGCCCCCCGGGCTACCCTGGCCTGATGAAAAGTTGGGCTTGCACCGGCTGAGTGTTCATCCCGTTTTTGTTGCGCGCGATCCCCCGTTACTAACACGCCATCCTATTTCCCCCCCTTCGCAAGGGGGGGTCAGGGGGGGTA
>JBIOJM010000413.1:0-8165 GCA_044450785.1 Isosphaerales bacterium
GGATCGGGGCCGGCGATCGTGCCGGGCGACCTCGAGGCGAGCCTGCTCTTTCAGGCGATCCGCGGTGCTGACGGGGTCGAGCCGATGCCTCCGAAGGGCAAGCTGCCTCCCGAAATCGTCGCCGACTTCGGCCGGTGGATCAAGATGGGCGCGCCCGACCCGCGCCAGGGCCAGACTGACACGTTGGCCACGTCCACGTCCACGTCCACGTCCGTGTCCGCCGACGCGCGCGACTGGTGGTCGCTCCGGCCGATCCGGCGTCCCGCCACGCCCACCGCCCTGCCCGCGCGGCCGGCGTGGGCGATCAACCCAATCGACGTCTTCATCCTCGCCAAGCTCAAGGAGCAGGGCCTCGAGCCGTCGCCGGAGGCCGACCGCCGCACCTTGATCCGACGTCTGTCTTTCGACCTGACGGGTTTGCCCCCGGCACCCGAGGAACTCCACCGATTCCTGAACGACCCCTCGCCCGCAGCCTACGAGCAACTGGTTGATCGCCTGCTCGCCAGCCCCCATCATGGCGAGCGGTGGGCACGGCACTGGATGGACCTGGTCCACTTCGCCGAGACCCACGGTCACGACCAGGACCGGATCAGGCCCCATGCGTGGCCGTACCGCGATTACTTGATTCACTCCTTCAACCACGACACGCCGTACGCTCGGTTCGTCGCGGAGCAAGTGGCGGCCGACGCGCTCTTTCCGGACGAGCCAGGGCTGGTGGTCGCGCTCGGCATGCTCGCCGCCGGTCCGTGGGACGAGAGCTCGCTCCGCGACATCCGTGACGACAGCATCGACCGCCAGATCGGCCATTACATCGATCGCGACGACATGGTCTCGACCGTCATGTCGACCTTCGTGAGCGCGACCGTGCATTGCGCCCGCTGCCACGACCACAAGTTCGACCCGATCTCCCAGGAGGATTATTACAGCCTGCAGGCGGTCTTCGCCGGGACCGACAAGGCCGAGCGCGGCTACGACGCCGACCCCGCGATCGATCGCCTCCGCCGCACGCTCGCGGCCGAGCTCAAGCAGACCGAGCGTCGAGACCCCGCACAGGCCGGCTGGCTCAAGGCGGAGCTGGCAGCGCTGCCCCCCCAGAGCCTCGTCTTCGCCGGCGCAAGCGAGTTCCTGCCCGACGCCGGCCACAAGCCGCCCGGCGCGCCGAGGCCGGTCTGGATTCTCACGCGCGGCGATATCCACACTCCCGCCAGGCCGGCCGTGCCCGGAACCCTGGCCTGTGTCGCGGGGCTGGAGACGCGCTTTCCCGTTTCGCCGGGCGACGACGAATCGGTTCGCCGCGCCCGCCTGGTCCGCTGGATCGTCGACCCCAAGAACCCGCTGACCTGGCGGTCGATCGTCAATCGAGCGTGGCACCACCACTTCGGCCGCGGCCTGGTCGCGACACCCAACGACTTCGGCCGCATGGGCGCGGCGCCGTCGCACCCCGAGCTGCTCGACTGGCTGGCCTCGACGTTCATCGAGTCGGGCGGGTCGCTCAAACGGCTGCACCGCTTGATCGTCACCAGCGCGGTCTACCGCCAGAGCGTCCAGCATCAGCCCGACTTCGCGGCCAAGGACGCCGACAACCAATGGCTCTGGCGGCAGAACCGGCGCCGGCTTGATGCCGAGTCGGTGTACGACGCGATCCTTGCTGTCGCCGGCCGGCTCGACCCGACCATGAGCGGCCCGTCGGTGCGGCAGTTTTCCCTGCGGCCCGGCGTGCACGTCACGCCGGTCATCGACTACAGCCAGTACGACTGGAATAGCCCCGGCTCATGCCGGCGCAGCGTGTATCGTTTTCTCTTCCGCACGCTTCCAGACCCGTTTTTCGACTCCCTCGACTCGGCCGACGCCTCGCAACTGACGGCCGTGCGCAACGAGTCGACCACGCCGCTCCAGGCCCTCGAGCTCTTGAACAATCCGTTTGTTATTCACCAGTCGGAGGCGTTTGCCAGGCGACTGGAGAGGGCCGCCGCCCGTGTCGACCTGCAGGTCAGGCTCGCCTTCGAGCTCGCCTACGGCCGCGAGGCGACCACCGATGAAGTGGAGTTTCTCTCAGGCTACGCTGGACGCCACGGCCTGGCAAACCTGTGTCGCTTGATCGTCAATAGCAATGAGTTTTTGTTCGTCAATTGAAATGACCAAGGACGACGGCATGTACGACCAGATACCGCGGCGCGATGCTCTCTGGCGGCTGGGCGGGGGCCTGGGAGGCATCGCCTTGACCGCTCTCCTCTGCAACGAGGGCTTGCTCGCCGGCACCGGGCTGACGCCGGAAAAGGTGTGCCCACGCGCCGACCTGAACGGAGGGCTGCACCATCGGGCCAAGGTCCGCCGCGTGATCCAGCTCTTCATGAACGGCGGCGTCAGCCAGATGGACACCTTCGACTACAAGCCCGAGCTTCACAAGCGGCACGGCCAGCCGTTTGACCCGGGCAGCCACGTCGAGGCCCCCACGAGCGCGCCGGGCAACTTGATGAAAAGCGCGTTCCCGTTCAAGCAGCATGGTGAATGCGGGCGCTGGGTCAGCAGCGTGTTTCCTCAGATCGCAACCTGCGTCGACGACATGGCGTTTCTGATGGCCCTCAGCTCCAAGACCAACGTCCACGGGCCGGCCAGCTTCATGATGAACTCGGGTTTCCTGATGCCGGGCTTTCCGTGCATGGGGGCGTGGCTGTCGTATGGCCTCGGCTCCTTGAGCGACAACTTGCCGACCTTCGTCGTCCTCCCCGACCCCAAGGGTCTGCCCTACAACGCCAAGGGCAACTTCAGCTCCGGGTACTTACCCCAATCGCACCAGGGAACGATCCTCGACGCCGGGTCGCAACGGCCGATCCCCGACCTCTTTCCGCAGTCGTCGGCCGGCTTCTTGACCCAGGAGAGTCAGCGCGAAGGCCGGGACGTCCTCGATCGGTTGAACCGGCGCCACGCCGCGACCAATCCGGGCGACACTCGTCTCGAGTCTCGGATCGCGGCGTACGAGCTGGCGGCCCGGATGCAGCGCAGTGCTCCCGAGGCACTGGACCTGGCCGGCGAGGGCCCGGCCACCCGTGCTCTCTACGGCCTGGACGATCCCGCCACGACCGACTACGGCCGGCGGTGTTTGCTGGCTCGGCGGCTCCTGGAACGCGGGGTGCGGTTTGTGCAGGTCTGGAGCGGCGCGGGCGGAGCCACCAACAACTGGGACAACCACACCGACATTCCCAACCAATTGCCGCCGATGGCCCGAAGCGTCGACCGGCCGATCACCGCCCTGATTCGCGACCTGAAGGCCCGCGGCCTGATGGAAGACACGCTCGTCGTTTTCAGCACCGAGTTCGGCCGCCAGCCGTTCACGCAGGGGGCCTCCGGGCGCGACCACAACGGCGGCACCTCGGTGGCCTGGCTGGCGGGCGCGGGCATCAAGGGGGGCGCCGCCCACGGCCAGAGCGATCCCTGGGCCTGGCGGGCCGCCGCCGGCCAGACGTACTGCTACGACCTGCATGCGACAATCCTCCACCTCTTGGGGATCGACCACACCAAGCTCACGTTCCGCCACAACGGGATCGACCGCCGCTTGACCGACGTCCACGGACACGTGGTCCGGGACGTGCTGGCGTGACGCTCGATTCGCCGAAACGGTCATACGGTTCTGGTCAGTGTGCGACCAGCGAGGTATCCTGAGAATCGGCTCTGACGTTCCGTGCCTCGGTGAGTTTCTGGCCAGATTCCACACATGCGAATGATCACGTTCGGCCCGGTGAGCAGCCGGGTCGCCGGCGGGGGGTTTCCCGGCCGGATCCCCTTCCTGGCGACACTGGCATGGGTCCTCATGGGACCGCCGGGACCGAGTGCGCAGGGGGCGCCGGACGAACGTCCCAACATCCTGCTCATCATGACCGACGACCAGGGCTACGGCGACCTGGGCGCTCACGGCAACCCCAAGATCAAGACGCCGCATATCGACCAGTTCACGACAGAGAGCGTCCGGCTCAAGAACTTTTACGTCTCGCCCGTCTGCTCGCCGACGCGAGCCAGCCTGCTCACCGGCCGGTACAACTTCCGCACTGGAGTGGTGGATACCTACCTGGGACGATCGATGATGCACCCCGATGAAGTCACCCTCGCCGAGGTCCTGGCCGCGGCAGGGTATCGAACGGGCATCTTCGGTAAGTGGCACCTGGGTGACAACTCCCCTTTGCGGCCGATCGACCAGGGCTTTCGAGAAGCTCTCGTGATCAAGGGCGGCGGGATCGGGCAGCCGGCCGACCCGCCCGGCGGCAGCAGCTACTTCGACCCGGTCCTGCAGCACAACGGCAAGGCAGAGCGATACAAGGGCTATTGCAGCGACATCTTCGCCCAGGCCGCAATCGATTTCCTGAGCGCCGACGGCGACCACCCGTTCTTCGCCTATCTCGCCTTCAACTGCCCACACGACCCGCTCGAGGCACCCGAGCCCGAGCTCGCCGCCTACAAGGCGATGGATTTGACCCTCGGCAGCTTCCCTCAACTCGGCCAGCCGATCCCGGCGGCGCTCGCGGCCCCACCCGATTCGGTGGCCCGTGTCTACGCGATGGTCACGAACATCGACACCAACGTCGGTAAAATCCTCAAGGTCCTCGACGACCGAAGAATCGCCGGAAAGACCATCGTCGTGTTCATGACCGACAACGGCCCCGCCCAGGTGCGGTTCAATGCCGGTCTGCGCGGCTGGAAAGGGTCCGTGTACGATGGCGGAATCCACGTACCGTGCTACATCCGCTGGCCGGGCCAGCTTCCGGCGGGCTTGATCGTCGACCAGGTCGCCGCCCATATCGATCTCATGCCGACCTTGCTCGCCGCGTGCGACGTGGCTCCTCCCCGCGACGTGAAGCTCGACGGCAAGAGTCTCTTGCTCCTGCTGCGCGGCGTGCAGACCACCGGCTGGCCCGACCGCACCCTCTTTTTTCAGTGGCACCGCGGCGACCGGCCCGAGGCCGGCCGCGCCTTCGCCGCCCGTTCCCGGACATACAAGCTCGTGCGGCGCGAACCCACGCCCGGCGCCCGCGGCAAGCCCCCCCTCGAGCTCTACGACATGGAGCACGACCCGCTCGAGCTCCACGACGTGGCCGGTCTTCACCCCGACGTCGTGGCCAGGATGCACGCGAATTACCAGGACTGGTTCAAGGACGTTACCTCCACCCGCGGCCCTGAACCCATCCGGATCGAGCTCGGCGGGACCCGCGAGAACCCCACATTCCTCACCCGCCAAGACTGGCGCGGACCGCTCGCCGGCTGGAACCCCAACGACCTGGGCTTCTGGGAAGTCCAGGTCGCTCGGGCCGGCTCGTTCGACATCTCACTCCATTTCGCGCCCCGGCGGTTCCCGACCACCGCGCACGTCTCTTTGAGCGGCACGAGCCGGGAACAGACCCTCGGTGCGGGAGCCACCGAGGTCACGTTCAAGTCGATCCCCGTACACGCAGGGCCCGGCCGCCTCGAAGCCTGGGTCGAGGGGAACCGCGCCCGGGCGGGCGTCCTCGACGTCACCGTCCTGTACACCGAGAAACTCGGAGACTGACGCACCGTGCCCGCCTGGTTTTCATCGGGATCCTACTGGATCTTCCCCGAGATCCTGACGCGCATCGGGTTTCTGCTGGCCTTCGTGCTCATGGCCGGCCTGCTGCGCCAGAGACGATCGCCAAGCAGCACGATCGCCTGGCTGCTCATCATCGTGCTGCTCCCGTACGTGGGCGTGCCGCTCTACGTGGTTTTCGGCGGCCGCAAAGTGCGGCGGATGGCCCGGCGCAAGGCGCGGATCTACCAGCCGGCGGCGGCGCCTCAACCCGGTGAAGAAAGGGGAGTGGATCAGTTGCTGGCGTCTTACGGCGTACCGCCGGCCAGTCCCGGCAATCGGGTGGAGCTGGTGACCGACGGACGAGACGCCTACAGGCGGGTGCTCGAGCTCATGAACGAGGCGCGCTCGACCATCCACATCGCGACCTATATCCTCGGCCGCGACGAGGGCAGCCGCGCCCTGGTGGATTGCCTGACGCGCCGGGCCGAAGAGGGAGTGGCCGTCCGCCTGCTGATCGACGACCTGGGTTCCTGGCGAGTCAGGCGGCGGTCCCTGGCTCCCTTGATCGACGCCGGCGCTCAGTGCGCCCACTTCATGCCCGTGTTTCACGCTCCGTTTCGCGGCCGCGCCAACCTGAGGAACCACCGCAAGCTCATCGTGATCGACGGCCGGATCGCATTGACCGGCGGCATGAACCTGGCGTGGCCCTACATCGGTCCCCCCTCCGCGAAAGACTTGTGGCTCGACCTCTCGATGATCGTCGAAGGGCCCGCGGTTAGAGAGCTCGAGGCCCTCTTCGCATCGGATTGGAGGTTTGCCACCGGCGCCGATCCGGGAGAGGCCGGCTTGCCTGGTCCCGTATTCGAGCTGACCGGCAAGGAGTCGAGCGTGATTCAAGTCGTGGCCAGCGGACCGGACGTCGACGGTGATCCGCTCTACGAATCGCTGCTGGCGTTGATCTTCTCGGCCCAGAGTCGAATCTGGATCGTCACTCCCTATTACGTGCCCGACGAAATGCTGGCCCGGGCCCTGGGCCTGGCCGCGCGCCGCGGAGTCGACGTGCGGCTGCTGTTGCCCGCGCGCTCGAACCACCTGTTAGCCGACCTTGCCCGGACCAGCTATTTGCGCGACCTGCACGATGCCGGCGGACGAGTGATGCTCTACACCCCCGTCATGCTCCACGCCAAGGCCGTCGTCTTCGATGACCAGCTTGCCGTGATCGGATCGGCCAACATGGACATGCGCAGCCTGTTCCTCAATTATGAAGTGGCGCTCTTCGTCTCGTCGCCGGCCCGGGTCGAGGAGGTCGCGGCCTGGGCACGCGGGCTCATGGCCGACTCCAGGCCCGAGCTGCCGGCACCAGGTTGGCCGCACGAACTGGCCGAGAACGTGGTGCGGCTGCTGTCGCCGCTCCTCTGAGTGTATGATATGCTTTTGCTCATGGCCGCGTCTCGGGCGCACACATCATTCGCGGAGGTCTCATGTCGGATTCGACGTCGACCGAACCACGGAAGGCGAACCCCCTCTCGAAAGGTGGCTTTAGACACTGGGAAATGGTTCGTGGCGCGATCATCCACGAAGACAATCTCATCAATCATCGCCTGACTTGGCTGCTCATCACGGAAGGATTCCTGCTCAGCGGTTTCTTCGCCGTCCAAACCGCGGCCTTCAGCGCTAAATTGTCGTGGCGAGAAGTTGTACTTTTTGAATCGCTGCTCGCGGTCATTCTCTTGGTTTCGCTCTTTATCTGTCGTATCATCGGCTATGCTGTAGCCTGTGCACATGCCCATGTTTCGCATCTAAAAGAGTGGTGGATGGAGACCTACAAAACTGAATGGAGAATCGAGATTGTCGTGCCACCAGACGTTGACAAGAAAGCATGGTGGAAACGCATCCTTTGGTGGAACCCCATCTGGTGGTTGTCCAAGCATGACTCCGACGAAACTAATTCGGCGAAGAATTCGAAGACGGAAGAGCAGGAAAAAAGCGGCAAACCACCGAATAAGGCAACATGGCCGGCACGATTGACAAAACAGCCCCCGATCATTGGGAATTTCAAGCCATACCTTTGGATCACGGGCGACCTCATACCGGTGTGCTTCTTCGTCTTGAATCTGATTCTCTGCGTTTGCATTGTGCTGGCATTGTTCGTTACACCCATCCGGCAAAACAAAGGAGATGCCCCCAACAAGCGGGTACTGGATGCCCCAGGTGCGGCACCGAAGAGCCCGTGAACCGAGCTTGTTCCGTGGTCTGAAATGACGTGTGGCTCCTTTCGTTGTTTGCGCTGGGCGTCGATCCCATCATCACGCTTCGGCGACGAGGTCTTCGATCCCTTCGGCGTCGGGCTGGAGGGCGGGCTCTGGTGCAGGCCGCCGGAGGAGCTTCAGGAGTGGGGGCGCCATCAGAGTCGTGACCACACCACCATGAGAGTGGCGGCGCCAAGAATGCCTGCGTCGAAGACTCCCGACGCGATCCCGAGCGCGGTCGCTTGAGCGGCGCCGTGCGGCCCGCGCGATCGACCGATCATTCAGTTAGATTCTACCTCCGTCGGATCTCTGCGCCGTGCGCGCATCTCGGGTCGGGCTGAGGCGGGCGCGGAACCGTGCCGTAGGGTGGGTCGAGCCGCGAC
>JBIOJM010000414.1:0-8130 GCA_044450785.1 Isosphaerales bacterium
CAGCCGGCCGTCACTATCTGGTATCGGGTTTTCGAGCCTCTGCGCCATCAGGGCGTGGGAAATCCTGCCCCTTGCATCGATGACTCCCTCGTTGCGCCTGTCCGGCCCCGTGCTCGTCCCGCTGTCCGCTGCCCTGGGGTTTTCCCCCGATCCGGCCGGCCGCGCGACGGCGTGCCCGGGCTCAAAACTGAAGTCGATCCGAGCATTGAACGCATTCGGGCCGGCGCTCAAGGTGAACCGGCCTGAAACTCCGATGACCGCGACCAAGCTGGTTCCCGACGCTGCCTTATTTACCTCGATCAGTTTGCCCGTCAATTCGTAATCCATGGCGTCCGGCCGCTCGCCCCACACTGTCTGGGCGACTTGGGGACGAATCTCCCAGGTGTCACCTACCCTCCGGGGCGTCGGCGGAAAAAGAGCCATCAATCTCGGTACAAACACGTCCTCGGAGATCGCATCGTACTCGGACTCGCGGAGCGGGCGATCGCGGACCAAGCTCAGGACCTGAGGCTTCTCGCCCGGCCGACGGTGGTGCCAGATCCTTAAGCCCTGTAAGAAGGGCGGTTTCAGGGGATGGAGCAGCGGCGTCTCCTCGGTGCGGACGGTGTCGTATCGCCGGACCGCGTCCGTCAGTTCCCCGATCTTGCTCACCTGGGCCGCTCGCTCCGTGTAGATCGTTTTTCTCGACTTTTGTTCCACATCGGGCGCGCCTTGCGCCTTATCCCGAACCATCTTCAACGTCTCAAGAATAGCCACCTCGAATTGAGTGATTAAGTAGCGCTTCTCGGGGTCTTCGTTGGGACTGTACGTCTCGCTGAACAGATACCGCGCGCTCAGGGCCTCGGATGACGCAGGCACCGATTCCTTCTGCGCATCCGGCGGCGCAGTCACGGGCGGCGGTTCCTTCTGCTCACCGCGCGGCGCAGCCACCGGCGTTGATTCCTTCTGCGCATCCGGCGGCGCGGGCACCGGCGTCGACTGCTTCGGACGTTCGGCCTTGGGTGCGGGATCCTGGGCCCCGGCTCGCGCGGTCGCGATCGGCCCCGCCCCCAGCATGGTCAGGATGCAAAAAAACATCCCGACTCCGAAACCAGCACCCCGATTCTCTCGCGGCCGGACCTGACTGCGTCGGGCAGGCCCGCCGCCTTCATCACTGATCCGACCGGCCGAACGGCTTTGGCTCTTACCCATGGTGCACCGCCTTCGCATCTCCGTACTCTCTTCGCCCCAAGATCAAATTGCTCATATTAGACCATACCGCGGCCCAGGTCCGGTATGGCAGAGTTCGTGACCGCAATTCTCGCTGCGCCGTCTCCTCCGGTTCTGCCGTCTGCCGCCTTTCTCCGAGCGATCACATCCAGGCTCCTCCTGGCATCGCGGCGGTGAATCCGACCCTCTCGAAAAGCTTCATCGTCCTGTCTGGCTCCGCGATGCACTCAACCATTGGAGCGACCCAACCATCTCCAGGTCCTGTCCGCCGAACGTCTTCATGTGATCCTGCGCCAGGGTGAAGGTGGCCAGGAGCTGATCTCCCTCGGGACCGGCGATCAAATAGTAATACCAGACAACGCCGAGGTCCCCTTCGCGTCCCTGGACGCCGACCTTGTAGCGGAACCCGCCGACCGGGTCGCCTTCGACTTCGCCAGCGCCCAGGAACTGAACGAACCGCTGTTTCAAGCCGCGGCGGATGTCGTCACGGAACTGGGTGGGATCCTGGTGCCGTCCTTTCCCCGCGGCGGGCCCGACCATGAGGTTGCACTGGGCGATGACTTGCCCGCCCTCGAGCCGTTTCAAGACGGTCAGTCTTGGGTCTTCCCAGAACGTGTGCCAGTGCCGGTCGTGAACCAGGGTCGACTTGCCGCCGGGAGCCGTCATCCGCAACAGCTCGCGCCGAGGTGAGACCTCCAGCGAGATTCCGGCCAGCGCCGCATCGGAGAGACCCGACGAAGGCTCGGCCGCGTGGCGGGTCATGGTGAGCGTGCTCTTGACTTCCAGCCCCGCCTCGACCGGCCCCGGCTGCCGGGTCTCGGAGCGGTTCAGATCAAGCTGGTCGATTCGAGCCGCCTGGCGATCGAAGGTCAAGGACCCCTCGCAAGTCATCGTGCCGGCTCCTCCCAGCACCCCACCCCGGATCTCGCCCTTGAGCCGGATTCGAGCCCTGGCTAGATCGGCCGATTCGAGTGTGGCCTCCAGGTTGTTTGCGGTAACAACGTCGTAGCCGGAGAGAGCAAAAGCGCCGGCGGTCCGGACCCGCCACCGCTGGCCGACCGCGACGGGCTGCTCTGGGAGCAGATCGGCTACCGCCAATGGATCGCCGAGTCCCTGCACCAATTCGAGCTCGGCCCGGGTCAAGGGGCCGGCCGGACTGACCACGACAACCGGCCCGTCGCGATCCCTGCGCTCGGCGACCAGCAGAGCAACCTCGGGCCGAATCGACGCGGATGTCGGCCGCACCTCGCCGTTGATCGCGGACGCGGCCTGGAGGACGTGCCGTACCACCTTCAGGGATCGACTGCCGGCGGGGTCCTCGTTCGCTACGGTGTTCAGGTGGCCATTCGATTCCGGGCGAACGCGATCATCGCGGCCGACCTGCACGATCCGTTCACTGAAAACCAGCCGCGTCTGGATTTCGAGCCCCAGCGGCTTGGGCATCGTTGCCTCGGCCGATGCTCCCCCCGGCGGTAGACCCGGCCGAAACAGCCCTTGGGCTTTCAGCTCGATCTGCACCCGCGTCGTGCCGCCACCGCGCGTCTCCTCACGCAGAACCAGCGGCCCCTCCGTCTCACCGCCTGCCGTTCGCACGGACCCGGCGATCGTCAGGCTCACGATCCAAACCGGCACCGAACTTTGCCCAAGCCTCCAACCCCAGCCTCTTATCCCGGCCATCCATTGCTCCCTACGCTTGCGGCTCGTTCGGATCCGTTCCCGAGGCCCCCTTGGCCGCCCCCATTATGGAAAGTCAGCCGACTCTGTCAATTTTTTTCGGAATTTTCGAGGGTCCTTACGCAGAAAGGAATTATCTTTGCAAGTAGGCGAATACGGTTCGGTCTCTCGAAAAGATGTCGCGAACAAAATCAGGAATTAAAACGTCTGTTTGAAACAGGCGTTCCAATCTGGGTCGAGAGGTGTGGATTCAGTGAGGCGTCCGATCGTCACAAAATGAAGCGACCCATCGTTAAAGATGATACGTACAGAGAAGGTAGGCCCTGGGACGAACGTCAGAAGATGAGGCCGATTCGCGGGGATTGGCAAATCGGTGGCTGGGTCGGAGGGAATGGCGGAAGAGGAAACAATAAAATGACTTGGATCAACGAACAGCTTGAGGGGTGAAGGGAGATCCAAGGTGGGCAAGATGTACCGCCATCCCGCGATTAAGCAATTGAAAGACCAGCAGACGCGGTACGCGCCGAAGGAACGGCGGCTCGAGCAAGTCGAGCGGGCCGAGCAGCTCTTGGGTGAGATCGAGGGGGCGAAGCGCTACCCTTACGAATATCTGTGTTACCGGATCACGGGGTACCGGCCCGAAGGTTGGCCAGCCCTCGTGCTTGATGGCGGGGATGTTCAGCATGACCTGCGCTTGTTCGTCGAAGACCTGTCGGCGACGGCGCGTCAAGCGGTTGAGCAAGTCGACGAGCCGGTCTTGACCGTCGACGAGGTGAGCCGGCGTTATAACGTGTCGCCCCGCACGGTGGCGCGCTGGCGCCGGCAGGGGTTGGTGGCGCGGCGCTTCGTGATCGGAGGCCGCACCAAGGTCGCGTTCCTCGAGTCGAGCCTGCGGCGATTTGTCACGACCCATCGCACGCAGGTCGAACGGGGCTCAAGGTTTCGGCAACTCACCGAGGCGGAGCGGGACGAGATCATCCGTCGCGCCCGCCGCATGGCGCTCGATCGCCCAGGTCAAGCCAGCCTGGTCGAAATCGCGCGGAGGATCGCTCGCAAAATGTCACGCTCCACCGAGACCATCAGACTCACGTTGAAAGCCTATGACCGCGATCACTCCGACCGGGCGATCTTCCCCCACTCGGTGCCGTCGCTGGATGATGAGGCCAAGGCCCAGATCTACCGCCGCTTCCGCATGGGCGTCTCGGCGGAAGTCCTGGCCCGACAGTACGGCCGCACCCGCTCCAGCATCTACCGCGTGATCAACGAAATGCGCGCGCAGCGGATCCTGAGCACCAAGCTCGAATTGATCGACAACTCGAGTTTCAGCGACCCGACGGCCGGCCCGGAGATCCTCGGGCCGATTCCCGAGCCGCCTGATCGGAAAGCGCCGCGGCGGCCGAAGGCACCCAAGGGGCTCCCACCTTATCTGGGCAGTCTCTACGAGGTCCCGCTGCTGGATCGCGAGCAGGAAATGCACCTGTTCCGCAAGATGAACTACCTCAAGTATCTGGCGCTGCGGATCCGCTCGAAGGTCGATCCCAGCCGGGCAAGGACTTCCGACCTCGACGAGATCGAGCGGCTGCAGGAAGAAGCGCTCGCCGTCAAGAACCAGGTCATCCGGGCCAACCTGCGGCTGGTTGTCTCGATCGCCAAACGGCATGTCGGCCCGTCCAACAACTTCTTCGAGCTGGTCTCCGACGGCAACATGTCGCTGATCCGCGCTGTCGAGAAATTCGACTTCTCGCGGGGCAACAAGTTCAGCACGTACGCCTCGTGGGCCATCATGAAGAACTTCGCGCGGACGATCCCCGAGGAGAACTACCGCCGCGACCGCTTCGTCACCGGCCACGAGGAGATGTTCGAGGCCGCCGCCGACAACCGGACCGACGAGCATGAGTATGAAAGCACGCTCAAGCGAATGCAGGAGGCCGTCAAGGGAATGCTCGGCCATCTCGACGAACGCGAGCGGAAAATCATCATCAGCCGGTTCGGCCTGGGCGGCGTCAGCGAACAGACCCTGGAACAGCTCGGCCGCGAGCTCGGTATCACCAAGGAGCGAGTGCGACAGATCGAGTCCCGCGCCCAGGAGAAACTCCGCAAGATCGCCAGCGAGGAAAAACTCGACCTGCCGATGCTCTGATGACCGAGTCCAATGTCACTCCTTCCGCTCTTCGACGACGACCGACCCAACCAGGCTGCCCGGCTGGCGCCCAGGTTGCGCGCGCTCGCCGGCCAGGGAATCTATTTCGGCACAAGCTCCTGGAAATACGAAGGCTGGCTGGGCTCGATCTACTCGCCGGAGCGATACACCACGCGGGGCAAGTTCTCGCGGAAGAAGTTCGAGGCCGAGTGCCTGGCCGAGTATGCCGAGACGTTTCCGTTGGTCTGCGGCGACTTCTCCTTCTACCAGTTCCCCACGCCGGCCTACTGGCGGCGGCTCTTCGACCTGACGCCCGCGTCCTTGCTCTTCGGCTTCAAGGTCCCGGAAGAGATCACCGTCGCGACCTGGCCCGGACACGCCCGGTACGGCGCGCGGGCGGGACTGTTGAACGAGGCATTCCTCGATGCCGGCCATTTCGAGCGAGGCTTTGCCCGGCCACTGGAGCCGTACCGCGACCGCGTCGCCACCCTGATCTTCGAGTTCGGGACCTTTTCGAAAGCGAGCTTCAGCAGCGCCGCGGCGTTCACCCGGCGGCTCGACGAATTCCTCGGGGCACTCCCCGACGGGTTCCGCTACGCCGTCGAGATCCGCAACCCCGAGTACCTCGGGCCCGACTATCTCGCGATGCTGGCAAGCCACAAGACCGCCCATGTCTTCAACGCCTGGACACGGATGCCCGCGATCGGCGAACAGGCCCGGATGCCCGGCACGTACTCCACCGATTTCACCGTGGTCCGTGCCCTGCTCCGCCGCGGTCGTTCCTATGAACAGGCGGTCAAGCAGTTCGAACCCTATCGTACCGCCCAGGAGCCCGATCCCGGCACGCGCGATGCGATGCGGCAGATCGCGGAGCAATCTCATTACGGCCAGCGAAAGGCTTTTCTCTTCGTCAACAACCGCCTCGAAGGCAACGCTCCAGCGACCATCGAGGCCGTGGTGTCGACCTTGACTAGACCTGATTCGGGGTGGTGACGGCGGTCGCCGTCTGGGACCATCGGCCCTCGGCCGATGAGCTACTCGATGCCCGTTTGGCGCGGGGCTGGTCGCCGACGGCCACGGCGACGGTCGAGGGCGACGTGGTCCTCGGACATGCCGCATGCCTCGTAACCAGGGCCATGATTACTCTCGCGGCCGTGCGACGTCGCGCACTACCTTGCCAGCGCGGTCTACAATCGCCAAGCGATGACCATCTCTTTTGGCTTGCGTGAAGATTTCGGCCAGCGCCAATCCGAGTTTGACCAGATCGGTTTCATCGAGATTATTCTCGGCAGCCAAGGCGCGAATATTCGCTGATGTATCGGCTGACGCCTCGAATGCGATATTCGCGCCAACTGGTCTAATCACGTAACTTTTCCCCCAGGGCGGATCTTGCATGTTTTCCATGAAAAGTGCTCCGCGAGTGCCTTTTCATGGGATTCTCTCTTCATCGGCGTTGGAATGGAATAGTCTGCCGGTCCCTTGGACGAAGTTGCTGGCGCCCCCTCCCCATTATTGTTTGATCGGCAAACGTCGCCCAAAACATGCCTTTTATAGCTCAGAGATGCCTTTGCGCACAAATCGGCCTCACTCCCCACAAATTCGCTGCCTTTTATGGGTTAGTAGGCAAAGCCCGATCATAGTAAAATTAGGGAAAATACACACGCCTGGCAAACTCAGATTAACTCCGTTCTTGAGTTCAGCCGATAAGATCGCGAGAGGGAACACCGTGATCGAACGGGGAACGGGGCGGGAGCATCCTGGCGACTGGCTGCCGGAGGAGACGAAGCGTGTCCGACGGGGAGGGAGGACGGCGGGTCATGCGGGATCGTCGATTCGGTTGGTGGCGAGCGCTGGCCGGATTGCTGGTGGCGATCTGGGCTCCGCGTGCGTGCTGGGCGCAGGCCCCGACGATCGAGGGGTCCGGGACCTTTCAAACCCTCACCGGGAGCACGACACCGGGGTCGGCGCAATCGCTCCTGGGGCCGATGCCGGGGACGACCGGTGGGAGATTGGGGATCCAGCCGGGCAGCGATGAGATGCTATTCGGTCGGCTCGGGCCCTCGACGCCGCGAGTCCCAACTTCGATCTCGACGCC
The DNA here is from genome assembly GCA_044450785.1 of Isosphaerales bacterium. GTDB lineage: Bacteria > Planctomycetota > Planctomycetia > Isosphaerales > Isosphaeraceae > JBIOJM01. Next base: position 7,119 of record JBIOJM010000414.1, read on the forward strand.
GGGTGGAGTGTACCAGGGGCCGCCGCAATCCCGAGGAGTCGTCGCGCCCCAGCCACTTCCTGTTCCGAAGCCACCGTTCTATGGCACTCTCGAGATGCCCAAGGAGGACGAGGCGGTCATCGGGCCGCCCGATGGGTTGACGCTGGACCAGGCGATCGATCGATTGGTCCACGAGAACCTGGACCTCCGCGCGAAGAACTACGAGATCCCCCAGGCCCGCGCCGATGTCTTGACGGCCAGTCTGCGCGGCAACCCGATCTTCTATGCCGACGGCCAGCTCATCCCTTACGGCTCCGATTCGGTTCGGCGGCCGGACGGCCCCACCCAATACGATGTCAATGTCTCGCAACCGTTCGATTATGCCCACAAGCGCCCGAGACGGGTCGAGCTCGCAAGCCGGGCGCTGAGAGTGCAGGAGGCCCAGTTCCAGGATGCCGTCCGCGGGGCCATTAAGAACCTGTACAACACCTACGTCGATGCGCTGGCGGCACGGCAGACCGTGATCTACGCGCAGGCGAGCGTCAAGGGGCTCGATCACGTCCTCGTCACAACCCAAACGCTCTACAAACAAGATCGAGCGGTGAGTGCGGACGTCGATCAGGCCAAGGCGGATCGTGAGATCGCGGCCGCCGGGTTGCTCGACGCCGAGGAAAACTTCCGCAAGATGAAGCGAATCCTGGCGGAACAGTTGAATCTGCCCCCGGACCGGGCCGAGCAACTCGAGCTGCGCGGCACGATTCAGGACCTCGCGCCCCCGCCTCCCCCCGACGACGAGCTGATCAGGATCGCGCTCGACTCCCGTCCCGACGTGGCGGCCTACCGCTTCGGGATCCTGGTGGCCGAAGCCAATGTCCAGCTCCAGCGGGCCAACCGTTTCCAGGACGCTTACTTGCTTTGTCAACCGTTCACGTACCAGAATAATGCACCCTATGGCCGACAAAGCGGGGCATCGTGGGCGGTCGGGATCACCGTACCCCTGCCGGTCTTCAACCGCAACCAGGGAAACATCGAG
>JBIOJM010000415.1:0-8072 GCA_044450785.1 Isosphaerales bacterium
ATCCAGAACCTTGGCCGCTGGCAGCGTTAACTCTTCCAGCTTGGCCGGAATGTTGCGCCCTAGACACGTGGTGATCGTGGTGGATGGAGCCGCCACACCCAATCGTTGTGTATGGGTAATCACACTTTCCTGGAGGACATCATCGAAGGTGCTGCGTCGGCATTCAAAGAGATGCACATGCCGCAACGCCATTCGTGAGAAAAACCACCGCCTGAAATTCCTGAAATAGAGGCCGTTGCAGAAACTTCGAGGCGTGATGGCCACCATCTCCCCGTTCGGACGCAACAGGTCAGCCGCCCGAGCCATGAACAGCATGTAGATGTTCGTCTGACCTTGGAAAACATCCCCCATCGCGAGGGCATGAGCCGAACCGGCCCCGATCTTGAAATATGGCGGATTCAAAATGGCAGCGTCAAACGGTTCCGCATCATCGTCCTCATCGAAGAACCCACGCTGTGATTGCCGCCCTCGCGTATTCAGGATGAAATCTTGGTCGTGGATGGTGTAACGCAGGTCGTGCCCGGTCGCGCCAAGGGCCTCGCGGCAATTTCGCATGTTTTCTTCGAGTAACGGGAGCAGCGTTGCGTCATCCTCGTAAAGCGAGATCTCGATTTGCCGGGGAGAGCGAAGCGCAAGCACCTGCTCGCAGACCGCCGCCGCCAAAGAGCCAACCCCTGCCCCTGCATCAAGCAGCCTGAAGCGGTCAGGGATTCGCGTGAACAGGCCAGCCATGAAGCTGCAGACGCTTGGAGGCGTGAAGACCTGCCCCCTCTCCTTGCGTGCATCTGCCGACGTTGCCGCTTCGTGCCGCCGCTGAAGAGCCGCTGAGTAGTCTAACAAGCGGGGTGGCCTCGAGAGTTTCGCGACGTGCATTGATTTCATGCTTTCCTCACGGCTGTCCGGCAATGATCCAACCGAATCGACCGAACGTCAACACAAATCATTCACACGAACTAACCGCTCGCCGTGGTGGCTGTTAGCAAGGAAACTCGGTTGCTCCGCTTCATGCGGGCTTCACGATCGTAGAATGTCGCCAGTTTGCTAAGTCTATCTGACGTATACATGTGCTTTGAACAGACGAAACGATCTTTTCTCGACGATGTTCCGCGGGACGAGCGCCCCCATCCCTCATCGTTCCTCGATCACACCAAATCAGTATACTAATAGCCACGTCAACCTGACCACCCCCAACTTTTCCGTGCGTGTTTCTGACGGCCGGTTATCGTTCGGAGAAAGGGGATTCTTACCCGCTATCCGCAGACTTGGCGAGGTCCGATTGTACGCACCCAGAAATCGGGGCGACGCGGCCGAGTGGTCCCCGCACGAACCGCTCCAGACAGGTGGTCTGCTCGCGTTCGCATCAAGCAGCAGGCAGTCTGGTGTCGGGCATGCCCACCTTGAGGTCAGACGCCGGGCCGTTTGAGGGTCCATCTACTCTTCGTCGGTGTCCGGTTCGTCGTCGGACGCGGTTGACGGCTCTCCCTCATCGAACTGGGCGGGCAGACGGCCGAGGCGCAGCACACACGTGGTGATGTCCTTGGCGCGGCGGGGCCAGGGCATGGACTCGACCCGGGCGACGGTCGTCTCGACCGGGTACTGTGCGCGCTTCAACATGATCTTGTTGTCCTCGATCACCGCGAAGGCGGCGCGGGGATCGCCGTCCCGGGGCAAGCCGACGCTGCCGGGATTGAGGACCGTCACACCGTTCACCTGAATGTTGAACTGGAAGTGGGTGTGGCCCACGCACACGATGTCGGCATCCACGTTATGGAGCCGCTTGGACCAGGTGGTCGGGTCCTTGAGCAGGTACTCGTCCAGGGGATCCCGGGGGGTGGCGTGGACGAGCAGGAAGCGCCGGCCGGCGAGGGTGAACCGCCGCGTCACCGGCAACTGCAGCAGGTAAAGCCGCTCCTCGGGCCCCAGTGCCTCCCACATCGAGGGCCGTGAGCACTGGGTCAGGTAGCGGAACCCGGATTGCCCGGTGACCGGTATCCCCTGTGAGACGCCGTGGTCGTGGTTGCCGCGGATCGCGTAAGTCGCGTGGGTCATTGCCCAGCGGACGCAAGCGAGCGGGTCCGGCCCATAATCGACCAGATCGCCCAGGCAGAGGCAAACGTCGAACGGCTCGTCGATCGCCGCGAGGGCTGCCCAGTTCGCGTGGATGTCGGAGACGACCAAGATCCTCATATTTCCTTATCGCTTACGGGACCTGGAAGCGGTACAGAGTTTCCCGCAACGGAAGAGAGAACGCAACAGCAGCGAGGAAATACAACGAATTTTTTAAGACGCGTGCCCGAGGTTCAACACACGTTGCGGGACGTCACCGAGGTCGTGTTGAGCTCGGCGCGGGAGTCGCGCTTACTCTGGGGGCTTGGACAACAAAAATGCCAGGTTATACCGGGCCTCGGCGTTGACGGGATCGAGGGCCGGGATCTCCCGCAGAGCGTGCTCGGCGGCCTGGGGGACGGTGGGGACTTCCGGCGCCATCCCGGCTCTATCACCAACCCAGGGGAAATCCTTCGCGGGAGGGGACTCGACGGGCGGCCGAACGCCGATCTTCGACGCCATTGATGGTTTCTGCGCAACCCAGCTCTACTTACGGAGCGTCGGCCACTGGCGTTGCCGCGCTGGTTTCGGGTATGGCCGCCGCGGGGAACATGGAAACAACGGCACAGCGGAATCCCGGCATCACGTCCTCGCCCGACAGTTCGCCGCCCGCCCGAAGCCGGCTCACCGACCCATCGCCGCGCATCACCTCGATCGCCTGAACCTCGGGATGGATGACCCAGATCAGCCGGACTCCCGCCCGAAGATACTCCTCGACTTTCTCTTCGAGATCATAGACCACGTCAGAGGGGGAGGTCACTTCAACGGCAAGGTCGGGCGGGATCGTGACGTAACCCTCCGACCATTGAGGCGCTTTGGGAAGACGTCCCTGGCTGATGAAAGAGAGGTCCGGGCGGCGAACTCGGCGCGGCTTCCAGGGAAAGCAACGGTAGCCGCACGATGGACCGAGAACCCAGCCTAGATCGTGCTCAACGCAGTAGCCGTCGAGTATCCGTCCCAGCGTCACCTCCACACGACTGGCAAGCAGACTCATGGCTCGCTCCACGAGTAACCCATCGACCAGCTCATAGTGCTCCCCATCCGGCATTGCCAGCAGCTCTTCGGGGGTCCATTCCGTTTTGCCCTCGGATTCGGGCGGTTTCGCGAGGATCGTGCTCATGAAGGGGCTCCGCGATCGGTGTGCCGATCAAGTCCAGATTAATCTACCACCCTCATGGCGCCCGTGGCAGCCCAGTCCGTCGTCTTCGTGAGCGTTCTGTGAGTAGCCACGTTGTCGTCAGATCAAGGATTCACCCTTATGTCAGCCAGTGGTCGCACCAGAGCTGGAAGATGAGGAGTGTCCAGAGGGGCTTGCGATGGTCGCGGCGGCCCGATCGATGCTCGGCGATGCGGCGGGCGACCTCGCCGCTGTGAAAAAGCCCCTGGCGGTCCAGGCGCTCACGGCCAAGGAGCTGGTTCATCAAGGGGGCCAATGGCCCGCGCAGCCACCTGGCCACCGGGATGCCGAAGCCCTTCTTGGGACGAGTCAGGATCGACGCAGGCAGACGGCCGGCCGCCGCGCGTTTGAGCAAGCGCTTGGTCTGGTTGCGGCCGAATTTGAAAGCCGGGGGGAGTGCCTGGATGAAATCGACCAGATTCGCATCCAGGAACGGCGCCCGGACCTCGAGCCCGCAGGCCATGCTGGCCCGATCGACCTTGGTGAGGATGTCCTCGGGCAAGTACGTATCCTGATATAGAGCCAACGACCGGGAGAGCGGGTCCGCACCCCCCCCGAGGGATTCCGCGCGGCGGAGGTGCTCGAGCTCGACGCCGATCGGATCGCCCTCGACCAGCAGCCCTGCGATCTCCGCGCCGGAGAACGAGCCCAGCCAGCGCTGGTGGGCAAGCGGAAGCGGCTCGGCCGCTCCCCGGAGGAACTGCTTCAGCTTGAAGTCGAAGCTGAAATTGCCATGATCGACCGGCAGCCGGCCGACCGCCGCGCCCGCCAGTGCCTGGGCCGGCCGGGGCAAGCGGCGGAAGAATTTGGCCGCGCGCTCGGCGGCGAAGGTCGGATATCCGGCCAGAAGCTCGTCGGCGCCGTCGCCGCCCAAGACGACCTTGACCGCGCCGCGTGCGAAGCGGCTCAAGAGGTGTGTCGGCAGGATCGACGCGTCACCGAACGGCTCGTCGAGCCAGGCGGCCACCTCGGGCAAGAGATCATACACCGTCTCGATCGAGAAGGTCTGCTCGTGATGGTCGGTCCCCAGGTGAAGGGCGACGGCGCGGGCGTGGCCGCTCTCGTCGAAGCTGGGGTCCTGAAAGCCGATCGAAAACGTTCGCACGTTCCGCGCCGGCTCGACCTCACAAAGTGCCGCGGCAACGCTCGACGAATCGATGCCTCCGGACAAGAAAACGCCGATGGGGACGTCCGAGCGCCGATGGCGAGCCACCGCGTCGCGAAATTTTTCCCAGAACCGTTCGGCCGTGGCTTCGAAGTCGAGCGCCGCGGGACCCGGGACCGGCGAATCCCAGTACCGCCATACCCGAAACGCGCCGTTTTCCCAGCTCAGGGCATGTCCACACGGAAGCTTGCGCAGCGATCGCCAGATCGAATGAGGGGCCGGGACGTATTCATAGAAAAGGTAGCGCGCCAGGCTGGCGCGGTCGATCTCCCGGCGGATGTCGGGATGCGCCAGCACCGCCTTGGGCTCGGAGCCGAAGGCGAGGCCGCCGCCGGGCAGCTCGCCGTAATAGAGCGGCTTCTGGCCCATCCGATCCCGCGCCAGCACGAGCCGGCCCCGGCCGGCGTCCCAGATCGCCAGCGCAAACATCCCGTTGAGCCGGCGGACAAAATCGAGTCCCTCCTCCTCGTAAAGGTGGACCAAGCTCTCGGTATCACACGCCGTGCGGTAGCGGTGGCCCTTGGATTCGAGCTCCTTCCTCAGCGTGAGCTCGTTGTACAGCTCACCGTTGTAGCTGACCCAGATCGAGCCGTCCTCGTTCGACATGGGCTGAGCGCCGCCGGAGACGTCGATGATCGAGAGCCGGCGATGCCCGAGCGCCGCCGGTCCAACGCAGTAAACACCGTCGCCATCCGGTCCACGGTGTGCCAGCGTGGCTGCCATCCGCTCGACGATCCCGCGATCGGCCGGCTGGCCGGCACGATTCACGAATCCGGCAATCCCGCACATGCTCTACCGACTTTCTCCTGTTTACCGCCCGTTTGCCTATTCGATGACCCCTTGGTCGAGCAAGAACTCGATGTACTTGTAATTAATCTTCGTCGATTTGCTGACGCCATTTCGGATGCGAGCCAGGACCTCTGGAGAAAGCAGGGCTTGCATGCTCAACTGGCCTCCATCTCTCAGGGCAATCAGTTTCTCCAAGGCCGTCATTCTGGCCTCATTATAGGCGATGCAGGTTTTGTGACTGATCCTGGGATGATCGCCGACATCGAGCAGGCACGCGTCTTCTTTGTAGTTCTCGTAGGTGGTCATACTCACGATCACGACTCGTTCGGCATCCTTTTCCGGGTCGGAGATCACCACCCACAGGTGGGCGTCGACCGATCTATCCCGAATGTAGAACGTGTCACCGGCTTTCACGGCTCAGGTCCGAAGACGTCGTCAAAGACTTGCCTGGCTGCCTCGTCACGCTCAACAGCGGGAATCATTTCCGGTTTGCCTTGGGCCTCGAGGACGTCCTGCCAGGGGATCGGGACCGAAGTTCTTTCCGGCGAGTAGTGACTGACCCACTCCTTGAATTCGTGCGTCCGCTCCGAGAGTTCCCAGTCGTCAATATCGCGATACCTCTCGGTAACTTCGGTCAGCTTGCTCACAATGCCCTTGGACAAGTCGCCCCGGCCGGGATCCGCGACCAGTTTGACGGCATAGCCCTCATTGTGGATATAGTCATCCCATACGCCGGCCTTCGACCCGTTACCCTTGATGAGGTCGTAAACGTTGGACAGGACGGGCCCGTACTTCATCGCGTGAACGCGGTCACCGGTGATCGACTCGCCCGTGCCGGCGAGCCACTCACGATCGGCGATGTACAACAGCTTGAGCAGGCGAAGATAACCCATTCGCTTGCCATCGAGCCGTAGAAGGTAGGCGCTGGCCTGCAAAGTCCGCTCGAAGTTGAAACGTAGGTTCATGATCCTTTCGCACCATCTTACTCTAGAGCGATTTATCAGCCCTAACTATACACAATTGTCCACCATTTGTCAAGACGTCCAACCGGTCGCATGGGGTGTTCAACCGGGTCCGCCGGTCTGGTCCATCGTTCCTCGGGGCGGGTTGATTTCCGATCGTGCCCCGTCCAGAATGGGTTCACACACGCTTCCAGCGCTGGCGGAACGATCGAATCCGCGCCCGCGGACAGCGTCCGGCCCCGGTCTTTCCGAGACATTCACGCTGGAGTGCGTCACCGATGGCCTCGTTTGACCCTCAGGATTTCGGCTTCGAGGAGCCACCGCCCCGCCCGGCAACGCCGCCGGTCCGCCGGAGGTTCTTGGTGGTCCTGGTCGTGCTCTGTCTGGCCGCGCTGGTCGTCTACGGCGTGCCATACGTCGCCGAGCGGACCAGCTATGCCTGGGAGGCAGGGCGGGCGCGGGCCGACTCTGAAGCCCTGGCGAAGCTCGACCAAGAAGGGATCGTCAATCGCGCTTCCGCGTTGTTTCGCATGGCGACGAACGCCGTGTCTCCGGCCGTCGTCAACGTGCAGTCGTCTCGTCTGCGGCGCGGCGAGGAGGGGTTCGCGGGCCTCCCTCTCGGCGGGAACCGCTTGACCCCCGGCTTCCGAGACGCGGAGCTGGGATCGGGCGTCATCGTCGACAAGGCCAAAGGCTATATCGTCACGAACAACCACGTCGTCAAGGATGCGGATCGGATCCTTGTCCAGTTCGGGCCGGGGGACGAGGTACCGGCCCGGTTGGTGGGCGCCGACCCCAAGTCCGACCTGGCGGTCCTCCAGGTCAAGGCGCCACTGAAGGTCCAGGCCGAGTGGGGGGATTCGGAGCGGCTCGAGATCGGCGACTGGGTGTTGGCCATCGGCAGCCCACTCGGCTTCGACCATTCCGTGACTGCCGGCATCGTCTCGGCGACCGAACGCAACAACGTGCGGATTTCGGAATACGAGTCGTTCATTCAGACCGACGCCGCCATCAATCCCGGAAACTCCGGCGGCCCGTTGATCAACCTGGCCGGCCAGGTTGTGGGGATCAATACGGCCATCATCACCCAGTCGGGTGGTTACGAGGGGATCGGACTGGCCATCCCGTCGGCTCTGGCGCGTCGCGTCGTCGAGGGCCTCATCAAGGGGGGCAAAGTCATTCGAGGCTACCTTGGAGTCAGACTTCAGCCGCTGGACACACGGTTGGCTCGCAAGCTGAACCTTCCCAGCAACCGTGGTGCTCTGGTCACCGACGTTCAGCCTGGCAGCCCGGCCGAGCGAGCCGGGTTGCAAGCCGGCGACGTGATCGTCAAGCTGGCCGACCACGAGATCGCCGACATGGCTGGGCTGAGAAACCTGACCGCAGGTCTGGACGTCGGCGCCGAGGTCTCGTTGACCTTTTATCGCGAAGGGAAGGCACGGACAGCCGCCGTCACGATCGCCGAGCTCCCTCCCGCGCCGGAAGTACTCTCGTCGTTAGGGTTCGGCGTCCGTGAGCGGCCCGCGCCTCGAGACGGCGGCGGCCGTGTCGTTGAGATCGACTTGGTGGTCGCCGGCAGCCCCGCATTCATGGCTGGCTTGCGTCCCCGCATGCGGATCATCGCGGTCGGCGAAAGGAGGGAGCCGGTCCACACCCTGGCCGAATTCGAAGTCGCCGTCCGCAAGCTCGACCCCGAACGAGGTTTGCTCCTGGAGGTTCAGTCGATTGATGGTCGGAGCAGACTCATCCTCCTGGGTACGGGCGGCGAGAACCAAGGGAACGCCCGCCCCTGATCGCGGAAGGACGGAGGACGGAGGGCGGAGGACGGAGGGCGGAGGACGGAGGACGGAGGACGGAGGACGGAGGGCGAGGG
>JBIOJM010000416.1:0-8055 GCA_044450785.1 Isosphaerales bacterium
CCGCGTGATTCCTCGTAACGGGGCAACTTTGGTTGGGGTCGCCCGGTGCGAGACCCGCACGCCGGTAAATGTGGGGAATTGACCCCACTGCGACAACGGGGAGGGAGTGGCCGTTTACCCCGGCCTCTCCCTTACCCACTGTAACAAGGACAGGCGCCCTTCCTCGAGGGAAAGGAAGAGCGGTATCGCCGGGATCGTCCACCGTGTTCCGCCCTTTCAGGGCACGGATCATCACGTTTTCCGAATCCCAGGGCGTTGCCCTGGGCTGGCATGTCGCTGCCCCATCGGGGCGAAATCAAAAAAAGCGCGAGTTCGAAAGGTGCACCCTCTCCTGGCCCGTCGGCCTAATTCAGAGCTTCCCTCGCACCAGCTCGAGCAGTTCGCTGCCTTTCATGCGGTGGGCCGCGTCGTGGGGGCAGGCGTAGACGCAGCTCGGCTCGTGGTCGGGGCCCAGGCTGCTGCACAGGTCGCAGGTGGTCGCCTTCCTCACGTCGGCCATGCTGCTACGATCGTGCTGCTCCACCATGTTGATGTTGCCGTAGGGGCAGTTCTGGGCGCAGAGCGTGCAGCCGATGCACCAGTCCTCGATGATGATCTCGCGCGAGGAGCGGCGGCGGATCGAGCCCACCGGGCAGCCGACCATGCAGTACGGATCCAGACACGAACGGCACGAGCTGGCCACCAGGAACTTGTCGAACCGCAGCCCCTCGCGGATCAGGCGCGTCACCCCCTGGTGCGTGTCGGCGCAGGCCTTTGTGCACTCGTCGCAGCGGGTACACTTCACCAGGTCGAGGACCAGCAGGCTCTGCGCGTTCATCAGCCCTTGATCCAAGAAGTCATCGAGCGACGTTTCCCTGACGTCTTGAAGGTCCTGGCGGTTGGACTCGAGCCGGTCGCGGGCCTCGGCGATCAAGGCGTCGCGCACGGCGGGCGATTGCTCGAGGATGGTGCGGAAGTCGCCCGGTGTGATTCGCACCAGGTCGACGTGGTCGAGTGCCGCACAGGTGGCCGTGCGGACGCCGGAGGGGACCAGGTCGCGGAGCTCGGGCAGGTCGGAGAGCAAGGCGATCTCGCCGATGTAGCCGCCCGGCCCTACGTAGTTCAAGACCTGCTCGCCACCCGGCCGGGCCTGCGAGACCCTCACGAAACCGGTGCGGACGAGGTAGAATCCGTCCAATGCGGGCGCGCCCTGGCGGAAGATGATCTCGCCCGGCTCGCACCGCCGCAACGAGACTCGCTGGCGCAGGCTGTCGACGAGCCGGCGGAACTGGACCTCGTTGGCACGCAGAGGGGCAAACAGAGGGACGCTTCGCAGGTGGCCGTCGATCGCCCGATCGCGGTATTTCGTTTCGAGGACCCGGCGGAACGACGGGCTGCGCTGCATGATGTAGAGCACGTTGCGCAACATCTCCAGGACCGTGCAGTCCTCGGCCGCGCGGACGGTCGCCGAACGGGGGTAGAAGCTCATGCAGGTCATCTCGCCGACGATGTCGCCGGCGCCGAGCGTCGCCTGAGGTTTGCCGTATGGCAGGGCGACCAGCGCGTCGATCGGGATGAAGCCGCGCGTGCCTTCCTCGTCGCGCGCGTCTTCCGCCCGCGAGGAGAGCAAGCTCGTGAACCTGCCGATCGAGGCGAAGAAGCCCGTCTTCGGCTGGTTCTTGATGTGCTTGGTCGGGGTGTTGATCAAGATGTCGACCGAGCCGTTCTCGATCAGGAAGGCCGTCGAGCCGAATTCGCCTTCGCGGCAGATTTCCTCGCCCTTCTTGAACCGGCGCCGGACCACCGAGCGGGCGTTCCAGCGCAGGAAGGGATGCGCCACGCCCTGGAACGCCTGGCGGATCTCGGGGATCGGATGGTTGAACAGATCGTTCGCATCGACGTCCTCACCGTTGGGAATCCGTGCCGCCACGATCCCCCGATGCGTGAGTGCGCCGGTCGGGCAGGAGACCATGCACTCTCCGCAAGCCACACACGACGAGCTCCCCATGGGGACATCGAGGTCGAAAGCGATTCGCGCGGTGAACCCCTTGCCCATCCGGCCGATGACGTGGTTCTGCTTGATCACGTTGCAGCCCCGCACGCAGCGGTCGCAGAGGATGCAGGCGTTGTGGTCGACGGCGATGACCTCCGACGTCTCGTCCCTGGCAAGCTCGGTCGCGCGGCGGTCGAATTCAGGCGGGCCCACGTCGAGCCGGCGCGCCAGGGCTTCCAGCTCGCAGTCGTTCGATTTCTTCTCCTTGGCGCAGGGCGTGGGGTGGTCGGTCAAGAGGAGCGCGACCAGGGTCTTCACCGCGGTTTCGATCCGCCGCCGGGCATCGGGATCGGGCGACGCGATCGTGTTGACGATCATGCCGTCCTCGACACGGTGCTGGCAGGCGGGGAGGAGCTTGTCGTCAACCTCGATCTTCCCCGTTCGCCGTCGAAACCGGGCAAGCTGCACGACGCAGACTCGGCAGACAGCCACCGGATCCATATACGTCGTGTGGCACAGGATGGGAATCGGGTTGTTCGCCTCGCCGGCCTTCCGCTTGAACAAGTGCTCTGCGGGCGGACCGCCGCCCGACGGCGGGCCGGGATTTGCACCGTCGCTTGCGGGATTCTCGTAGCGCTGGCTGACGGCGTCGTAGATCGTGGTGGGGCGAGGGATGACCTGACCGTCCTCGTCGTACCTGGGGTTGCCCTGCTCGTCGGTCGCCACCACGGCCTTCTTGACCCTGACTTCTTGACCATCGATCTCGAGTGTGACCTCCCGGTCAAACTCGTCACGCGTGGCCGCATCGTAGCGGATCAATCGCCCGTCGAGATCGCGGGCGAACAGCCCCTCATCCGGCCATTCCCACTCGTCGCGGTCCTGCCGATCCTGAGGGAGAAGGCCTGCTCCCGGTTCCGTGCTCATTTGATAACCTGCCAGTCGTGCTCGAACAGGGATGCCATCGGCCTGGACGCGGAGGTGCCCAGGCCGCAGATCGAGGTCTGATCCATGGTCTCCTGGAGTGCGCGGACCAAGGCGACCAGCTCGGCCCGCTCAGCCGGGTCGGCCGGTTTCTTCTCGAGCTGTTCTCCGATCTGGACCAGCTTTTGCGAGCCGATCCGGCACGGGACACACTTGCCGCACGATTCGTTGCGGAAGAACCTGGTGGCGCTCAATGCAAGGTCAAGCATTTGGGCGGCCGGCTCTACCCCCGGCATCCCTGCGACGACGAGCAGCCCTGCTCCCAGCATCAGGCCCAGCTCATCGAATTCGGCCTTGTCCAGCGGCAGCTCGAGGACGCTCAGCTCGGTGCGGCCGGCGGGGAAGCTCCCTCGCCGCTTGGCGGGCAGGTCGGCCCGCGTCAATGTCGCCGGCAGAAAACCTCCCGACGGGCCCGAGGGAGCGAACGCCAGGAGCGAGAGTCCGTCCCGCACGCCGCCGGCCAACGCGACCAGCTCACCGAGGGTCAAGCCGGCGGGCACCTCGTAGACTCCGGGTCGCGTCACGTCGCCGCAGATCGAGAAGAACCGCAGTCCCTTGCCGCGGGGCCACCTCTCCGGCTTCACGTCGGGCTTGCGCTTTGAGACGTACCACGGAGAGTCCGCCACGCCGCGGTCGCGGTACCACTCGCCGCCGTTGAGCACAATCGCCGGGACCCAGGCGAACGTCTCGACGTTGTTCAGCAAGGTCGGTTGGTTGTGCAGGCCGTTGGCCTCGATCACCGGCGGGCGGTTCCGCGGCTCGGCCCGATGTTCCTCGATTGCCTCGATCAGCGCCGACTGCTCACCGCAGATGTATCCCCCGGGGCTCTCGAAGACCTCCAGCTCGAAAGCTTGGCCGGTCCCGAGCACGTCGGGCCCGAGGACCCCCAGCGCCCGGGCTCGCTGAATCTCCGTCTCGACGGCGTGGACCTGGTCGAAGTACTCGTGCCGGATATAGACGTACCCCTTTTTCGCACCGACCAAGAGTGCGCCCAAGACCATTCCCTCGATCACGAGATGAGGAGCTCGGAGCAGGATTTCGCGATCCTTGAAGGTCGACGGCTCGCTCTCGTCGGCGTTGCAGATCAAGTAGGTTTGCTCAGCACGATCGCTCTCGTCGCGCACTTCGCCCCATTTGCTGAAGGCGGGCCGGCCAGCCCCGCCCATGCCGCGCAAGTCGGACGTCTTGATCGCGTCGATAAGTCCTTGACCAACGGCCTTTCGCGCCGCGGGGTCGCCGGCCTGCTTGAGTGCCAGGGCGAAGCCGGCCACGGCTGCGTAAGGCGCGCGACGGCGCGCGGCGGGTGGTTCCTCCGCCGCGGTTCCGGCCGGCTCAGCCGGCCTCGGGGCCTGGTACGGGTCGATTTGCCAGGGCCGCGGCGACCGATCGAGCGCGTCGGCAGGCACCTCGCGGTCGTCGAGGTGCGCCGCCACGATCACCCGCAGCCGGGCGGCGTGGTCGCCGGCCGCCGGGCGCTGCAAGACACGCGCCTGGTCCGGACGTCCCGGCCGGTGCAGCTCGATCAGAGCGGCCGGTGCGCCATCGCAGCGGCCCAAGCATGAGACGCCCTCGACCTTGACCCGGGCCTCGCCGCCGAATTCCTTGGCGACCTCTTTCAGGTTCCGCAAGCACTCGGCCGCGCCACGCAGGTGGCACGCCAGATCGCGGCAGACGAGCACCTCGACTTCCGGGGGCTGCTCCAGCCGATAGTGCGGGAAGAAGCTGATCACCTCGTGCAGCCGATGCAGAGGGACGTCGAGCCGGGCCGACAGCGCCTCGAGCTCCGGCCTTGGCAGGTATCCGCAACGTTCCTGGATCAGGCGCAACGGCTGAACGAACATCACCACATTCGGGGTTCGAGCTTGCGATTGAGAGGGACGCGCCACGAAATCTTGCACCGCCTCTTGCGGATTAACGGGACACTCAAAGCGTAAGTTGGCCCTCCATCCGAGTCAACCGCTGCCTGAAAGCTCCCCCGGCCGAGATTCGATCCAATCCTGAATCCACCGGCCCGCCCGAGATCGAGCAGGTCGAGAAAACGGCATGGTTCCAATTGACCGGAAATCCGTCTCGCCCCACGAAAATGGATGGGTGGTGCCGGTCGCTTCTCGCGTGCGAAAAGTGGATGTCTTATGATGAACCCTTGATTGATGTCGATACCGGGAGGGGCCAGAGAGTCGATCTTGTCAGTTCGTCCTCGCATCAACATCCGCGATCCAGCGAACCTCTCGCGGAGTAGGGAACGCTGCTTTGAACTCGGACCGGAGCAGGCAGGACGGCTGGCGGGTGGATCGGATGGGGACCCACCCGATCTTCAACACCGGGGGAGGGGAGCGAGTTCGGCGATGGCGACCGAGGGCGAAAAGATCCAGGGACTCTGCGATTTCTTCCTCGAATCGTTCGAGGCGGCGGAACTAAGGAGGTTCCTCACCTATAATGGATACAAGCACGTCGCCTCCGCCGTGAACAAGAATGTCGACGATATCGAGTATTTCTTGAACATCGCCCTAGCATTGGCTCGTCGGGGCCTGATCGATGACGCGTTCTTCGACTCCTTGACGAAGGTGCGCCCCCTGTTGGAGGCGCGCATCCGGGGTCTCCAGGAATCCTGGCGCGTTGAGGAAAAGACGAGCCCGAAGTCATCGGGCAGCGCGAGTTCAAGCGATCCTCGGAAGATGATCGAGGCAGAACCGCCTGCGACCCAACATCAAACGTCCGTCACACCCCCATCCGGGAACGTCACCTTCGTCTTCACCGACATCGAGAGCTCGTCGCGAATGACGAGGCGGTTGGAGGAGCTGGGCGCCCATCTCTACGAGACCCATTTGCGCGACCCGCACCGCGAGCGGCTGCTGGGCGCGGTCGAGCGTCACGGCGGCTTCGAGATCCATCGGGCCGGAGATGGCCACATGTTCGTCTTCCAGAACGCCGGCGATGCGCTGAGATGCGTCGTCGCCTTCCAGCAGTCGCTTGCCGGCGAGCCCATCACCTACACCGTGGGCAAGGAGTCGTGGTCGATCCGCGTGCGCGTCGCGGTCCATACCGCAATCAAGCAGAGGGCGCCGGAGGTGATGCAGGACGGCAAGCCCGAATATTCGGGCAACGACACCAACTATGCCGCGCGCATCGGCGCGCTCGGCGCCGGCGAGCAGATTATCGTTTCCGAGCAGACGTACCGCGTCGCGAGCGAGATCGGGTCCTGGAAGATACACGAGTGGCCGAACCGGTTGCTCAAGAGCTTCGACGACGCGCCACAGACCGTTTACGAGATCCTCTACCGGGACGGGCAGAAGGAGCGCGAGCCGGGGACACGCTTCTTCCCCAGCTTCTATGAGGGCGAGCTGAACCGGTACATCCCTCGCCCAGAAAAAGAGGCGGAAGTCCTGGGGCAGTTCGCGCACCGGCGTAGCGATGGCACGACGTCGCGGCTGGTGACGATCAAGGCCGAGGGCGGCATGGGCAAGACCCGCCTGGCCGTCTCCTGCGCTGTCAAGATGGTGGGGGTCTTCGAGGACGGTAGCCACTTCGTCAGCCTGGCGCTGGTCGGCCCCACGGTCGAGGCGGTCGCGGAGGCCATCGGGCGGGCCTTGGGCTTGTCCGCCGAGGCGGCACGCCCCGAGGAATTGTTCCAGGCCCTCCGCGCTCGAAACATGCTGCTGATCCTGGACAACTATGAGGCCGTGCAATGCGACGCGGTGGGGCGCTACCTCGCGAAGCTCGCCACCGAAACGAGCGGAGTGTGCCTCCTGGTGACGGGCCGTCAGGCAGTCGGCGAGTCGCTTGTCGAGCAGCAGGTGTCGCTGGATGACGGCATGACCCACGCCGAGGCGCATGACCTGTTCGTGGCCCGCGCCCGGCTCAAGGGGAAGCTCACCGGCGTCGTGTCCGGCGCCGCCGAAGTCCAGTTGGAGCGGATCATCGCCCTGACGGAGCGGATCCCGCTGGCGCTCGAGCTCGCCGCCGCGTGGGTCGAGTATGAGGAGTTGAAGGAGATCGCCGGCGGCCTGGAGGCAACCCCACTCGGGGACGAGTCCGGCCCGCCGCCTGGTGCGATCCGCGCCGACGACGAGAACACCCGCACGCGGCACCGATCGCTGGAGCGCTCGCTCGAGTGGTCTTACAACCTGCTGGGCCCAAAGGAGGGCCCGGCGACGCAAGAAGTCTTCGCCGCGTCCGGACTCTTCGCCGACACGTTCGACGCCGCGACGCTCGCCGCCGTGTCCGCTGATGGGACGGCGAAGAACGCCCTGCTCCGTCTCCAGAACGCCGCGCTCGTCCGCCGCGTCGCGGTGGAGGGCGCCACGCGCTACCGCCTCCACCGCTTCACCCGCGACTACGCCGCCCGACGGCTCGCCGAACTTCCCACGGCCGATGCCACGCGGCGGCGTTTCGTCGCCCACTACGTCCGACTCGTCGAGGAGAGCTGGGACAAGCTGAATGACCTCGATCGCATCGCCGTGCTCGACAACGAGTGGCGCAACGTCGCCGCCGCCGCGGGAACGGCCGAAGCGATGAACGACAATTGGTCGGTCATGGTCCTTTCCGCCGTGGGTG
Source organism: Isosphaerales bacterium (assembly GCA_044450785.1). Taxonomy (GTDB): domain Bacteria; phylum Planctomycetota; class Planctomycetia; order Isosphaerales; family Isosphaeraceae; genus JBIOJM01. The sequence continues at coordinate 7,508 of JBIOJM010000416.1, forward strand.
GTTTCCTCAACCTGCGCGGCCTTTGGTCCGAGCGGGAGCAACTCAACATCCGCGCCGTCGCTGCCGCCCGCGCGACCGGCGACCGCCGCAATCTGGGTGCGATGCTCAACAACCTGGGCATTGTCTACCAGAGCCAGGGCCGCTGGGCCGAGGCGATCGACGCCTACCAGCAGTCCCTGGCCATCAGGCGCGAGTTCAAGGACCGGGTCGGCGAGGGGCGGACGCTCAACAACCTGGGCGTCGTCTACCAGAGCCAGGGCCGCTGGGCCGAGGCGATCGACGCCTACCAACAGTCCCTGGCCATCAGGCGCGAGTTCAAGGACCGGGTCGGCGAGGGGCAGACGCTCAACAACCTGGGCATTGTCTACAAGAACCAGGGCCGCTGGGCCGAGGCGATCGACGCCTGCCAGCAGGACCTGGCCATCTGCCGCGAGTTCAAGGACCGCGTCGGCGAGGGGCAGACGCTCAACAACCTGGGCAACGTCTACGATAGCCAGGGCCGCTGGGCCGAGGCGATCGACGCCTACCAGCAGTCCCTGGTCATCAGG
>JBIOJM010000417.1:0-7939 GCA_044450785.1 Isosphaerales bacterium
AAATAATATAATCGCCTGATGTGTACTATTGTTGATTAATATATTACGCTTGTTTTGGGTCTAGCTTGCGGCGCCCTGCGATACCAGCGGATGGACGAAGAAAGGTCCGCGGTGCAACGAGTCACGAACGGTCGTCGGACCGGGTTCTGTCCGAGACGCGAATAACCCTGGCGGTCACCGTCGGCGAGGCTTTCAATGAGACCGACTCGTCTTAAGAGAAGGGGCCTTCCTCCGCCGATCGCCTGAACAAATCGCAACGTCCGGAAGCGTCATATGCTTCCGATCAAGGCGGGGTTGATTATTTCCAACAGAATGCGAGCAAGTTACTCGATCCACCATAGGATTGCTCGGTTTTTGCGCCAGAACCACGGAACGAGAGCCGCACACTGATTGGACCCCGCGTTGCAGGCCAGGAAACTGTACAGGCAGGGCGAAATGTCTCTCCGACCCCGTGTTCGTAGCCGTAAGTAACTGTTTCGTGATGGCCTACGAGATGCTCACAACGACGACGAACCTGTCCCTTGTCCATGGATCGCCGCCCCGTTTCGCAGTAGCGCGGTCGTGGCACGCAAGTATCGTCAATACGCGTCGCCGCTGACCACTTCGCCGCTGGCGCGGGTCCAGAGCGCCTGCCAGACGCCTGCCGGTGGGGTGTGCTCCCAGTAACCCCCTGGATTATGAATTGCGCCTACGGGAACCCCGGATTCTGGGTCCGAGGGCCATGTGTTGACGGTGTCCCCGATAAAGCGCACCGATCCGTCGCCCATGAGGACGTTGAGGCCGCCGGGGTGGAGGCTCGACGCCCCTGAAGGAAACGGAGAATCGACCTTCCGGAAGGCGTTGGGGGGGAAAAAGCTAGTAGTCAAAGTGTCCTGCAAACTGCCGGTATAATACCACCCGCACCGTCCGTAGAGTGTTTCGCCCCACTCGCGCATCGGAGCCGTTGCTCGCTCGGCGACGAAGGCCGTCTGGCCAAGCCCGTCACGGACTGACGCGAGGCTGACGGGCGCGATGCCGAAGGGGCCGTTGAGTTGCGTGATCGCCCTCGGGTCTACCCTGCATCCGTGATCAACGGTCGGCTCGGCCGCGACGAAAAATGAGCCGAGACATGCTCCATAGCTCGCGAACACCGCATCCAGGTGCTCTCCGGGATCGGCCAAGCCACGCTGGATTAGGCCCTCCATCGCCACCGGCCGGGCGTGGCCCGACCCGGGGTCGCTGGGGCACGCGTACGCCGAGACAGCGACCGGATGGATCGTGCGGTTCTCGCGGCTTTCGATGTTCAGCGCCTGGTTGATGCTATTGTAAAGGGCCGACTGCTCCACTCCGGGAAGGATCAGCACCAGAAAGCTTTTGTCGACCAGGGCCGGTCCGCAAGGCGGGTTAAGCCCGGCGTAACGCGGATCAAAGTTCTTCATCCAGCCGGGCGGCAGACAGCCATGCGAGTCGTGGTAACTGTGTATGGCCAGGCCCATCTGGCTGAGATTACTGGCGCACTGGGATTTGCGAGCGGCCTCCCGGGCGGATTGAACCGCCGGCAATAGCAGGCCGGCGAGGATTCCAATGATGGCAATCACTACAACGAGCTCAATCAGTGTAAACGCACGAGCAGAAACCGCGACCGATCGGGTGGTAATGACCATGGGAGCCTCACCGAGCTAGACTCTATTTGGAACCAACGATGATCGAGATGGGCACGCGTATTCTTTCACCCGCCTGACCAATTTGGAAGATTACCATTTGGTCCTTCCGACCGCCTCGTTCTGGCAGCCGGCAAGTGATCCGGAATCGCCGCGTTCCGTCCGCGAGCCCGCCCATTTCGGCCACAGCGAGGCCTTCAGGCACGTCGACGGGTCGCAGATCTCGGAACTGAGGGCGATGATACCGATACACCAACGTTCGGGAGGCCGTCGCGCCGGGCCGTGCGTCGTGGACGAGGATCTGGGACGGACTGAACTCATAGTCGGGAAGGACGCGGCCGTGCAGTCGGACCTTCGCAGGTTTGGCCGGGCGATAGGCCGGCGTGATCGTGATCGTTTCGTCGAAGACATTCGTCGCCGGCGGGATCGAGTAGGTGATCGTCAACTCGCGCCTTTTGCGCACGTCCAGCCCGCGGATCAGACTCGTCCCATCCGCTGGCGCGAGATCGAACCGCATGCGGGGCCCCGCCGTTGACGTGATCTCGGCAATGGCGAGTCCGTCGCCGGGCCATTGATCGGCGAGGACAACCGTTCTCACAATCGGTGAATCACTTTCATCCTGACGCACGTCGAGCCACAGCTCGTCCGGCAGAGGAAGGATCGACGACATAATCTGTCCCCGAATGACCAGCAGTGCGGGTGCGATCGGCTCGCCTGAGGCCATCACGCCCCGGGCCAGGATCTCCATCGTCACATAGCCGGTCTTGCCGTCGGTCGCGACCTCGACCTTCAGGGGCATCTTTTCTCCTGGATGCAACGTAACGGGGAAACTGAACTCACCATCTCCGCCGAAAGTCAGGCACCCGCAGCTTCTCGGAAGCTCCGTGACGAGAACGGAGGCCCGGGACGTGTTCGCAACGGCGACGTCGAACCTCAGCCGATCACCCGAAAACACAGGTTCTGCGCCAAAATCCATGGTCTGGGGCACGAACTCAATTACCCTTGGTCCAAGCGGCACGACGGGGGAGTGGGCTACCGCGGGCTTCGGGCGGCGGCCGGGCGCGCGCGCGCTCCGATGATACCAGTGAGTACCAAGCAGGCCCGCGACGAATGAGACCGCCAGGGCTGCACCGAGACAGACGGCACGCTTCCGCGCCATCATGAGCCTCCCGAGACAATGATAGAGCAGCGGACGAACTGTGAGCCCCTGTCGTGCCTTCGGCCTTACCGACGGCGGGAGCGAGCGCGGACCACGACGATCGCCGCGACGGCGACGGCGACGGTCGCGCCTCCCATCACCAGCGACCACGGGAAGCGACCCGCCGATCGCGCGCGCTGCGCCTTTGCAACCCGAGCAAGCCACCACTTGCGTTGCTCTGCGGCCCTGTCAAACGTAAGGCGCGGCTTGTCGCCTGGTCCCCAATAATGGATCTTGCCGGACCGTTGATCGACCACAGGGAGCCAATCCGGAAACTTTGGCTCTAGCGCATCCGGACTCAACGCCTCGTTGCAGGAGACAATCTTGACTTCTCTGCGAATCTTGACGACGACACCGTTCGCTTCGTACTCCTGGCCGACGACCAAGGCCGGGAGAAAAATCCCGTCGCCGCAGTCCTGGAATGCCTCGACCTCCAGGAACCCCGTTGGTTTCGGTTTCGCCCGCGGGCTCGAAATTGTCTCCACTCTTCGAATCATGAAATTCGCCGTGGGATCGACCGCGATATTGAAGGCGACGTCTGGCCGCTTCACTTCGATTTCGTAGCAATGACGATTGGAAGCCGAGGGCGTCGCGACCAGCTTGGCCGACGATGACGCGATAAGTTCGCGCAACGACCACGATCCGTTACCGAAACCGATGTCAAGAAGTAGCTGGAGCCTTGGAAGGGAAGTCATCCGCCTTGGACCAAGAACCCTCGGTCCTAATGTTCCATAAGCCCGCGAGAGTGTGATCTCGCCCAGTTGCGGCGGTTGAGCCGGATCGTACCCGACGACTGACTTGGAGCCCTGGGGACCATTGGATTCGTCCCGGTAGCCCATCCTGTCGCCTTCGTCAGTCCGTGGCAGAGTCACTCGATCGAAAGTCACGCGTTCGCTGTCGCCTTGCACCCGGTAAATGATGCGATCGGTCTCCGCCAACGGCTCGCCCGCATTCGATTCGAAGCACCGAAGATCCAGGACCACCGATTGGATGGCGGAGACCGAAGCTGAATTGGCCCGAGCGAGTTCGTCCAAGCTCAACGAATGGTCAGAGCGCGGGAAACCGACCTGAGATGCCACGATCGCGAAGAAAAGGTGGACCATGTCTCCCAAACCCTCCCGCGTGGGCTCGGTTATCCACTGCACAACTCGTTCATATCCGAGGATTTTGACGCGCCACCCGCATCGAACCACCAGCCCTTCGCGGTGGATGGCATGGTAGCCGCGGTCTGGACCCGCGGTGCCCCGGACTCTAGGGCCGCGACTACCGCCTCACTCCGCATCCGCCAAGTTATTAGCATCCGGATGCGCTGAAGGCTGAGGGTGGACAAAAGCAGATCCGGAACTGCGAAGTGCTGCCCATGCACCCCGCTGTGTTCACTGTGAAGCAATACCACGGAGCCGTGAGGCACACCGACCACGCGCCCGTACCGTTGAGCGTGCAATCCGGATTCGTCGGACAGGTCGTTCCCGCCGTGCATACGCCAGTGGGCGGAGACGCACAAAAGGTGCCGACGAACTGGGCCGATACACCCTTCCACCCGAGTAAGAACGTCACGGCTGCCATGGCGACCACGAGCCTCTTCATTTCGCGGTTCATGCGTACAACCCTCCTATCGTTGTTACCGAACGGTGAATCCACCCGACGTCTCGGCACAGATTTCTGAGCGCGATCAAACGAGGCACTTCGCTCGGAGGCATTACCAGGGCACGTGCCTACGCGAGCGACAAACAGAGCGGGAAACCTGACCCGCCCGAGCCATTTTCGCGAGCCCCGAGATGGATGCCTTCGGGCGCTATGGCTCCAATGCGCCTCCCTTGGAATGCTGGCGCGATATCGTGAGCGCCTCGAAGCCCGCCGGGATCGACCTTCCAGTGTCATGCCGGTGGACGCCGCGCGCCTTCCTCCTTCCGCGTTTCCGCTTGGATGTGGAGATCGACCCGGGTTCGGAAAGCGGCATTGCCCACACCGTCGTATCCTACGACATTAATAGCCAAGTCGCCTTGGAAATCGCGCTCCGCGGAGTGGTCGAATTCAAACGTCAGAGCGTCCGCCTCACCCGCGCCGATCTCAAACGCGTTCGGGTGAATTCGGAGGCAAGGACAACTCGCCTCAATGCGGTTCACCGTCACCGGTTGTCTGCCCCGATTGCGCAACGTGACAGTCGACCGCACTGATCGGCCAGCGGTCAACACGCCCAGCGAGACCGGATTAGGGCTGATCTCGAGCGGAAATTGCCGTGCGTCCGAGCCCGCTGGATTCAAGGGGGGGGGGTATGATTTGATGTCGGGGACGAGGGTGGAAAGGACGAAAGGGATCGTAACGAACGCCGTCGCCACGAGGAGCGAGACCGGAAAACGTGTGCGATATGCCTCACTCGGCGCACCCATCCCGGCGGCCCTCCATCGAAATCAATCGGAATCCTGACGTATGGATAGTGTCGAATCGCCAAACGCGCTGTCAACCCCAAATTCGCTTTATTTTGCAAAAAAACTCGGAATTCCCGGAATTCCCGGAATTGAACTAAACCGCTTCGCGGTGGGCCTGAGAGACCCCCTCCGCTTTCAACGGCCCTCGCCACGCACCGCCATTCGACACCTCATTGACCCCAGCCACGTCGCCGGTTACTCTCTGGTCCGTCCGTGGACCTCGATGGCAGCCAGGCCGTCGCGCGGCGCATGGTGGGCGGCCGCGCGAGCGCGAGCGCGGCGGCCGGCCCGGCCGTTGAGGACGTTGCGCAGCACCTGGCCCGTATGGCTCTCCTCAACCTCAACCACCCGCTCGGGAGGGCCTTGGGCAACGATCAAGCCGCCACCGGCACCCCCTTCCGGCCCCAGGTCGATGATCCAGTCGGCTGTCTTCACCACGTCGAGGTTGTGCTCGATCACGACCACCGTGTTCCCCTGGGCCGTAAAGCCATGGAGCACATCCAGCAGCTTGCGGACGTCGTCGAAGTGCAGCCCGGTTGTGGGCTCGTCGAGGATGTACAGGGTCTTGCCCGTCCCCTTCTTGACCAGCTCGCGGGCAAGCTTGATCCGTTGCGCCTCGCCCCCGGAAAGGGTCGGCGACGGCTGGCCGAGCTTGATGTAGTCGAGCCCAACGTCGTGCAAGGTTTGGAGCGTCGCGGCGATCTTGGGGATGTTGGCGAAGTGCTCGAGGGCCTCTTGCACGTCCATGTCGAGCACGTCGCTGATGCTCTTGCCCTTGAACCGCACGTGCAGGGTCTCGCGCCCGAATCGTTTGCCCTGGCACACCGGGCAGGTCACCCAGATGTCCGCGAGGAAGTCCATCTCGAGGCGATTCGAGCCGTTCCCCTCGCAGGCGTCGCATCGTCCACCCGCGACCGCGACATTGAAGCTGAACCGGCCCGGCGGGTAGCCGCGGGCCTTCGCCTCCGGGAGCTGGGCGAACAGGTCGCGAATCTGGTCGAACAGCTTGATGTAAGTCGCCGGGTTGGACCGTGGAGTGCGGCCGATCGGCGACTGGTCGATGTCGATCAGCTTGTCGAGGTGCTTGGACCCGTCGATCCGATCGTGCGCGCCCGGCTCGGTGATTGCCCCGTTCAAGTCGCGCGCCAGCACCTCGCGGAGGATGTCCCCCACCAGCGAGCTCTTGCCTGAGCCGGAAACTCCCGTTACGCAGATGAACAGACCCAGCGGAAACGCCGCGTCGATGGCCTTGAGGTTGTTGTGCCGAGCCCCCTTGATCGTGAGGAACCGGCCGTCGGGGACCTTGCGCAGCTTCGGAATCGGGATCGCCTTCTTGCCCGTGAGGTACGCCCCGGTCAAGCTCTGCGATGAGCGGGCCAGGTCGCCGATCGTACCCTGGGCGATCACCTCACCCCCCTTGACGCCAGGCCCCGGCCCGAAGTCGACGAGGTGGTCGGCCGCTCGCATCGTGTCCTCGTCGTGCTCGACGACGATCACCGTGTTGCCCAGCTCGGCGAGCCGGCGCAGCGTCGCAAGCAGCCGGTCGTTGTCACGGGCGTGCAGGCCGATCGACGGCTCGTCGAGGATGTACAGCACTCCGACCAGCCCTGACCCGACCTGGCTGGCCAGCCGGATCCGCTGCGCCTCCCCGCCGGAAAGCGTCGGGGCCCCGCGGTCGAGCGACAGGTAATGCAGCCCCACGTCGATCAGGTACCTGAGCCGCGCGCGGATTTCCTTGAGTAACTCCTCGGCGATCGTCCGCGAGACCGGATCGAGGAGAACATGGTTCTGCGTCTGTTTTTCTCCATGAGCCAGCACGTCGAAGAAGTGGCCGACTTGGTCGATGGGCATGGCTCCCAGCTCGACCAAGGTCTTGCCGCCGACCTTGACCCCCCGCGCGCGTGCGTTGAGCCGCGTGCCCGCGCATTCCGGGCAGGCCATGCTCCGCATGAACGGCTCGAGCTGGTTACGGAGTGGACCGCCCGTGGCACCGCGATACTTGGCCAGCAATTCGTGCACAACGCCGGTCCATTTCTCGGCGTGCGACCAGACCTTGCTTCGGTTCCTCCAGCGGTGGACGATCGACCGATCACCGAGGCCGTAGAGCCAGGCTTGCCGCCATTTGTCGTCGAGGTCGCGCCAGGGGCCCTTGAGCATTGTCCCCTTGGGCGGACCGTCGGGGTCGACCTCGACGTTCGCCGCGACTCCCTCGAAAAGGTGCCGGCGCCACCGGCCCATCTCCTTGACCGGACCGATCGGCGCAATCGCCCCGTCCCAGACGGAGAGCGCCGAGTCGGCAACCAACAGATCGGGATCGAAGTCGTGCCGGATTCCCAGGCCATCGCAAGCCAGGCACATCCCCTGCGGGCTGTTGAAGCTGAAAAGCTGAGGGCTGGGGGGGTCAAAGCCGATCCCGCAGGCCGTGCACGCGAAGTGAGACGAGAGCAAGAGGTCCGGCTGTCCCTCGGACGCGATGATGACCGTTCCCTCACCGAGCTTCAGTGCCTGCTCGACCGCCTCCGCCAACCGTCCGCGCAAGCTGGAATTGGGATTGGGACCGGCCTTGAGCCGGTCGATAACCGCCTCGATATGGTGCTTGATCCGCCGGTCAAGCGCCAGGTCGTCGGACAGGTTGACCACCTGGCCGTTGACGCGCGCCCGTATGTAGCCGG
>JBIOJM010000418.1:0-7825 GCA_044450785.1 Isosphaerales bacterium
GGGCGGGGGCGCTGGGGGCAACTGATGGCAACTTGATCGAACCCGACTTTTCCAACCCCCACCATGACGGTGGGGGTTCTTTTTTTACCGCCTCGGACCGAACGAGGTTTGACGCCGTCGGCGCAAACCGTTTGAACATCTCTCTTTCGAGGCGATTTCGCTCTGTAACGATCATCCGGGCTACGACGCGATTTCGCCCTGTAACGACTATTGAGGAACGTGCCGAATTTCATCAGAACGACGTGTGGGCAAAGTTTGACGGAGTTTCGGCCGATCAGATAGAGGAAGGAATGATTGAATCGACCGGATTCGTCTTGACCGGAGTGACCCGTGAGGGTACACAGCGTCACATCTTCTCCCGGTTCTCGCTATGCCATCTCGCGACCGCAGCGTGAAAGCGCCAGGACTTCAAGTGAATTAGGTGAAGCGGCCAGTCCGCCGACGCGGCCTGGTACGTTCAACCGCAACGGCTATTCGTCTCCCTCTTGTAATGACCGGACATGGGCTGTCGCCAGGCACGTCGGCGGTCGGCGTCGCGAGCGGCGAAAGGAGGTCGCGTTGGGAAGGCTTAGAACGGTCAGTCTCATCTTGATCCTGTGCGCATGGGGAGGAGCCACCAAAGGGGCAGCCCCCGATGATGCGGCCGCTGCGCCGTCCTCGGCGACCCGGCAGCCGCCGCCCGCGCCGCCGATCAAGTACCTGGAAGCCGGGGCACGTCTCTACAACAGTGCTCAGGACAGTGAACAACTCAAGCTGGCCTCCAAGTACCTGGAGGCCGCCAATACTTACCGCGATCAGCTCCAACCCGACGAGCAGGCCACACTCGATGCTTATCTGAGGGAGCTGGCCAAGGCGAAGGCGGAAATCGCGGCGGGCTCGACGGCCCCGGCAGCAAACCCGGCGGCCGCCGTGCAGGCTGCCGCCGCCGTCCGACCCCCTGCGTCCACGACGGCTGGATCGCACCCGTACGCAGCAATCGCTGGCAACCCATCCGGACCGGATCAGATCGCCGCGACCGTCGATACCAAGCAACGAGGTCGATGGCTGCTGCATGAGGCGCGCGAACAGCTCCACCTGGGGAACTACGACATGGCGGAGCGCAAGGCTCTGGAGGCCGACGCGCTGAACATCAAGTGGGGGCTCTTCGACGACACGCCGGCCAAGGTCGCGGAGGAGATCAAGAAGGCGCGTCCCAAGGCGGTCGTGTCCAAGGATGCCGGGTCGGCGCAACCGCACGACCGGCGCGCAGCCCGAGCGAAGCTCCGCGAGGCGCGGACCGCGCTCGAAAACCGCCAATTCGAGCAGGCCGAGGCCGTCGCGCTCGACGTGAAGGCGTGGGGCTTGAGTTACGGCCTTTTCGAGGACAGTCCCGACAAGGTGGCCGCCGCGGCTCGTGCCCTGCGCCGTCGCGACAAGATCCGCAACACGTCACCCAGGGAACAGTCGAGCCAGGGAGTTTACGACATTCTGGTCCAGGAGTCGCGCCAGCTCATCTCGGTCGGCAAGCTCGACGATGCGGAGGCAAAGGCGCGGCAGGCCCAGCGAATGAACGTGGTTCCGTCCTTGATGGCTGATCGGGCCGAATCGGTCCTCCACGAGATCGCGATGGCTCGGGCTCAAAAGGCACCGGCGATCGCGACGACCAGACCGGCTCCAGAGCCGCCGAGTCTCACCGCCGAGCGCGAGGCCAATGAGCTGCTGGCCAAGGGTGATCAAGCCGCGGCAGTGGCCAAATTCACCGAGGCGGAGCGGTTGAGCGCCAGCGAGTCGAGCCGGATGGCCCCTGCCGGGATCGTGCTCGCGCCCGTGGCCGACCCCGCGGTCCGGCAGATCGCGGCCAACGAGCCGGGCCCGGCTCCGGACCTGGCGGCACCGGCGGACGACCCGGTTGGTCAGAAGCCGGTCGCGGCGCCACCAGCCACGTTCGAGCCCGTGGTCGCCGCCGCAACGCCAGCCCAGGCAAAACCAGGTGCCGCGGCCGCCGCGCTCGATTCGCTCGGAGCCGAGCCGGTCGCCGCCAGCCCGAAACCGGCCAACCGGGGCGATCAATTGCTCTCCGAGGCCCAGGCGCTCTACAAGGTCGGGAATTTCTCGGCGGCCAAAGAGCTCGCCAACCAGGCGAAGGCAGGCAAGTTCGGCGTCGACGTTCAGGCGGACGAGCTGATCGCGCAGATCTCGCTCAGCGCGCAAGGCGGAGCGCTTGGCCTGTACCAGACGGCCCTGGCCGCGCTGCGATCGGGTGACAACGGCAGGGCCCGCTCTCTCTTGAAGGAGGTCGCCGCCGCCGGCGACTCACTCGACGAAAACCTGCGAGCCAAGGTCGAGGGCCTCCTTCAGAAACTGTCCACCGACGACAAGGGCAAGCCCGACGCGAAATCCGGCACAAGCGCAGCCCAGGACGCCGAGGCACTGGCGGCGCAGCGACTCAATGCCGAGGTCGGGACCAAGATCGCCGAGGGACGCCGCCTCCATGAGACCGATCCTGACAAGGCGATCGCGCTCTACGAGCAGACTGTCCAGGCGGTCCACGCCGCCGGTCTCTCCCCCGACTTGTCTCGGCCCATGGTCCGCCGCCTCGAGGTGGCCATCGAAATCGCCAAGAAAGACAAGGTCGAGTTCGAGCGCAAAATGCAAGATAAGCAGCTCCGCGCCGAGATCGAGACGAAGCGGCTCCGCATCCTCGAAGCCGACAAGGCCAAGAAGACGCGGATGAAGGAGCTCATGGACAAAGCCATGAAGGCTTACGCCGAGGGCAACTACGTCGAGTGCGAAGCCTTCGCCAAGCGGGCCATGGAGGTCGATCCCAACGAGCTGGCCGCCTCGATGCTGGTCTACAAGGCAAAGGCGGAACGGCGCTTCAAACAAGACCAGTTGAACCGGAGCAACAAGGACGAAGCCAACGTCGTGGCGTTCCAAGCAGTCGACCTGGCGGCCATCGCCGACCCGGAAGTGCAGCTCAGGGACATCTCGTTCCCCAAGACGTTCAAGGACCTGACTCGCGACCGCCTGGCGATGAACGCCAAGCTCGAGCTCAAGAAAGACCCCAAGGTCCTGACCATCGAGTCGAAGCTCAAGGACCGAGTCTCGGTGAACATGGACAAGCAGCCCTTGAGCGAGGCCGTCACGTTCCTCCAGAATTACACCGGTCTGAATATCGTGCTCGACCCGAAGGCGCTCGGCGAGGAAGGGTTGACCTCCGCGTCGCCCGTGAGCCTGGTCGTCAATCAGATTCAGCTCAAGACCGCGCTCAAGCTGATGCTCCGGCCGCTGGGGCTGACCTACAAGGTCGAGGATGAGGTGGTCTTGATCACCAGCCCGCAAGCGACCCAGTCGCAGACCTATCCCAAGACTTACTACGTCGGCGACCTGGTCATGCCGCCGGATAGCGGTGCCACAAACACGTTGCCGCATAACGTGATGGCCCAACCGCCGCAATCTGACCCCAATGGTGCCGGCATCCAGACCCAGGGGATGTTCGGGGCCCTCGATCCGAGATCTTCGCAGGCCCTCGCGGGACTCGGAACCACCAAGGGTGAGCGCCCGACAGTCGACTTGATGCCGCTCATCCAGTTGATCACGTCGTCGATCGCACCCGGCACCTGGAAGATCCAGGACGGCTACGGTCATGATGTTTCCTCAGCCTATGGCATGGGGGGTGGATTCGGCGGTGACGCAGGCGGCGGCCTCGACGCAGGCCGTCAGCCTGGTGCGATCGTGCCTTTCTTTCTCAGCATCAGCCTGATCATCAAGCATACGGCGGAAGTCCACGAGCAAGTCGCCGACCTGCTCCGCCAGCTCCGCAGGCTCCAGGACCTTCAAGTCTCGGTCGAAGTCCGCTTCATCACGGTCAACGACACGTTCTTCGAGCAGATCGGTGTCGATTTTGACTTCCAGATCCAGTCCGACACCGTCGGAAAACACAGTACGTTCGCGATCCCGAATCCGTTCGTGCAACTCCTCGCGACCGGGAGTAGTTCGTCCACCTCGACCTCAACCTCGACGTCGACCGCGACGGGCGGTGGCACAGGCGGCACGACGGGCGGCGGCGGCGGCACGACGGGCGGCGGCGGCGGCACGGGTGGCGGCGGCGGCGGCACGACCGGCGGCGGTGGTGGCGGCGCGGCCGGCGGCACGGGTGGCGGCGGCGGCGCGGCCGGCGGCACGGGCGGCGGTGGCGGCACCACGGGCGGTTCGACGGGCGGAACGGTCGAACAGCCGGTCTACCTCGTCAATCCGATCCGCGACCACGCCTATCCCAATACGGGGCCGCTGGTCGTGGGGACCCAGGGCGGAGGCATCGCTAACTTCTCGCCGAACCTGAACCTTCCCTACACCGGCCCCCAGGCCAGCCTCGTCCAGTCTTCGCAGTTCGTACCAGGTTCAGGTGCCACCTTCGGCATCGCATTCCTCAGTGACCTGGAGGTCTATCTCTTCCTCGCGGCCGCCCAGGGGGATTCGCGATCCAACGTCCTCCAGGCACCCAAGGTGACCACCTTCAACGGTGCGGCCGCGACCATCTTCAACAACGTGGTCCAGTACTATATCCAGTCACTCACCCCGATCGTCGGTCCCGGCGCCGTCGCCTACAGCCCGACCATCGGCCTGATCCCCAGCGGTGTGACGCTCACGGTCACTCCGGTCGTCTCGGCCGACCGCCGCTACGTGCGAATGACGCTCACCCCGTTCTTCAACGCACTCAACAGTTTGCAGACCTTTACCTTCCCGGGCGGTGCCGTCGGCGGCAGCGGATTGGGTGGTGCGGCGGCGGTCATCTCGACCACTGTCCAGCTCCCCAATACCACCACCACCACGATCACGACCACCGTCACGGTCCCCGATGGCGGTACGGTCCTTCTGGGCGGCGTCAAGAACCTGATGGAGCAACGCACCGAATACGGCGTTCCTGTCGTGTCCAAGATCCCGCTCCTCGATCGTCTCTTCCGCAACGTCGGCATCGGCCGCACCACAAACAGCGTCATGCTCATGGTCACGCCGCGAATCATCATTCTCGAGGAAGAGGAGGAGAAGCTGGGCATCCCGTCGGTCGCCCTCTGATCCAGGGGCGCGATCGAACGAACCGCTCCAGCCAGGACGTGTCGAAAACCCAACGAGGCCGCCGGAAATCGCTTCCGGCGGCCTTTTTCTTGCGCGCGCGGGCGGGAGAATCGGCCCTCTGACCGTGTGCCACTGGCCATGCCAGTGTCTTCGAGTGCTTGATCCCGCGACCAAATTTGGGGATGCTACATCATGGAGTGTTCCCCCGTTTCTCTTGGCAAAGCAAGCGAGTGAGTCATGTACGCAGGTCTGACTCTGGCCTTTCTTCTCGTGCAGGCTGCCGCCGATGACGGCGGCAAGCCGAAGGCGGAAGCCATCCAGCCCGATTCGGCGTGGAAGAGCTTGGGGCGCAGCCTCTGGTTCGACCGCAAGACGAAACGGTTGGTCCTCCGCGCACGCGTCGTGCTGCGCGAGGGTTACCTCGAGCACCTGATGTGCTCGAAAGGGACCAAGGAGCATGAGGCCATCCTGGCGACCGACGCCGTCCCCCAACAGATTCATGCGGGTCTGCTCCTGACCGGCGCCGAACCCGGTCATCCGGTTCAATTCGTTCCCAAGTTCGAACCCCCGACCGGCTCCGCGATCGCGATCGAATTGCTCTGGAGCCAGGACGGCAAGATCCACAAGTCGGACGCGCGCCAGTGGGTCAAGGACGAGAAGAATGCCCCCCTCGCGCGCGATTGGGTCTTCGCAGGCAGTCAGTTTTACGAAGATCCCACCACCAAGCAGCAGCGATACGCCGCCGATGAGGGTGACTTGATCACGGTGGCCAATTTCGGCAGTTCGATCCTCGACCTTCCGATCGAGAGTTCCGCCAACGACACCGAACGCGCGTTCTCCACGAACACCGAAAAGATCCCCCCACTCGGTACGGAGGTGTTTCTCTCGTTCAGTCCCCGTCCGGTCAAGTCGAACGAGAAGCCAGGTACCCGCGCGACTCGAACTCCATGAGCGAGAATGCGGGCGTAGACTTCGGGAAGGGCGGCGATCCCCGCATGAGGGGGTTCAAGACGCGCACCAGTGTCGACGAGCTGTCCGCCTGGATCGTCGAGCACATCGGCCCGCTCGAAAATGAGGAGATCGCGCTCGGCGAGGCGTGGGGACGAGTGCTGGCGCGAGATATCATCGCACCCGGCGCGGTCCCTCCGTTCGATCGGGCCGCCATGGATGGCTACGCCGTCCGGGCCGAGGAAACCTTCGGCGCCTCGGACTACATGCCGGCCGCTTTCCGTTGCGTGGGGCGGTCTCGACCGGGCCTGCGCTGCCCGGTCACCGTCGGTCCGGCGGAAACCGTCGAGGTCGCGACCGGTGCCCCCCTGCCCGCGGGCGCCGATGCCGTCGTCCCGGTCGAATCGGCACGGGTCGACGGTCTCCGAGTCCAGGTTTGTGAGGCCCTCCCGCAAGGACGAAACGTGGGCCGGCGCGGTGAAGACATCGCGCCCGGCACCCTTGTGCTCAACGCCGGCCGCGTCGTTCGACCCCAGGACCTTGGCGTGCTGAGCGCCGTCGGTGCCGCCCAGGTTACCGTCGTCCGCCGCCCCAGGGTCGCCGCCCTCATCACCGGCGACGAACTGCTCGCTCCTGGCACGCCTGCGCGGGATTATCAGATTCCCGACGTCAATTCCGTGATGATCGCGGCCTTGGTCGCGCGGGACGGAGGCTCGTGCGCGGTTGCGGCACTGCTTCCGGACAGTCGGGCGGCAATCCGGAGTGCGATCCTTGATGCCGCCGGCCGGGCCGACCTCATCCTCGTCTCGGGCGGAAGCTCCGCGGGTCCGGAGGACCACGTCCCCGGGATCGTCGCCGAGCTCGGCCGGCTGATCGCCCACGGCCTCGCTCTTCGGCCCGCGAGCCCGACCGGACTCGGCTTGCTCCGATTCGACGACCGCCCCGTCGTCATGTTGCCTGGCAACCCGGTGAGCTGCTTGTGCGGCTACGACTTCGTCGCCGGTCCGTTGATCCGCCGGCTCGGCGGCCGCGACGGGCGCTGGCCCTACCGCTCGGTGACCTTGCCGCTGGCGCGCAAGCTGGTCTCCGCGGTGGGCCGTGTCGATTACGCTCGAGTCCGGATCTGCCACGGCCAGGTCGAGCCGCTCTCCTCGAGCGGAGCGTCGATCCTCTCCAGCGTCTCGAGCGCCGACGGGTTCGTCGTCATCCCCACCGGCCTGGAAGGTTACCCCGCGGGCGCCTGCGTCGAAGTCTGGTGTTACGATGAGTCCAGCCCCGGCGAATTCGGTGCACTGCCCGTCGCCGATGATCGATTGCCGCCGGCCGTCGATCAGTCCATTCGCAATGCGCACCACACCCCGCTGGGGTGAAACTGTGCGTCCGGAGGACGTGCGTCCAACTTTTCCCATTCGTCCCGCGTCCAGATCAGGAGCCTCGCTCGATATCCGTTGATCCGCCACAACGCCTCCCCTGTTTCCGTTTCCGGCTCCCGGTAGACCGGAAGGCCGGTCCGCGGCGACGGCGACACCCAAGCCCTTAACGATGTCCTCATGCGTAATCACTCCTCAATCCATCAGCGCCTCACTCGTCGACTGCGATATTTGACTTTCGACTTTCGGCAATGGCCATTGTCTACTCCCCCTTGGCCCAATACCGTTGAATCAGTGATAAAGCGAAGACGGCAAAGGATTTGTTCTCGTTCCCACGCTCCGCGTGGGAACGCTCTCTCAGACGCTCCGCGTCGTCGGACCAGAACCGAGGCTTCGCCGATCGAGCGGACGCAGAGCGTCCAAGACGTGCGTCCCCACGCGGAGCGTGGGAA
>JBIOJM010000419.1:0-7822 GCA_044450785.1 Isosphaerales bacterium
ATGCTCCCATCCCGCCGCCACCCATCCCGCCCACCCCGCCGGCCTGCCCGACGCCGGCGGCCATCCCTCGTGCGGAGACGAGGATGTTCTTGAGTGCATCGACATCGTCACGATAGTCGCGGGCGTAGCGGACACGGACCGGGTAGCGCTCGCGTCCCTCGACCGTCATCGTCAAGGGCCTGCCCCCCATCGCCACCTCGACCACGTCCTGAATGTCGCCGACGTTGATGGCGTAACGAGCCGCCTTCTTCCGGTCGATCTTGATCTCCACGTAGCCCTTGCCGACGATCTGGTCGGCGAAGACGTCGGCCGCACCGCGGACCCCGCGCAGCACCTTGGCGATCTCCTGGCTGACGCGCTGGATGTCGTCAAGCTTGGAGCCAAAGACCTTGACGGCGACCGGGAGGCGTACCCCGGTCGAGAGCATCTCGATCCGATTGGCGATCGGCTGGGTGAAGCTGTTGCCCCAGCCGGGCATCTGCAACGCCGTGCTCATCTCCTCGACCAGGTCGCCCTTCGTCTTCTTCCACAACAGGAGCCGGCCGGCGAATGGCTTTTCGAGCGCGGTTCGGAGGACCGCCAACTCCCCCGGAGCCGCGTCGCGTGTGGCGAGCTTCCGATCGCGGCCCAGCTTCGTTAGCTCCTCGAGGGCCGCCCAGTTGGCGGCACCGACGGCACGGTCGAATAACTCCCAGTTGAGTGACTTGATCCGTTCCTTGAGCCGGTTCGTATGGCCGGCGTCGAGCTGCTCGGCAATCCGGGTGAACAGGGTCGGCCTGGCGAAGCCCAGCGCGTCGCCGGCGGCTGCGGCGGCCCGCTCGAGGAATGCCGGGGGCGGCGTGAGCAGGTCGGGGCGATCGCGGAGCACTCCCATCTCCACGAGCCGCTTGACGGCATTATTGATCAACCCGGTCACGTCATCGGGCAGGACCTGGACCGCGAGCCGGTCGCCATAGGTCTTCGACAGCGATTCGATCAGGGACTCGCGCTCGGCCGAGGTCGGTTTGCGGGCGACGGCGGCCGGTAGGGCGCGGCCGAGCAGGGCGTCGATCGCCTCACCGATCAAACCGCGGCCCAATTCCGGGCGGAACTCCGTCAGCCGCCGCACCGCCAGGTCGCGTAGCACCTCATCGACCTGGCCGGCGACCGTCATCGCCGCCTCGGCGGCCAGCCCATCCCGTTCCTGGACCGAGGCGGGGCGGCCAAGCAGGCCCTTGGCCACCAGGACATCGAGCACGACACGGGTCTGGCCCACGGCGTCGTCATCGAGCAGCTTCCGCTTGGGCCAGACCTCGCGGTCCCGCAGATTGATGATTGTCTCGACCATGTCCAAGGGTGACGGATCGGTCGGGGTCTCGGCCCGGCCCGCCTTGCCGACGACCTGCCAGACCTCGGGGAAGCCACGCAGCACCTCGTCGCGGACCCGAAGATCGTGCTCCGCTTGGGCGATGGACGCCCGGGGCACGGTGGTTGGCATGTCCATGATCGACCCCTCGTTCAGGTCGGGCATGAACTCCCGGCCCAGCTTCGTCGAGGCGACGTAACCAAACCCCAGGATGACCACGAACAGCCAGCAGACCAGGGTCGTGCGGTCCATCAGCCAGGCGAGCATCGGCTTGAAGATCTCGATCATGGTCCGGACCAGCCAGTTCTCGTCCTCCGACCTGATCCGTCCCTTGAGGAAGATCGGGATCAAGGCCGGCACCAGCGTGATTGACAGCACGGCCACTCCGACCAGCGCGAAGGTCTTCGTCCAGGCCAGCGGGTGGAACATCTTCCCCTCGCGACCCGACAGGGCGAAAACCGGCAGGAACGACAGGATCGTGATCAAGACCGAAAAGAAGATCGGCCGGCCGACCGTGCGGCAGGCACGGATGACGATCTCGGTGGTGTCGCCGGTCACACGCTGGCGGCCGAAGTGGCGGCTCAGGTGGTGGGCGGCGTTCTCGCCCATGACGACCGCCTGGTCGATCAAAATGCCGACCGAAATCGAGATGCCCGCCAGGCTCATGATGTTCGATGACATCCCGAAGAGCCGCATCATGAGGAAGCTGAACAGCACCGCCATCGGCAGCGTCACCGCGACGACGAAGGCATTGCCCAGATGGCCCATGATCAGGATGATGGCCAACGTGCAGACGATCAGCTCTTCCTTGACGGTGCCGCTGACTGTCTCGATGGCCTTGTGGATCAGCGGCGTGCGATCGTAGAAGGGGACGATCCGCACCCCTTCGGGCAAGCCCGCCTGGAGCGTCGTGATTTTCTCCTTGATGCGGCGCGTGACCTCGAGCGGGTTCTCGCCGTAGCGCATCAACACCACGCCGCCGACGACCTCCTTGCCGTCCTTCTCCAGCACGCTCCGGCGGAAAGCGGGCCCGACCTGGACCGTGCCGAGCATGCCGACGAAGATCGGCGTGCCGTTGCCGCGCTGGATGACCACTGTTTCGCGGATATCATCGAGGTCCTCGATCCAACCGATGGAGCGGATCAGGTACTCGGCGTTCCCCTGGTGGATGACCCGGCCGCCCACCGACGAGTTGGAGCGGGCGACGGCCGAGTACACCTCGCCGAGGCTGATGCCATAGGCCCTGAGCTTGTTGGGGTCGAGGTCGATCTGGTATTCCTTCGGCGCGCCGCCGACGGACGCGACCTCGGCCACACCCGGTACGCTGTTGAGCTGGTAGCGGACGAACCAGTCCTGGATCGACCGCAATTCGCTGAGGTTCTTGCCCTCACCCTCGACGGTGTACCAGAAGATCTGGCCGACGGCCGTGGCGTCGGGAGCGAGATAGGGAGTCACCAAGGGCGGCAGAAACGTCGAGGCGATCGACAGCTTTTCCAGGACGCGCTGGCGGGCGAAGTAATAGTCGGTGTCGTCATTGAAGATGATGGTGATCATCGAGAAGTTGAACTCGCTCGACGATCGGACCACCTTGACGCCCGCCAGCCCCTGGAGGTTGACCGACAGAGGGTAGGTGATCTGATCCTCGATCTCCTGGGGGCTGCGGCCCATCCAGTCGGTGAAGACGATCACCTGGTTCTCGGACAGGTCGGGGATCGCATCGACCGGCATGGTCAGCAGGGCGCGGATGCCCGCGCCTGCGAGCAGAAGCGAGGCCAGGATCACGAGGAAACGGTTGCGGACCGACCACTCGATGATCGATTCAATCATGGTCCTTGCTCCGATCGGCTCAGTGCCGGTGGGCGCCTTCGGTCGGGGCCTCGTGGGTTCGGCTCGGGGCGTCGGCGACCTTGGTAGGGCCGCCGGGAGCGGCCGGGGCGGTCCCGGGGTTGATACGGCTCTCGGCGTCGATCAGGAACGCACCGTCGGCTGCCACTTTCTCGCCGGGCGCGAGGCCCTCCAGCACCGGGAAGCGATCGCCGATGCGCGAGCCCAGGACAACCTGGCGGCCGTCGAAGACACCCGGCTGGCTCTCGACGTAGACGACCTTGTGAGTGCCCGTGTCGATGACGGCGGATTCGGGAACGCTCAAGACTTCATCCCGGGGCGGAGGTTCCAGGCGGGCCAGGTACGTGGCGGGTTGGGCTTTCAGTTTGGGGGGGCAGGCGGAGCAGCAAACCCAGACTGTGCGTCCCTCGACTTCGACCGAGACAGGATCACCCATCGACCCGAGCTTCAGGTTGGTAACGGGGCAGTTCTTGTGAGCGTCCTTGCTGAGGCTGGCAAGATGCCCCTCGTGCCCGGAGGAGAGAGTCGCGACCCGCGAGTGGAAGGCAGGTGTATCGGCGACGGGTGTCTTCAGTGTCACGGTGGCGAACATCCCGGGCCGGAGTCGATGGCCGGGGTTGCTCAGGCCATACCGGACTTCCACAGTCC
This sequence comes from Isosphaerales bacterium, assembly GCA_044450785.1. Lineage (GTDB taxonomy): Bacteria > Planctomycetota > Planctomycetia > Isosphaerales > Isosphaeraceae > JBIOJM01. Next base: position 3,839 of record JBIOJM010000419.1, read on the forward strand.
GGGTGGCTGGGTCGAGGTGCGGCTGGACGAACTCGACCTTGCCGGGGAAGCTCTCGCCCGGAAACGCGGCGACGGTGGCCTCCACGGCCTGCCCTTCGTGGACCAAGCCCAGTTGGTGCTCGTAGACCTGGGCCTGGACCCAGACGGTGCCGAGATCGACGACCTCGAACATCGGGACGCCTTCCTGCACCTCCTGGCCCTCGACGACGTTCTTCTTGAGCACGTGGCCGCCGATCGGCGAGAGGATCGTGAACTTGAAGTCCGTCTTACCCTTCGCGAGGATCTCGTCGATCTGGGCCTGGGTGATCCCCCACCGCTTGAGCTTCTCGGCGGACAGGCGGACCAGCTCGCGGCCATCGCCCAGGAGCGAGCGGCCGGCGGCGGTCTGCATTTGGGTCGCGTTTTGATCCGCGCGCCGGGTGGCGGTGAGCAGCTCCTGGATCGCCTGGTTCAGCTCCGGGCTGTAGAGTTCGGCGAGGGGCTGGCCAGCCTCGACGTTCTGGCCGGTGAAGTTGACGTAGAGCGTCTCGACGCGAGACCTGCCTGAGACCTTGGAGACGACATTGGCCATCCGTCGTTCGTCGTACGCAACGTATCCGACGGTCGACAGGGTTTGTACCAGGGGTGCGTAGGCGACCTCGGTGGTCTTGATCCCCGCCTGCGCAACGCGGAACGGCGCGAGCTGGACGCGGGCCGTGACCCCTGCGGGCAACGTCGTTTTCTCCCCCTTCTTCCGTTTCGCCAGCGTCATGCCGCAGATCGGGCAACTGCCCGGCTCATCCTGGACGACCTGCGGATGCATCGGGCAGTAGTATTCGATGCCGGAGACCGCCGCGTGCTTGTCGGCGGCGGGCCGCATCCACTTGTCGTAGCGATTCCAGAGGGTATCCCAGTAGGCGAACACCAGCCCGGTGATGGCCATCAGGGCGATGAACCGGAGGCGGAGTTCCACGACCTTGACGACCAGGCGGAACTTCTGCCAGCGCGTCATCGGCGCTTCATCCGCGCAAGCGGGTTCGGACGCAGCCGGGGCGGCCTGGCCCGAGAAGGCGTTCGAGGACATTGATTCAAGCTCCCCACGCCGGGTCGGGCTCAAGCCGGCCGGCGAGAATCCGCGATAGGAGACCGGGTCCAGAGACGGCAAGGAGGTCTGGCACGCGACCGCGTCAGGTCAGCATCCCGGAAAGAACCCGGGCGCGGACATACGACGATCGGGCGAGAGAGAGTCTCGGCGCGGGGAGCGGCTTAGATGAGGAGGCGGGAAGTGCGGAGGTAGAGTGGTGCCCCCGGCGGGCTTTCGGTCGGCCGGATGAGCCGCCCGAACGCGATCGCGGGGCGGACCGCGAAGGTCAGTTCGACCGAACCAGCACGGTCCTGATCGGTTCGACGCTCGGGCGATGGCGATTCGGGCTTCGAGGCCGGTTCGGTCGGCTCGCCCCGACGGCACTCGCACGGTGGCTCGGGGGTAAAGAGGCCGCCTCCGGACGGTGCGAAGACCGCCGGGCGATCGGCTCTATCAGGACTCGGCGATTCGCAACAGCACGAAGACCCGGCACGCCCGGCGCAGGACGCACGGGTGGCCTCGCTCGTTCCCTTCGCTGTGCAGGCTGACACCTCGCCGGCCACCGACAGCATCCCCACGATCGCCGCGAGGGCGATCCCATGGAGCCGGAGGTGATGACGAAGGCCAGTCATGACAACACCCAGAAGAGATTGCCTATGTTCCCCCAATATACCAATTCTACCATCACCGACCATCCTGACAATCTCAGTTTCTCGACCGAGGGAAGGCCCCACCCAATAGTGCAAACGTTGGCCAAGACCGATTGTTCGGCGATTCCGAGACATCGCGGTCGAAACCCACGCGTGTCCGGGCGTCTCTTTCGGGAAAATCAACGCAACCGGGGCAATCCCCCGAAGCGACGCGGGCGCCGCTGCCGATGCAACACTTGGGCTCGTTGGATCGGCGTTGCCGGTCGCGCGGGCGGAACGCGCGGCGCGGTGGCTTCCCGAGGAGGCCGGCAATGAAACGACCATGGTGCCCCGCCCTGATGGCGGCCCTCGTCTCCAGTGTGATTGGATGTGCCCAAGCAGACCGAAGGCCGAGACTTCCGGAGGTCGATAGCCAGGTAGTACCCGCTGTCTATCACTCCTCCGAAGCTGCCTTGTCGTCCCCGGTTATCGGTGCGACGACCGGCCCCGATCCGGTGCCGCCTGAGTTGACCGGGCCGCAGCCGTTGGATACCTACATCCGCCGAGCGTTGGCCGAGAACCGGACGGTCCAGGCCGCCTTCCACAACGTGCAGTCCCTCAAGCACCGCATTCCCCAAGTCACGGCGCTGGACGACCCGGTCGCTTCGAACACCGTCTTCCCGATCCCGAGCGTTGCGCCCCAATACTCGCTGATGGGGTACAACCCCTACAACCTGACGCTCGCCCAGCAGTTCCCGTGGTTCGGTACGCGGCGGTTGCGGGGCGAGGTGGCCGACCGCGACGTCCGGGTCGCCCTGGCCGAGCTGGCCGTCGCCCAGCTCGATGCCGTGACGGCGGTGAGGCGGGCCTACTTCGACCTGCACGCGGGCGAGAAGACCAGGGCGATCCTCATCGAGAACCGCGGCCTCCTGGAGCACTTCCGCGACATCGCCCGGGCACGGCTGGCGCTCGGCGGATCCCAGCAAGACGTGATCCGGGCCGAGACGCTCTTGAGCGAGCTGGATCGGACGTTGGCGGGTAACCAGCAGGAGATCGTGACGGCCCGCGCCGCCCTGGCCCGACAGGTCCACGCTAGCCCCGAGGCCGACCTGCGGACGCTTCCCGCGCTGCCGACTGCCGCTGTCCCGGCCGAGTTCGAGCGGCTGTACCAGTTGGCCGTGACCGCGCGACCGGAACTTGGGGGTCGCCTGGCGGCCATCGCCCGCGACGAGAAGGCCGTCGAGCTGGCCCGCAAGCGGTTCTACCCCAACATCACGCTCGGCGTGACTTACATGGACATGGAGAAGACCAACGCCGTGACGCCCAGGACCGCCAGCGGCATGCCCAATATCGGCCTGTTCGTCGCCTTCAACCTGCCGGTCTACCGCGAAAAGTACCGGGCCGGTGTTTCGGAGGCGCAAGAGCGGGCCATCGCCGACGCCAAGCTCTACGAGGCCGAGCAGGACGAGGCCAACAGCGAGATCAAGGACTTCTTCACGCAGGCCAAGGTCCAGAACGACGTCCTGGGCCTGCTCCGCGACAGCATCCTGCCCCGCATCGAGCATACGCTGGAGCTCGCCAAGACCGACTACGCGAACCAAAACGTCGATATCGCGACGGTCCTGTCGGTCCAGCGGGAGGTGCTCCAGGTCGCGGTCCAGGTCGCCCAGGTCGAGGCGGAGCTGGGCAAGGCCCTGGCGTCGCTGGAGCGGGCCGTCGGCTGCGAGGTTAACGAGCGGACCCTCGAACGCACGCCGGCCGAAGCGGGCGCGGGCGCGGGCGCGCCGTCCCCGCCGCCCTCCGCGGCCACCAGCCCCTTCCAGCGGGACCGACTCCCGGCTGCCCCTGAGTTGAAACAAGGCGGCGCGTCCGAGCCGCGATGAAGCCGCGCGGCCCGGGCAGGCGCCAGCGACCTCACATGGACATGCCCGCGCCAAACGTGGAAGGCGACACGGGGCTCGGCGGCTGTCGGAACGGGTAGCCGATGCTCGGCGGCATCACACCCATGCCCGTGGCGGCGGGCACCCGTCGCAAGCCGCCACCGAGGCCCATCCCGCCCGAGAGGCTCCCAGCCGGGAGCGTGAAAGGACGCCTCGCGCCCATGCCCGCAGCCATCCGCGTCATGCCGCCGCCCATCGAATCCAAGCTGAAGGATAGCCGCGCGGAATTGATCGCGGTGGACGACCGCAATCGGAAGAAGAGCCCGCTGCCCCTCATGCCCGGCGACATCGAGGCCCCCAACCCACCCGCCGCTGGAACCATGACGTTCCCGCCCATGCCGGACGCCTCGAC
>JBIOJM010000420.1:0-7780 GCA_044450785.1 Isosphaerales bacterium
CCGCGGTCGTCACCGCCTGCGTCCTGATCGTCAGGCGCGCCCTGCGCGCGCTGCAATGATTTTCGATTTTCGATTGGGGATTTTGGATTCAACGATGAACGAGCAACAGTTCAAAGATCGGACGAAGCAGGTGGCCTTGAGAGTCATCAAGGTGACTGAGGCGTTGCCATCGATCCAATCCAAAATCCAAAGTCGAAAATCCAAAATCTCAATAATGAGGTGTCGGCCCAAGAGACGGAACTGGAACCGACCGTATTGGACACCGAGCCGGGCTCCCTGTCGGGGCCTGCCGCAGGTGTGACACTGGCGGCGGAGAGCGACGTCGGGGTGAAAAAGCAGGTCGAGCCGGTTTCCGGCTCCGAGCGATACTTTGCCGTGGATGTCGTCCGCGGCTTTGCGCTCTTGGGCATCCTGGCGATGAACATCGTTGCCTTTGGCTGGCCGATGTCGGCGTACGGCAATCCGTTGCGCGGCGGCGGCTTCGAGGGGCTCGATCGCGGGGTCTGGTTCGGCAATCACCTGGTTTTCGAAGCCAAGATGATGACCATCTTCTCCATGCTCTTCGGCGCGGGGCTGGTGCTGATGGACCAGCGAGCCGAGGCGCGCGGTGCCCGGATCCGCGGCGTCTATTATCGCCGCATCCTCTGGCTGCTCGCGATCGGCCTGGTCCACTCCTATTTGATCTGGAACGGCGACATCCTGGTGCTGTATGCCGAGTGCGGGCTCTTGCTCTACCTGTTCCGCAATTTGAGGCCCAGAACGCTCATCATCCTGGGGATCTCGGCCATGCTGATTCTCGTGCCGCTGGTCTTGGGCATCGGCGCGGCGATTGATTACATGAAAGCCGCGACCGCCCGGGTCGAGGCCCAGACCAAGGCCGGCCTGAAACCCACCCCGCGCGACCAGCGGCTTCATGACATCTGGACCAAGAAGGTCCAGGAAAACATCACGCCCACGCCCGAGCAGCAGGCCAAGTCGTGGAACGAGGAGCTCGCGGCCTATCGCGGTGGTTATGTCGGGATCGTCAAGCATCGGGCTCTCGAGCTCCTGATTAGCCAAACCATCGGTTTTCTCTTGGGCGGCGTGTTCTTTGCTGCCAGCCGGATGCTTCTGGGCATGGGCCTGATGAAGCTGGGGATCTTCTCCGGACAGCGGTCTCGAACGTTTTACCTGTGGATGGTCGGCCTCGGCTATGGCGTGGGCTTGCCGCTCATGGTTTTCGACGCACTCGAAATGATCCGGCACCGTTTCTCGTTCGATTATGAGATGCACGGCGGCATTTTTTACAACGCGTTCGGCAGCTTGGTCGTGGCCTTGGGCCACGTCGGGCTGCTCATGTTGATCGTGCAGAGCGGCGCACTCGGTTGGCTCACCCGCCGGCTGGCCGCGGTTGGTCGCATGGCGCTCAGTAACTATCTGACGCATTCCATCATCTGCACCACGCTCTTCTACGGCTATGGGTTCGGCCTCTTTGGCCAGATCAATCGCACCGGTCTGGCTGCCATCGTGCTCGCCATCTGGGTATTCCAGCTCATCGTCAGTCCGATCTGGCTCAAGTATTTCCGGTTCGGCCCGGCTGAGTGGCTCTGGCGGTCCTTGACCTACTGGCGCATCCAGCCGATGAGATTGTTGCCGGAGGAGACAGCCGTCGTCGCAGCTTGACCAGATCGCAAGGGCGAAGCCCCCCTCGTTTCGGAAGCGGACGAAATGCCTTGAGCATCCTCTCCCAACAAAGGAAAAAAGGTGCCAGCCGCCAAAAATAGGAAGTATGCACTGAATATCATGGTCCAGTTTGGTGCATACAACCTATCTTAACTTACTATATTGTTCAGATTTGGCGGCTGGCACATTTTTCCACCTCGATCGATCCGCCTGTCGCGTGTTGCAAGAAACCCTGACCGGCTTTTCGAGCCACGACTGTTTGTTGTACAGTAAAGTCGGAGTCGCTTCGATTACGAAGAGAGCGAAACCATGCCAACTGATACGAAGGAAGTCTTAGAAACCGCCCTTGCCCTGCCCGCGATCGATCGGGCCGCGATCGTCGAGTCGCTGCTGGCGAGTCTGGACCATCCTGACGCCGGCATCGATGAAAGCTGGGCGGTCGAGGCCGAAGAGCGACTCGCCGCGTTCGACACTGGCAGGATGAAAGCGATCCCCGCCGACGAGGTCTTCGAGGAGCTCGACAAACTGTGATCGTACGCCGTCTTTGATCTGATCCCGACTCTTCGCTGCAATCCGGCCCGTCAACGTCGAAAATGCCTGAGAGCCCTTTCAAACCCACGCCGAGCCCCGTATAGTAAAGTATGGGGGCCAGTTGTCTGCATGCATTGAGCATGCGACGGTTAAGCTGGCCGCCACCCTCCACGGATCGGGCTTCCTATGGCTTGGTCCTTGCAAGACGACGACGGCACCACAACATCCAGGCGAGCCTGACGTTGCAGACGGGTAGCTCGTCTCGGCGACCCCACACCCAGACTCCCATGACGCTCAGATGCTCGACGAGGGACCTCGTTCTGAAATCGGCGGTCGGCTTTCAGGTCAAGGAGTCCGGCCGGATGAGCACCGGCGGAATGCGACCGATTGAAGGGGGAGAAACATGGCATCTTTTCTGCGAATCGCACTGGCGTTCTTGATCCTTGCCAGCGCGCGGGTCGCCCGCGGAGATGCGGATTCGAATGCGGCGAAGGGCGACGGCAAGCCGCGTCCCGTGAATTACGCGCGTGAGGTCCGGCCGATTCTCGCGGACAACTGTTTTGCCTGCCACGGGCCGAACGATCAAAAGCGCAAAGCGGGCTTGCGGCTCGACACCAAGGCAGGGGTGTTCGGCAAGCTCGAGGGAGGCGGCCTGGCGATCGTCCCGGGCAAGCCGGACGAGAGCGACCTCGTGTTTCGGGTCGAGAACGACGACCCCGATCTGCGGATGCCACCGAAGAAGAGCGGCAAGCAGTTGACGGCCGGCCAGGTCGCGGTGCTGCGCCGGTGGATCGAGCAAGGAGCGCCGTGGTCGACGCACTGGGCCTTCGAACCGCCCCGCAAGCCCGCACTCCCCCAGGTCAAGAACGCGGGTTGGCCCGTCACCGAGATCGACCGCTTGATCCTGGCCCGGCTCGAGGCCGAGGGGCTCTCACCCGCGTCCCAGGCCGGCAAGTCGACCTTGATCCGCCGAGTCACCCTCGACCTGACCGGTCTACCGCCCAACACCAGCCAGGTTGACGCCTTCCTGGCCGACCCGTCCGAGGGGGCCTATGAAAAGGTTGTCGACCGGCTGCTCGACTCGCCCCGCTACGGCGAGCATATGGCGCGGTTCTGGCTCGATGCGGCTCGATACGGCGACACCCACGGCCTCCACCTGGACAATTACCGCGAGATCTGGCCCTACCGCGACTGGGTCATCCGCGCCTTCAACGACAACAAGCCCTTCGATCGGTTCATCGTCGAACAGTTAGCCGGCGACTTGCTGCCAAACCCAAGCTCCGACCAGATCGTTGCCACCGGCTACAACCGCTGCCATGTTTCGACCAACGAAGGGGGCTCGATCGAGGAAGAGGTCTACGTCCGCAACATCGTGGACCAGGTTGACACCAACGGGACTGTCTTCCTCGGGCTGACGACCGGCTGCGCCCGCTGCCACGATCACAAGTACGACCCGATCCGGATGAAGGACTACTATCAGCTCTTCGCGTTCTTCAACAACATCGACGGCCCCGCAATGGATGGCAATACGGCCAGATGGGCGCCGATCATGCAGACGCCGAAGCCCCAGCAAGCCACGGCGCTCCACTCCGCTCTAGCCCAGATCGCCGATCTCCGGCAGACGATAGCGGCCGCGGTCGCCAGGGCGGCGACCTCATGCGACGTCAAGGCCGAAAACGAGGCTGGCGCGGTCCCGCAACGGGCCGATTTCGTCTGGATCGACGATGCCTTACCCATGGGGGCCACTCCTCAAGGAGACGGTCCCTGGGACTTCGTTGGTAAACCCGACTACCCCGTTCACAGCGGCCGCCTTGCGGTGCGCAATACGGCCCAAGGGCTCAAACAGCGATTCTTCGACAACGCGGGGCGCAAGCTCAAGACAGGCGCCGGTGACTCGCTGTTTGCTTATGTTTATGTCGACTCGACCAACCCTCCCCGAGAGCTGATGCTCCAGTGGCACACCAAGAACGGATGGACCCATCGCGCCTACTGGGGTGAGAACCTGATTGATTGGGGTAAGGACGGCACGCCCGAGCGGCTGAAGATCGGCAACCTGCCTCCCTCGAAAACGTGGGTACGGCTGGAAGTGCCTGCCGCCAAGCTCGGGATGGCACCCGCCACGATCGTCGACGGCTGGGCGTTCACCCAGTACGGCGGCACCGTCTACTGGGACCAGGCCGGCATCGAGACCGAGACCCCGCAGGATGGTCAGCTCTACGATTCGTTGGCGGCGTGGATTCGTGCGCAGCGCGTCCGTGCCGGCCCGGGCTTGCCGGGGAACCTCAAGCCCTTGATCACGCTCGATCGATCCAAACGGACCGAGGCCCAGACCAAGGAGCTCCTCGCCTACTTCGTCGAGCATGCCTACGCCAAGACCAGTGGGCTCTTTGAGCCGTTGCGATCGAAGCTGGAGCAAGCCGAGCGAACGCGGAAGCAGCTCGACGAGCAGATCCCGACGACCCTTGTCTTTCGCGAGAAGGCCGGCGAGCCCAAGCCGGCGTTTCTGCTCAAGAGGGGCGAATACGACCAGAAAGGTGAGAAAGTGGGCCGGGCCGTCCCCGCGTTCTTGCCACCGCTTCCCTCGGGTGCGCCGCTCAACCGTTTGGGCCTTGCCCGGTGGCTGATCGCCCCCGATCATCCCTTGACGGCCCGGGTGGCGGTCAACCGTTTCTGGCTCCAGGTCTTCGGCACGGGCATCGTCAGAACGGCCGAGGATTTCGGCGCGCAGGGTGAGCCCCCTAGCCACCCCGAGCTCCTCGATTGGTTGGCAGTCCAGTTCCGTGAAGATGGCTGGGACGTCAAGCGCTTCATGAAGCGGCTGGTGATGTCGGCCACGTATCGCCAGTCGTCGCGCGTGACGCCGGAGGCACTGGCGAAGGACCCGGTCAACCGCTTGCTCGCGCGGGGACCACGGTTCCGGCTCGATGCCGAGATGCTGCGGGACCAGGCGCTCTTCGCCAGCGGGCTCTTGGTCGAGACGGTCGGGGGCCCGAGTGTAAGACCGCCCCAGCCCTCGGGTCTGTGGGAGGCTGTTGCCTATACCGACAGCAACACGGCGCATTTCGCGGCCGACACCGGCGTGGAGAAGGTGCATCGCCGCAGCCTCTACACCTTCTGGAAGCGGACCTCGCCGCCGCCGCAGATGACCACGTTCGACGCCCCCTCTCGCGAGGCGTGCCAGGTGCGCCGCGAGCGGACCAACACACCGCTCCAGGCGCTCCTGCTCTTGAACGAACCACAGTTCATCGAGGCGGCCTTCGCCCTGGCCCAGCGGACCTTGCGCGAGGGCGGCAGAACGGCCGAGGACCGCCTGGCCTACATGTTCCGCCTGGTAACCTCCCGTTCCCCGGACGCCAAGGACCTTGCCGAGCTGAGCTCGGCCCTCAAGGACTTGACGGCCCACTATACCACGCAGCCCGAAGCCGCCCGGCGGTTGATCGCGACCGGAGAAACCAGGCCCGGCCCGCGCGTTAACCCAACTGAGCTGGCCGCCTGGACGATGATCGGCAATGTGATCTTGAACCTCGACGAAGCGATCACCAAGGGGTGATCCGATTTCCGGAGTGCCATCGATGGACCCGATTCGCGAACAAATCGAACGGTTGACGCGCCGGCACTTCTTCGGCCGCACGGGTTTGAGCCTGGGGACGGCGGCGCTCTCGACCCTTTTGACCGAAAACACGCGAGGCGATACGACACCCTCCGGTGGCTCGACCGCCACCACTTCATCGACCGGCGGCCTGCCCGGTTTGCCCCATTTCCCCCCCAAGGCCAAGCGGGCCATCTACCTGTTCATGAACGGCGGCCCATCGCAGATGGACTTGTTTGACTACAAGCCCAAGATGGGCGCTTTGTTCGACAAAGACCTGCCCGACTCGATCCGCATGGGCCAGCGGCTGACCACGATGACCAGTGGCCAGGCCAGGTTCCCGATCGCTCCCTCGAAGTACAAATTCGCGCAACACGGCCAGTCGGGCACGTGGGTGAGCGAGCTCTTGCCGTGGACGGCCAGGCTCGCCGACGAGATCGCTCTCGTGAAGACGGTCTGGACCGAGGCGATCAACCACGACCCGGCGGTCACTTACATCTGCACCGGCAATCAGCTCCCGGGGCGCCCGAGCCTGGGCTCCTGGCTCAGTTACGGTCTGGGAACGACGAACCAAAACTTACCTGCCTTCGTGGTGATGACCGCGTCGTGGTCGAGCAAGCGGCCCGCCCAGGCCATCTATAACCGGCTGTGGGGAACGGGCTGCCTGCCCACCAAGCACCAGGGAGTGGCCCTCCGTTCCACCGGCGACCCGGTCCTCTTCCTTTCGAACCCCCAAGGAGTCGACGCAGCCACTCGCCGGCGCACGCTCGATGCCATCAACCGCTTGAACCACCACGAATTCGACCAGTTCGCCGACCCCGAGACGCAGGCCCGGATCGCGCAGTACGAGATGGCGTTCCGGATGCAGACCTCGGTCCCCGAGCTGGCCGACATCTCGCGCGAGCCCAAGCAGATCCTCGACCTGTATGGGCCGGACGTGCACAAGCCGGGCACCTTCGCCCGCTGCTGCCTGCTGGCCCGCCGGCTGGTCGAGCGCGACGTCCGGTTCGTCCAGATCTTCCACCGCGGCTGGGACCAGCACGGCAATCTGGCCGGCGACCTACCGCGTCAGTGCGAGGACGTCGACCAGGCAAGCTTCGCGCTGGTCACCGACCTCAAGCAGCGCGGGCTGCTCGACGACACGCTGGTCATCTGGGGAGGCGAGTTCGGCCGGACGGTCTACTGCCAGGGCAAGCTCACCCGCGACAATTACGGCCGCGACCATCATCCCAAGTGCTTCCCCCTCTGGATGGCCGGCGCCGGCATCAAGCCGGGGATCGTCCACGGCGAGACCGACGACTTCAGCTACAACGTCGTCGCCGACCCGGTGCACATCCACGACTTGAACGCCACGATCCTCCACTGCATGGGCATCGACCACCGCCGCTTGAGCCTCAAATTCCAGGGCCTGGACGTGCGCTTGACCGGCGTCGAGGAACACCACCCGGTCAAGGGGATTTTGGCGTGAGTTCGAGGATGGAGAACACGTCCTCGGATGGAGTAGCCCGGTCGATCCGGCTAGGATGAGACGGGCAAACGAAAACCGATCGGGGTGAACCATGATTGATTCTCACTTGACTCTGGAAGAGGTCAACGACCCGGCGGTAATCGCGCGGGTCCGGGCCCAGCACGAGCAGGCCAAGCGCAACAGCGACTGGCTGGAGGCCCACTGGCCTGACATCTTGCCCCAAGCGCTCGGGAAACACCTGGTCGTTGCGGGACAGGAAGCCTTCCTCGCCGACACGTCTGCCAAGGCTTGGGCCATGGCCAAGGCCGCGCACCCTGACGATGACGGTGCTTTGTGCCGATATGTCCTCCCCGGACGAGGGCCCCGCATTTATGCGCATCGCGCGCAAGAGGAATGCACAGGGCTGGGGTGATGAAAAGCTGGTGTTGACCGTACTTGAGGGACGGTTTCGAGACGCGTGTTTTTGTTGCGCGCGATCGAACGATGGCGCGCGCGACCGAACGCTTTCCCCCCCTTGTGAAGGGGGGGCC
>JBIOJM010000421.1:0-7766 GCA_044450785.1 Isosphaerales bacterium
GCCCCCGCCGCCGGACGCCCCGCCGCCTTACGTCTGAATTGCAGTGGTCATCGATTGGTAAGCGACTGCGGGAGAAGGGCCTGGTAAAATGAAGGCCGGTACATCGTCAAGAATGGGACGAATCGTGTCCAGTCACATGAAAGGAGGATCACCGATGTCCGCGACCATCACTGTCGAAGAAGCGCAGGCCAGGCTGACGGAGCTGATCGGCAGGCTGAGTCCCGGCGAGGAAATCGTGATTAAGCAAAACCAACAGCCGGTTGCGAAGGTGGTCGGCCAACGGCCCTCACGGCGGAAGCCGCGCGTGCCCGGAAATTGCAAGGGGATGATGACTCTCGCAGACGAGGACGACGAGCATTTGAAGGACTTCGACGAGTACATGCCGTGAGGCCGCTGCTCGACACGTATGCGTTCCCCATGCGCGAGGCGAACCACCACCTCGGCGCCGACCTCAGTGATGGTGTGGTCCTGAGCGTGGGCCCGGTTCGGGAAGTCGGCCGCTCGAAGGAGGCCATATCCCAACGCGGCAGAGCCGCAAAGCAAGTAGGCAGTGGACAGCTTGAGGAAGCGAGAATGTCCTGAAGATGTGCGCACGGCGCGGAAAAGTTACCGGGGGATACTCTACGCTTTTTCCGGGACCTTGCCCGGGAAAGTGGCCCCTGCGGGCCAATTGGATGCAAAGGCTCGCTGGGAGACCGTCGGTCCGGCCAGCGGCGGGGTCAGGAGACCCGCGCCGAGCGCCTGCATGACCAGTTGCGCCAGATCAACCAGGACGACTATCGACAACGAATTGTCGATGCGCGGCCCACCAGGGCTTACTGGGACGATCTCATCAAGGGCGAGCACGAGTGGTCGTCGATCGGGAAACAGCTACGGGAGCGGGGGATTGTCCCGGGGGCATCGAGGCAGACCATGACGGACTTCGATGCGGATTCCTACAGCGAAACCGAGCTTGAGGCGGAATTCGACCGGCTGTTCCCGCTAGGATTCGCCGGCCCCGATGTCTTGCAAGAACTCGCGCCGGCCGGCTGGGAAAACTCGCCACTGCTGGCCGTCTTCCACCCCTCACTGGCACAAACTTATGAAGAGACCCTCCGCATGCATCGCAACATGCGCGAGCTGCGAAGGCCGAGCGAGCAGCGCCCGTTGCCGCCCGAACCCACGCTGGACGACGTCGCCCGGGATTTTCGGGAGCGTCCGATCGAGGCCGAGCAGGAAGTCCGCGAGCTGGTCGGGGATTGCCTCTGGGATGTGTTCTCCGACAGCCACGAGGTTGTCGCACCGGATCGCCGCGTGCTCGATCTCGGTTCGTTCCGGGCAAGCGGAGGCTTTCCGGCGGAGATCTTGAATCGGCAGACAGGCTCGGAGCATTACGATTACCTGAATTTCTACATGGGGACGATCTGGACTTCTCAACGTGCGGACCTCACGCCGGTCTATCAGATGATTTTCCGCCGCCTCCGCGGTCGCGGGCTCGATTGGATCTATCACTTTCCCAGGATTCATGCGGTGGATCTGCGGCCGCTCAAGGAGGCCCTGGACCAAAAGCAGGAGCCCGATTGGCTGAACTACTCTCCCTCCGAAGCCCTGGCCAAGGAGGAGGAAGAAAAGGAGCACAATCAAAGGCTGGCCGAGCTGCGCGAGTCCCTTGACGAGGGGCATCGAGAGGCGATGGAGCAGGCGTTGAACGCCCCGCCGCCGGCAACGGTCCTCGCTTACGAAGAGGTCTACGGCTGCTTTCCGCGTGGATGGCCGCCCGTGCCGTGATTTCGCTGGGAGAAGTCCTTGGTCCATGGTCCTTAGTCCTTGGATCGAGAACGAACCTGGGATCGCCAGCGATATCAGAGAATAAGGTACCATGGACAGAGGACAAGAATCATGACGATCGCGACGATCGAGGAGAAGGTAGTGATCTGTCAACCTTCGATTGGCGGGTGGAACACGGGGAGACCTTCGGTCGGCCCAAGGGGCGGGGTCGGAGACCCGCGCCCAGCAGCCCCTCAATCTAAGATTGGCGGCTCAGCAGCCCTCCCGGCCGCGGCCGGCGCGAACGGGACCGAAGACGAGGACAAGCCATGAGTCCTGACGCCGCGTTGCTGGATGAACTGGTGCGCCGCATCGTCGAGAGCGTGCATCCGCTGCAAATCACCCTGTTCGGCTCGGCCGCGCGGGGTGAGATGGGGCCGCACAGCGACCTGGATGTCTTGGTGGTAATGCCGGACGGATGCGACCGACTTGCGGTCACCCAAACCTTGCACTGCCGGCTGAGTGATCTGGGGACCGCCAAGGACATCGTCGTCGTGCAAGCCAGCGACGTTGCAGAGCATGGCCGGAACCCTTATCTGATCATTCACCGCGCCTTGTCGGAGGGAAAGGAGTTGTACCATGCCGCCTCCTAGTCCGGCGCCTGGAACGCCCCAGGATTGGTTGGTCCGTGCACAGGCCAAGCTGGTGCTGGCGGGAGTGCCGCTGCCTGCGGGAGGCATGTGGGAGGACCTTTGCTTCTGGGCACAGCAGGCAGCGGAGCTGGCGATCAAGGCAGTTTACCAACAGCACGGCTGGCTCTTCCCCTTCATCCACGACTTGGCCCAATTGCTAAACGGTCTGAAACAGCAGGGTCTGACGATTCCACTGGAGGTACAAGAGGCCCAGAAGCTGAGTGTCTACGCAACTCTGGCACGCTACCCCGGCCTGACCGTGCCGGCGACACAGGCGCACTACAACGAGGCGATCAAGATCGCCCAAGACGTCGTCTCCTGGGCAGAATCCCTTGTCCCTTGACCCCATCGCACCACATACCAACCGGTATGGCGTGTCCCGATCGCGGAAGAGAGCTAACGCCGATGGCCATCGTCACCGATTACTTGCTCCAACTGATCGCCAAGCAGGTCGATGACCGGGGGCTAGTGGTCTGGTACGACCCGGAACAAGCCTACGATGCGGCGGCTGCGGAACTGCACCTGGCGAACACAACCGTCGCCCGGTACAACGGCAGCTTTTTCAAGTTGCGGAAGGAGATCGATCACCTGCTCAACGATGGGCAACCACCTCGGCTGGTCATTTACGTGCCGATCGAGCGGACCGAGACCCACAGCGCCCTGATCGAACTCGATTGTGCCGGGGTCATCATGCAACCCCGGCAACAGCCCCCCGCCTGCAATACCCGGCTGTCGGTCGTGGCCCGCAACGCCCTCAAGCCGATTCTGGCCGAAGATCAGGTTGCCGAGATCGAACGGCAGGTGGAGGCGGGCAAGCTGTCGCTCGCTGATCTGAATTCGCTGGCCGACAAGGGGAAAGGCATTTCGACCGGCGTGCTGACGCTGATTTTCGGATCGGCCAACCCGCAAGAAGTCGCCCTGGCTTTCCTGCACAGCGACCAGCACGACGACGAAATCGGCAAGAAAACCTCCGAGAAGGAACTGCGTCACCTGCTGCAAGTCGGTTTCGACATCGAATTACCCGCCGCCGAAGCCCCGTCGAATTGGCGGGTCAGGTTGGGGCGGCATGTCCTGCTGACGGATTTGTTCGCTGCCCTCAAGAAACAGGTGCCATCGTCGCTCTCTTCGGTCCCAGTGGCCACCAGCGCGGGCGGCATCGATGCCTGTGTGCGATTGGCCCGAACATGGCGGAACAGCCGGGACGTGCGGGACAGCTACGTGACCGTGGCGAACAAGGTTGAAAGGGAGCTTGCCCTCGGCCAACTCGAACTGCCCGTGGAACCGCTTCGGGAGAACGAGACGTTCTTGTGCATCGAACGGGCCTTGCTGGTGCATGTGGAGAGTGAACTGCTCAAGGCGGCGACACCGGCCTTGCTGCGACTGGCCGAGTATCGGCTGTCCCGATTCTGGGCCGATGTGATTCCAGCCGTTCAGGCTCGGTGGGCGCTGATCGCTTCCGCTGCCGAAGTCTTGCTCGAAGCCGACCGGGTAGGCAAGGCGATCAAAGAAGCTCCGAGCACGGTTCCGGCCCTCGTGAAAGCATACGCCGATGACGACGAGCCGTGGTGCTTGCTCGACACGCATCACCGGCACATGGAAACCCGGTGGTGCAATTTTGAGCCTGAGTCTCGCGACGACCCCGGAAGACTCGATCAGCTCGTCCTCAAGGCCGAGCGGCGCTACACTGAGGTCGGCTCGGCACTGGCGGAGCTGTTCGTCAGCCAGTTCAGCAAGGCCAAACACCCGATCACGGGCCTGCCGCGGCAGCGGGACATCTTCGAGACCCACGTGAAGCCGAGGCTCCGAGAGAGCAAGGTCGCGTATGTCTGGGTCGATGCTCTCCGGTTCGAAATGGCCCGGGAGCTGGCCCAAGTGCTCTCCAATGATTTCGTGCTGACGATTGAAGCTGCTCTGGGAACCGTTCCCACGATCACCGAGATCGGCATGGCGGCGCTGCTGCCGAGGGCCGGGCAGTCAGCCAAGGTTGTTTCGGTGGGTAGCGGAAAACTGGGCCTGCAAATCGACAGGACAGTCATCAAGAACCGGAAAGACCGCGTCGCGTTCCTCGAGTCTCATGCGGGGATTCCTGTCTTCGCCTGTAAACTCGACGACTTGCTACCCAAGCCGAACAAGAAAATCAAGGACGGCGTCCATGGCGCTCAACTGGTCCTGGTCACCTCGCAGGAGATCGACGAGCTGTGTGAAGCCGACAACATCACGCAGGCACGCCGCCAGATGGACGGCGTGCTCAACGACCTGCGGTGCGGGTTCCGCGTGCTCGTCGACCTCGGGGTCAAGACGATCGTGCTCGCCGCCGACCACGGCCACCTGTTCGGCGAGGAGGTCGGCGACGACATGAAGATCGAGGCCCCGGGCGGCGACACGGCCGACCTGCACCGGCGGGTCTGGGTCGGAGTCGGAGGCACGTCCGAGCCGTCCTACCTGCGGATGTCGCTGAAAGCGCTGGGTGTCGACAGCGACCTCGACCTTGCCACCCCGTGGACCCTGGCCTGCTTCAAGTCCAAGGGAGGGGCCAGAGCGTATTTCCACGGCGGTCTCTCGCCCCAGGAACTGATCATCCCGGTCGTGGTCATGACGCCGACCGCCCAGGCCTTGTCGGGACCGCCGACGGGCATCCAGTGGACGCTGACGACGGGGTCCAAGAAGCTCTCGACCCGGTTCTTCTCGGTCCAGGTCAGCGGCCAGAGCAGCGGGCTGTTCAACTTGGAAGCCCCCAGGGTACGGGTCGAGATCCGGGCCAAGGGCAAGTGCGTCTCGGTGCCGGTCAGCGCCTCCTACGGCTTCGAGCAAGCCACGGGTGACCTGCAACTGCGTTTCCTGGCGACCGACGCGCGGCAGATCGAGCCTGATACCGTGACGCTGATGGTCGAAGTTGATCAAATTGGACAAAAGACGGTGAGCGTCAGCCTCCTTGACGCGACCAGCGGGGCGGAACTGGCTAACATGGACAAGGTCGAAGTGACCAACATCATCTGAACGGTGCCGCCATGCCGGAACTGGACCAGAAGGCCACGACTGTTTTTGCGGGCAAGGTCGTCCGCAAGGACCTGGTCCGCAAGGTGAAGGTCGGGGCCAACATCCCGGTCTTCGTGCTGGAATACCTGCTCGGGAAATACTGCGCCACCGACGACCTGGCCGCCATCGACGCCGGGCTGCGGGTGGTCAACACGACGATCTCGTCGAACTTCGTCCGGCCCGACGAGGCGAACAAGGTCCAGTCGCTGCTCAAGGACAAAGGGAAGCACACCTTGATCGACAAGGTGAAGGTCCGGTACCTGTCCGACGACGACAAGCACTGGGCGGAACTGGTGAACTTCGGCCACAAGTTCGTCCACATCCCCGAGCACTACCTGCGGGAGTTCGACCGGCTGCTGATGGGCGGGATCTGGGCGCAGGTCGAGATCCGGCACCAGTATGACGAGGAGACGTCCGGCAAGCGGAGCCCGTTCTGGATCGACGGCCTCAAGCCGATCCAGCTCGCCACCTTCGACCTCGACGAATACCGGGACTGCCGGCGGCAGTTCACGTCCGACGAGTGGATCGACCTGCTGATCCGCAGCGTCGGCCTGGAGCCGTCCCACTTCGAGCGGCGGCTCAAGCTGCTGTTCCTGATCCGGCTGCTGCCCCTCTGCGAGCCGAACTACAACCTCGTGGAGCTCGGGCCGAGGGGGACCGGGAAGAGCTATGCCTATCAGGAGCTTTCGCCCTACGTCATCCTGCTGACCGGCCCGACGACGGTCGCCAACCTGTTCTACAACATCGCGACCGGCAAGATGGGCCTGGTCGGGATCTGGGATGCGGTTGCCTTCGACGAGGTGGCCGACCTTCAGAAGATGCCCAAGGAGGTCGTGACGACGCTCAAGACGTACTGCGAGTCCGGCACGTTCGCCCGAGGCAAGGACGCTCTGTCAGGGCAGGCATCGCTCGCGTTGTTCGGTAACACCAACCAGCCGGTCGATGTGATGGTGCGATCCTCGCACCTTTTCGCGCCGATGCCGGACGTGATCCGCGAGGACATGGCGTTCATCGACCGGCTCCACTATTACATCCCCGGCTGGGAAATCCCCAAGATGCGGATCGAGTTCTTCACGGACCATTACGGGTTCGTGGTGGACTACCTGGCGGAAGCGCTGCGGGAGCTCCGCAAGCACAACTTCACGGAGGTCATCGACCGGCATTACTCGCTGGGGTCGCACCTCAACGCCCGGGACGTGAAGGCAGTCCGCAAGACGGTCTCGGGGCTGGTGAAGCTGCTCTATCCACACGGCGAGCTATCGGGTCAGGAGGTGGCGGAACTGGTCGAGATGGCGCTGGAAGGACGCAGGCGGGTCAAGGAACAGCTCAAGAAGATGGGGTCGTTCGAGTATCACCAGACCTCGTTCAGCTTCGTCGACAACGAGAGCCGGGAGGAGCGGTTCGTCGGCGTGCCCGAGCAGGGCGGCCGGGACACGATCTCGACCGACCCGCTGGCGCCTGGGTCGGTCTACGCCGCCTCGGTGGACGACCAGGGCAAGGTCGGGCTGTACCGGCTGGAGGTCGGCTGCTCGCCGGGGACCGGCAAGCTCAAGATCGCCGGGGGCATCGAGGGACTGATGAAGGAGTCGATCCAGCGAGCGTTCGCCTACCTTCAGGGCCAGAAGGGCAAGATGGGGATCGCCCAGCAGGTGGATACGACCGACTTCCACGTCGAGGCCATCGACCTGTTGAGTAACCGTGTGCCCTGCGAGGCAGGGATCGCGCTGGTCGTCGCGATCTATTCCGCCATCAAGCGACACTCAGTCCAACCTGGTCTGATGATCCTTGGAGACCTGAGCATCCAGGGGAACATCAAGGCGGTGAAATCCTTGTCCGAGCCGCTTCAGGTCGGGATGGATAATGGGGCACGTCGGGCGTTAATCCCCCTGGAGAACAAACGGAGCTTCCTCGAAGTCTCGGGTGATGTGATCGAGAGGGTTGATCCGATCTTCTACGCCGACCCGATGACGGCGGCGATGAAGGGGCTCGGGATGACTTAATCGGGTGAACCAGTGCCCTGGAGCTGTTCAAGCCCGTGCTGCTCATCAAAAGGAAAGAAGACTCCCGGCGGGGTGTGCGTCCATGCGGTGCCTCCGTGCGACAAATCGTTGTGATCCAGGGCCTCAATACCGGTAGGAACTTCTCCTATCCGCCCAAAGCGGCTGATCCGCAACAGGTCGTAGGGTGGGTCGAAACGATGCTCCGCATCGTGAGGCCCACCGATCGCCACGGCTCTCCCGGTGGGCCTCACCGCGACGTGTCGCGGCTCGACCCACCCTACTCATCGCTTCC
>JBIOJM010000422.1:0-7710 GCA_044450785.1 Isosphaerales bacterium
GGTATGTGGGACGACTTCGAGTAGCGGACTTGGACCGGCGAGTGCCGGGTTTGCTGGTGGTCTTCAGCGAGAAGTCTCGTATTCTTTAGCCAAGGACCAAGGACCAAGGACAAAGGACCAATGACCACTATTCAAGTTGTCCCGGAGGTTCATGATGATTATCATGATCGAGAAGCTGGCACGTGCGGGTGTTCTTGATCCGGATCGGTGAGAGGTGGCCGCCGCTTTCAATGAGCTTCTCAATGGGAAGACCTGGTGACTGATCGTGCCGGGATCACCCCCCCTGGCCCCCCCTTCGCAAGGGGGGGAAAAAACGGCGCAACGAATTCGGGATGAGCTCGCAGCTTGTGCAAGCAACTTTTCATCACCCCAGGGGGGGGGCTCCGTACCGAGGGGCTTGGTCGACCGGTTTTTCAGAATTGTTTCGGGAGGAAACAAGTCGTGGCGACTGCGGAACCGACTTTCATCCGTGGGCGGATCTACGATGACATCACACAGACAGTCGGCAACACGCCGCTGATTCGACTGCGACGAGTCGCGAGCGGCTCTCAGGCGGACGTGGTCGCGAAGCTGGAGAGCTTCAACCCGCTCTGGTCGGTCAAGGACCGGATCGGCGTGGCGATGATCAACGCGGCTGAAGCCCAGGGTCGAATCACCAAGGACACCGTCATCGTCGAGCCCACCAGTGGGAATACGGGGATTGCGCTCGCGTTTACCTGCGCGGCCCGGGGCTACCGACTGGTCGTGACCATGCCCGAAAGCATGAGCCTGGAGCGTCGTCGTCTGCTCAAAGCGCTAGGGGCCGAGATTGTGCTGACGCCGGCCGCCGAGGGGATGCCGGGTGCGGTCCGCAAGGCTGAGGAGCTGGTCAAGGTTACGGCGAATGCGTTCATGCCCCAGCAGTTCAAGAATCCGGCCAACCCCGAGATCCACCGCCGCACGACCGCCGAGGAGATCTGGCGCGACACCGACGGCAAGATCGACATTCTGGTCAGCGGAGTCGGCACCGGCGGCACGATCACCGGCTGCGGCGAGGTTTTGAAGAGCCGCAAGCCTTCGGTCACGATCGTCGCGGTCGAGCCGGCCAATTCGCCGGTCATCGGCCAGTTGCGGAGGAAGGAACCGCTCCGTCCCGGCCCGCACAAGATTCAGGGCCTGGGAGCGGGATTCATCCCTGACGTCCTGAATCCGTCGATCATCGACGACGTGGTGACCGTACGTGACGAGGAGTCGTTCGAGATGACTCGCAGGCTGGCTCGCGAGGAAGGCATCCTGGGCGGCATATCCAGCGGCGCGGCCGTGGTAGGGGCGGTCCAGGTCGCCTCTCGGCCGGAGAATGCCGGTAAGCTCCTCGTCGTCGTGCTACCGGATCTGGGCGAACGCTATCTCTCCACGCCCTTGTTCCCCGAGTAGGTCCTTGGTCCTTGGTCTTTGGCCAGTGACGTCCGGGTGTCCACCGTTTTCGTGAGCACCTCTCCAGGAAGGTCGAATGACGGCCGACGTGCCCGCGGCGGAGCCCTTGCTGATTCCCCGCGATATCCACGACGAGATGGTGGCGCATTGTGTGCGTGAAGCACCACTGGAGTGTTGCGGAATCCTGGGCGGCATACCGCCGCGAGTGTCGTCGTTTCATCCGATGCGCAATGTGGCCGCCACCGAGGGGTGTGAGCTGCGATTGATGTCCTCGGTGAAGGACGTAAGTGACATCCCGACAGGGGGCAAAGATCTGATCATCGTGGCCGCCCTGGATCGTGTGCTCCATTTCCGCGTGTTCGACGGTTATGGCAAGGTGGTCGTGGACACCGATGAAACGACGCTGACGCAACAAGCCCGGCAAATCGAAGATCTCAGGATGCTACTTGTGGGCTTGTGGCCTCCAAACGAGCTTGCCGGAAGCGAGAAAAGCCGGGTCATCACCGCTGTCACGTCGATTGTCGGTCACAGCCGCAGCGAGACTCGATACGACGCCGATCGAAGTGATTTGATCGCCGCCGTCGTCGCCTTGCGCCAGCGCGGAGCGGAGATCCTGGCGATCTACCACTCGCATCCGCGCTCGGAGGCGGTCCCCAGCGCGACCGACCTGCGGGACAACCACTATGGCCCGTTGCCGCGGATCATCGTGTCGCTCAAGGGTGATTCACCCGAGGTCCGCGTCTGGCAGCTCGATTCGGACTCGTTCGTCGAGCTCACCTGGCAGATCATCGAGCCGGCCGGCCGAAACGCCGGCGCTTGAGGTTGCAAGCTCGCCCGCGCGAGCACTAAACTAGAGGTCGTTTTTTACCCATACCAAATCTGGGAACGACTTTGAGTTTTATGCAACGTACACTGATCATATTCAAACCCGATTGCGTCCAGCGCCGGTTGGTCGGTTCGATCCTCGAGCGATTCGAAGCCAAGGGCCTGCGGATCGCGGCGCTGAAATTGATCCTCGTCGATCGCGGCCTGGCCGAGCGCCATTACGCCGAGCACCAGGGGAAGCCCTTTTTCGGGGGGCTGATCGAGTTCATCACCAGCGCGCCCGTGGTTGTCGGTGTGCTCGAGGGGAACGAGGCGATCGCGGTGGTGCGGAACATGCTGGGGGCGACGAACGGCGCGGCAGCCGCGCCGGGGACGGTGCGCGGTGATTTCTCGATCAGCCGGCAGAACAATCTCGTCCACGGCAGTGATAGCCCCGAATCGGCCCAGCGCGAGATCGCGCTCTGGTTCCGGCCCGCGGAGCTGGTCGACTATCAACTGGCGGGGAGCGAGTGGGTCCTGGGCGAAGTGTGATTTGAGCAGGCTCCCTGTCCTAACGAATCATCGGTGAGATGAACACACGCCCGAGGAAACGCGAGATTTTCGCGAATCCGTTTTTCGCCGTGATGATGGCCACGAGCGTCGTGTTCGTGCTGACGGTGCTCGCCTACCTGGTCAGCCCATACGTGCTCCAGCCGGCCGATGCCGTCGCGGCGCAGGCCCCGGGCTCCGTCGCGGCGGCCGAATGGCTCGACCGCAACGCCCCGGCGGCCCTGGCCGTCGAATTCGTCGTCATGCTCGTGACGGGGGTCGTGGCGATGGCGACCGACCGTTGGTTCACGAGTCGGTCCAAACCGAAACCGCCCGCGTGAGGCTGTCCATGACACACAAGGAGATCGAGCACGAGATCACCCGGCTTCGGACCGAGCTGAATCGTCATAATTATCTTTATTATGTCGAGGCCCAGCCGGCGATCAGCGACCGCGAGTACGACAGGATGATGATCCGGCTGGCGGAGCTCGAGGCTCAGCACCCCGAGCTGATGACACCGGATAGCCCGACGCAGCGCGTGGGCGGCGAGCCTGTGGGCAGCTTCGCGACGGTTTGCCACGCGGTCCCGATGCTGTCGATCGACAACACGTACTCCTATGGTGAGCTCCGCGAGTGGGATGTGCGGGTGCGCAAGGGGCTGAACCGCGACGAGCCTCTAAGATACGTCGTCGAGCTGAAGGTCGACGGCGTGGCCGTGTCACTTCGCTACGAGCATGGCAAGCTGGTGCTGGGCTCGACCCGGGGCGACGGTGAGCGGGGCGACGACATCACGGCGAACCTGAAGACGGTGCGCGAGGTCCCGCTTGCCCTCCAGGGCCGCACTCCCCCATTGCTCGAGGTCCGGGGCGAGGTGTACATGCCCAATTCGGAGCTGGTCCGGCTCAACGAGCTGCGCCGCGCGAGCGACGAGGTCCCGTTCGCGAACCCCCGAAATTCCACAGCCGGCTCGCTCAAGCTGCTCGATTCCCGGCTCTGTGCGCAGCGGCAGCTCCGGTTCATCTCGCACGGACTGGGCGAATACCAGGGGATCGACGAATCGTCGTATTTCGCGCTCACCCAGTTGATGAAGCGCTGGGGCATCCCGGTCAGCCCGTACACGAGCTGCTACGACTCGATCGAGCAAGTGATCGAACACGCGGAGCGCTGGAGCGATCAGCGGAACACGCTCGATTTCCAGACAGACGGCCTGGTGGTGAAGGTCGATGATCTCAATCAGCGCGAGCGGCTAGGCGCGCGGAGCAAGAGCCCGCGCTGGACGATCGCCTTCAAGTACGAAGCCGAGCAGGCCGTTACGAAGCTACTGGGAATCAACGTCCAGGTCGGAAAGACGGGCAAGCTAACCCCGGTGGCTGATCTCGAGCCGGTCGTCCTGGCCGGCACGACCGTGAAGCGGGCCACCCTGCACAACGCGGATGAGCTTGCGCGGAAGGACATCAAGATCGGCGACGCCGTCGTCATTCAGAAGGCGGGCGAGATCATCCCCCAGGTCGTTCGGGTCGAGACGGGCGCGCGGAAGGGGACCGAGCGGGCGTTCCATTTCCCCCAGACCTGCCCCAGTTGCGGTGCACCCGTGGAACGGTCGGGCGACGAGGTCGATTATTACTGCACCAATCCTCCCTCCCGATGCCGAGACCAGCTCAAGGAGTGGCTCCGCTGGTATGCTCACCGCGATGCCATGGACATCGACGGCCTGGGCGAGAAGCTGATCGACCAGCTCGTGGAAAAGAAGCTGGTGACCAACCTCGCCGACCTGTATCGTCTCGACGCGCCGACGCTCGCCGGCCTCGAGCGGATGGGCAAGAAATCGGCCGACAACCTGGTGCACGAGCTGGATGTCAGCAAGGGGCGGACTCTCGACCGGCTGCTCACGGGTTTGACCATCCGCCACGTGGGCACGCGAATGGCCGAGGTCATCGCCGCGCGGGTCCAGACCCTGGATCAGCTCCGCGGCATGACCCTACCCGAGCTCGAATCGATCCCCGAAGTCGGCCCGATCGTCGCGGCCAGCGTCCACGACTATTTCCGGGACTCCGAAAACCAGCAACTGCTCGACGACCTTGCCGCGGTGGGCGTGCACCCTGAACCCTTCCAACCGCCTCTGAGCAGCGGCGGAAAGCTCGTCTTCGCCGGCAAGACGTTTGTGCTGACGGGCACCCTCCCCAAGCGGTCCCGCGCCGAGGCCGAGACGTTGATCAAGCAGCACGGCGGCAAGGTCAGCGGCTCGGTCTCGAAGATGACCAGCTACGTCCTCGCGGGCGAGGACCCCGGCAGCAAGATCGAAAAGGCGCGGCAACTCGGCATTGCGGTGATCGACGAGGCTGAACTCGAACGAATGGCCGAGGTCGCATGAAACAGCTCTCGATCCGTAAACTGATGCTGATGATCGCTGGCCTGGCGGTCGTGTTCGCCATTATCGGTTGGCAGGTCAGGCGATCCGAAGATGAGTTCCTGCGCGTGAGTCGAGATAAGTGCGCCCATAACATGCATAAGATCGCGCTCACCCTTCTCGGCTATTGCACCACCAACGGAGCCTTCCCCAGCGGGACGTGGCCCAACCCGAGCCTGCCCCCGGAGAGACGGCTGAGCTGGTATGCGGCGATCAGCTCTTTCCTCGACTATGCGTTATTTCATAACGCCATCGAGGAGACCCAGCCCTGGGATGCCGGCCCCAATGGGAACGTGGTATGTATGCGGAATTCAGCCTTATTCTGTCCAAACGCTAACGGCGTTCGCCCTGGCACACCGGTGCCGACACACTACATCGGCATCGCCGGCGTTGGAACGGATGCCCCCTTATTGTTGAAGAGCGACCCAAGGGCAGGCGTCTTCGGATACGATCGTCAGACCACGCTTGCCGACATCAAGGACGGGCTCGCGACGACAATGCTGATCGCCGAATCGGGGCGAGTGAAGGGGGCGTGGTTACAAGGAGGGCCTGCTACTGTTCGAGGGCTCGATCCCGCGGACAAGCCATACGCCGGTCCCGGCCGCCAATTCGGCGGCTTTCACCCCGGCTGTGTGCTGATCGCGTTCGCTGACGGTTCGGTGCGCGTGGTCGACGAACGGATCGACCCCACGGTCTTCGAGGCATTGTCGACGATGGCCGGCGGTGAGAGGTTGCCCACCAACTGGTAGCCATGCGACCGAGAAGGGACTCGCGACGTGTTCCGATTGGCGTTTGGAAGAGGCGGTCGCGCCCTGATTCAGCCGCGGTCGTCTTCCGACCCGTCCCGGCCGCGACGCCTGAGCTTGTCGAAGCGGATCCTGTTCACGACGCTGACGCTGATCCTCGCTTGGGGGCTGCTGGAGCTCGGTGGATTCTTCCTGATCTGGATGGCCCGCGGAGAGCGGTTCTCGTGGAGCGGCGTGCAGGAGCTGCGTGCGAATCAGGTCAATGATTTCGACTCGCGTAATTCGAACCGCTTCGCCCAGGTTCACCCTTTTGTCGGTTACGTGGAGGAACCCCGACCGGACAGCGGAATCCGCCCGTTTGGCGGTGTCCGGGCGGTGCCGGTCTCGGAGTACGGCTACGTCGATGACAAACTTCCGCTCCAGACACAGGGGCCCGGCCGGGTCGTCATCGGGATCGCGGGCGGATCGGTCGCGTGCTACTTCGCCGTCAACGGGGCCAGGCGTCTGGAGGCAGAGCTTTCGAAGGACGCCCGGTTCGCAGGCAAGCAGCTCGTGTTCGTGAACCTGGCCCTGGGCGGCTACAAACAGCCCCAGCAGCTCATGACCCTGGCCTACCTGCTGTCGCTCGGCGCTGAATTCGATCTGATCCTGAACATCGACGGCTTCAACGAGGTCGCTCTCGACGAGATCGAAAACGCCTCGGAGAGCTTCTTCCCAGCCTTCCCCCGCAACTGGCGGGCACGCATCGCCGTCAGCGACATTTCCCTGAGCCTCACCCGGAGCAAGCTGTTGTTGCTGGCCGACGAGCGCGCCGAGCTGGCCCGGCGGTTCTCTCGGAGCCCCTGGCGGTATTCGATCTTCTGCAACTTCGTCTGGATCCTCCTCGACCGCCGGCTGGACCATCGGACTTCGCAGGTCCTCGGCAGCTTCAGCCGGTCCCCGCACCCGCGTTCGCCCTACGCCGTCACGGGGCCTCGCCGAGACTTCGCCACCAGCAACGATCGCTATGAATTCCTCGCTGAAATCTGGGCTAACTCGTCGGTCCAGATGAACGGGCTCTGCCGATCCAACGGCACGCGTTATTACCACTTCCTCCAGGCGAATCAGTATGTCGCCGGATCGAAGCCGATGCGGGATGCGGAGAAGCGGGTCGCCATCCTCCAGGGGCATCCGTACGGGAGAGGAGTCGAAATCGGCTATCCCCTCCTGATTCGAAAGAGTGAGATGTTGAAGAGTGAGGGCGTCCCGTTCCACGACCTCACGGGGATCTTTGCCGGACATCCGGAGACGATCTACATCGACAACTGCTGCCACTACAACCAGGCGGGCTACGAGATCATGGCCGAGGCGATCGCCCGCGCGATCCTAAGCGAACCGGCGACAAACACCGACTGAGGCGACCACGCGGGCGAACGTCCGGATTGTGCGGGCGCGCGGAAGCCACGAACGGGCGGTTCCCCCGCCGGTTACTGGATCGGACCGCGTGCCGGCGACAGGTCGCTCGAGTCGGTGAGACGCGTTCCTCACGCCTCTCCGTCGATCGCACCCGGCATCGGGGAAAACTCCCCATACGCGGGCTTTGCTGGAACCATCCGGTTTGCTGGTTCGTAGTAACTTTTGTCAAGGTCCGGTGTTCAATCTAATAGAGTCCAGGCTTCTTGCAGAGGAGAAGCACCATGCGACCGAACGGACTAACACTGATGCGGTCGATCCACCCTACGGCTCTTGTGCTCTTGATGCTGCTGCTGCCGGCCGGACTCGCCCAGGCCAACGGAGGTCACGGCGGCGGAC
>JBIOJM010000423.1:0-7690 GCA_044450785.1 Isosphaerales bacterium
CGCGGCGGGCCGCGGTTTCGGCCGGATCAGGCTCTGGAGCGCCTCGGCCGCGTCGGCTGCCGTCGCGAATCGCTCATGCGGCTTGTGTGCAAGCAGTTTGTCGATGACCCGCACAAAGCTGGAAGGGAGGTCCGGAAGATACTCCGTGATCGGGACGTGCCGCCCGCTGATTCGCTTGCCGAGCCGCTCGATGGGGGTGCTGCCGGGAAAAGGCAGCTTGCCGGTCATCAGATGGTACATCGAGCAGCCGAGGCCGTACAAATCGCTGCGCCCGTCCACTTCCCGTCCGCACGCCTGTTCAGGCGACATGTAGTCGACCGTCCCGACCGCGATCCCGTCGGCGGTCGCGAACGACGACGCTTCGTCTGCCTCCATCAGCACGCCGAGCCCGAGGTCGAGGATCTTGATCTTGCGGTCGTCGGTCAACAAGATGTTCGAGGGTTTGATGTCGCGGTGAACGATCCCCTGGTCGTGCGCGTGAGCCAGCCCCAGCGCGGACTGGGCGGCATAATCGATCATTTCAGCAGGGGGGATCGGCCGCTTCTTGAGCAGCTCACCCAGGCTGCGGCCGTTCACGTACTCCATGACGATGTACAGGACCTTGTGGATCTGATCGGCGTCGAAAGCGCGGACGACGTTGGGATGATCGAGCCGCCCGACCAGCTTCATCTCGCGCTGAAACCGGGCCACCACGCGCTCGTTCGATGCGATCTCGGGTGCGATGATCTTGAGCGCGACCACGCGGTCCATCATCGCATGATGCGCCTTGTAAACCCGGCCCATCGAGCCCGAACCGATCCGGTCGAGGATGATGTATCGGCCGACAACCATGCCTTGCGGCCGATTGCTCAAGAACCGCCTGGCCTGAAAGGACGTCAGGATGTTCTCCTGGACCAGGCGCTCGGCAAGCTCGACCGAGTCGAGGGGATAGTCCCCGTGGAGGACCCTGGTCCTGATCTCCGCGAGCTGGCGATCCCCAAGCACGCCGGAACTGCGGATCACGGATAGGAGATCGAGTGGAACTCCCTGAGCGGACTTCGGTTTTTCCATGCTCGCCACGGCGGGCCTCCCCCAACTTGATTTCGACGACGCACGATGGCGGGCCCCCTCCCGTGCCATTTGCAAAGAGAGAGACCCGGTCGATTCCGGCTCGCCGAAGGGCTCGACACTTGAACTCGCGAGTCCCACCGAGATGGCGAGGTCCCGATGATCTCCGCCCTACGTCGTGACCTTGACCTTACCAGATCGGAAGGCGACGCTCAATCGACAGCAATGAGAGGATTACATGAAGTAGAAACCCATGCATGGATTCGATCGACCGAACTCGACGGCGCCGGATCAACCGCCGCAACGATTACTGGACATCGCGTTGCCGGCGGAATACGATTCGCTCAGGACACACCTCCTTGCACGGCCGGGTGGAGCGCCTGATTCGCCGTGGCCCCGCATGGAATT
This sequence comes from Isosphaerales bacterium, assembly GCA_044450785.1. Taxonomy (GTDB): domain Bacteria; phylum Planctomycetota; class Planctomycetia; order Isosphaerales; family Isosphaeraceae; genus JBIOJM01. Next base: position 1,456 of record JBIOJM010000423.1, read on the forward strand.
ATATCAGGTATCCTCGCACTGACCGAGCACCGCAAAGGAACAACTGGACTCCGGATGATCCGGAAGGAGTCATGCATGACTGCGCCCTATGATCCCCAGTCGCCCCTCCGTGAATTTGCCAGGTCGTGCGATTTCTTCATCGGGATCGACAGCGACGGCTGCGCCTTCGACACCATGGAAGTCAAGCATAAAGAATGCTTTATTCCTAATATTATCAAATACTATCGACTCGCGTCGATCTCCAAGTATGCCCGCGAGGTCGCGGAGTTTCTCAATCTCTACTCGAAATGGCGCGGGGTGAACCGTTTCCCCGGTCTGGTCTTGACGATGGACCTGCTGGCGGAGCGACCGGAAGTGATCCGCCGGCGCCCGCGTTTGCCCGCGCTCAACGGACTGCGCGGCTGGATCGAGCGCGAGAGCAAGCTTTCGAACCCGGCGCTCGGGGCCGAGGCGGCGGCGACCGGCGACCCCGACCTGGCGCTGGCCCTGGAATGGAGCAAGGCGGTCAACCGTTCGATCGCCGAAGTCGTCGCGGAGGTGCCTCCCTTCCCGTTCGTTCGGGAATCACTCGAGAGCATGAAGGGCAAAGCCGACGTCATGGTCGTCTCGGGCACACCCGTTGAAGCCCTCGAACGGGAATGGGACGAGCACGGGATCCGCCGTTATGTTGCGTTCCTGGCCGGCCAGGAGTGTGGCAGCAAGCAAGAGCACCTCGCCCTGGCCGCCGTCGGCCGCTACGATCCGGACAGGATCTTGATGGTCGGCGACGCCCCGGGCGACTGGAACGCCGCGCAGGCCAACGGAGTGCTCTTCTATCCGATCGACCCGGGGTGTGAGGATGAGTCGTGGCAGCGGTTCTTCGAGGAGGCCCTGCCGCGTTTCTTCACCGGGACCTACGCCGGCGACTACATGGACGCACAACTTGCCCGCTTCGCGACCCTCCTCCCCGAGCGGCCAACCTGGCGGTATAGTTGAATGCGACTCAAGTCCAGCGAGCTGGCCGGTTCGCCTCTGGAAAAGCCCGGCTAACGGACCCATTGCATGCCGAACCGGCCTCTCTTAAGATGGCCGGCGCGCCGGTTGAATCTTCAGCGTTCCACGTGGTGGCTTGAGGCGAGGTGTCGTCCCGCGGAAGTCGCCTCATATCCGGAGAGGGCACGGCTGAAGTGCGCCGGCGAACCGGGGGGAGGCTCACGATGGCGAAGAAGAAAACGAAGAAGAAGAGCGTCTCGAAGGCGGCCGCGGCCGCGGCCGCGCCCGAGGCCGAATTCGTGCCGGTCAAGCGACGCTGCGGGGCCATGCAGGTGCATTATAGGCTACTTGAGACCTACGACGATTTCCGCCAGAAGCTCGTCGACCTCGAGCGCGCCACCTCGCAGCGGCTCCGCACCGGCATGGCCAGTCGCGCCGGTGGAGTCACCACGATCCCGGTCGTCGTGCATGTGGTCTTCAACACCAGCGTCCAGAACATCTCGACCGCGCAGGTCAACAGCCAGATCACCGCGCTGAATCGCGACTATCGGTCCACGAACGCCGACAAGTCGAGCGTACCCGCGGTCTGGAAGGGGCTGGTGACGGACGCGAACATCAAATTCGTCCTGGCGACGACCGACCCCTCGGGGAACCCGACGAACGGGATCACGCGGACCAACACCACGCGAACCTCATTCAGCGATGACGACTCGGTCAAGTCGGCGGCCACTGGAGGGGCCGACGCCTGGCCGGCGGCCAACTACCTGAACCTCTGGGTCTGCCCCCTGGGCGGCGGCCTGCTCGGCTACGCGCAGTTCCCGGGCGGCCCACCCGCGACCGACGGCGTGGTGATCCTCTACACCGGCTTCGGAACCCAAGGGACGGCCACCGCCCCGTTCAACCTCGGCCGCACCGCCACCCACGAGGTCGGTCACTGGCTGAACCTCCACCACATCTGGGGCGACCGTCAGGACTGCACCGGCGACGACTTCGTCGCCGACACCCCCAACGCCCAGCTCCCGAACTTCGGCAAGCCGACGTTCCCGCACGTCTCGTGCGGCAATGGCCCGAACGGCGACATGTTCATGAACTACATGGACTACGTCGATGACGACTCGATGGTCATGTTCACCTCCGGGCAGGTCGCCCGCATGAGCGCGGCGCTCGACAGCGCACGCAGCTCGATCGGGACCTGAGGGACGGATACAATGGCGTCGGAGAGGCACCCGGTTCGCAATGCCCCGGGTGTCGTCCGACGGATCACTTTGGAGGCCCACCATGAGCGACACCCCGAAAGTCGGCGACATGCTCGGCCATTGGGTCCACTCGCACGAGGAAGACATCGGCGACCACAAGGTCTTCCGGCTCGTGAGCTACGGGTTCCCCCCCTCGCGGGGACGGTCGTGGTTCAATCTGAAGCCCGGGGGCGAGCTGGTCGAGGGCGGACCTGGCCCGACCGACCGCTCGACGTCCTCGACCGGGCACTGGGACCTGGCGGGCGAGACGCTCAGCTTCCGCGCGGCGAAGGGGGCCAGCCCCACGCGGACGATGACCGTGGCAACGGTCGAGCCCGACAAGCTTGTGGTAAAGATGTAGCGGGTCGCGGCGGAACGGAAGGACATGCATGGCGTGCGCCGTGAACCGTGTCAGGTGTTGATCTTCAGTGGGTGCAACTCCCACCCGGCAACTGGGTCGCTCCAGCCGGTAGCTATCGGAGCGGCGGTGGAGGTAACGAAACCGTCGGAGCCTTCGAGACAAACGGGTCGCTTTAGGCGACTCGGCGAGCCGACAGGCCGTAATCACCAGTGAACGTTGAGCAGGCCTCGAAAAGTCCAATGTGGTCGCCGACCTTGCGCAATGATGGGGAAGGCCGCCGCCGCTGGGTACAGGGAAGGCTGGAATAGTCCGTCCCACGAGCGATCAAGGCCCAGCGGGCCACCGGGGTATTGACGACGGCATGTCGGTAAACGGAGACCGAACGCAACACGGGAAGCCCATGCGGTGAGGGGGCGTGACCCTCAACCAGACGCCCGTGAGGGACAGGCTGGGCCGCTTGGGGTGACGGAGAGGTCCGTAGTACCTGCGAAGCCGGATAACGCCGGCAGAGGGAAGGGGCCTTGGTTCAAGGTCAGCGTCATACGTGACGGACATCCGGGAGATTGGCGTGAGCCTATTACCTCCGATTAAGGTTGGGAAGTTACAGACGGCGTTGCACACCAAAGCGAAGAACTCGCCCGACTACCGGTTCTACGCGCTGTACGACAAGCTGTACCGCCGAGACGTCCTGGAGTGGGCCTTCATCCGCTGCCTTAGAAATGGCGGCGCACCGGGGGTCGACGGCCAGAGCTTTGCGGACATCGAGACGTATGGAGAAGAACGGTGGCTGGACAAACTGACGGAAGAACTCCGGAACGAGACGTATCGTCCCCGACCGGTCCGACGCGTGTTCATACCGAAAGGTGATGGCAAGCTCAGGCCGCTCGGAATTCCTTGCATAAAAGATCGCGTGGTTCAGATGGCTGCGGTGCTGGTCTTGGAGCCGATCTTCGAGGCCGATCTGGAGCCGGAACAACACGCCTACCGCCCGGAGCGTAGCGCCCTGGACGCCGTTCGCCAAGTGGACCGGCTGCTCAGGACGGGGTACACCGAGGTGGTGGACGCTGACTTGTCTGGATACTTTGATGGCATTCCCCATGCGGAGTTGATGAAATCGGTGGCCCGTCGGATCAGCGACGGCCGCGTGCTGCGGCTGTTGAAGATGTGGCTGGAAACGCCGGTGGAAGAGACCGACGCCAAAGGGAACCGCCATCGAACGACCCGGAACAAGGACCAGGGGATCGGAACACCGCAAGGGGCTCCGATCTCACCATTGTTGTCCAACATCTACATGCGGCGATTTGTGAAGGGATGGAAGACGGGGGGGCACGAGAAGCGTCTGTCCGCGCGAATCGTCAACTACGCAGACGACTTCGTCATCTGCTGTCGCGGCACGGCTGAGGAAGCCATGACCGTGATGCGGAAGATGATGTCCAAGCTGAAGCTGACGGTGAACGAGAAGAAAACATTCCCCAAGACGCCGCGAATTTGAACCGCGATCCCCGTCGTGAAAAACACGAGAAAACACGCGAAAAAAGTCCGCCGGCCTAATGGCTGAGGGTTTCTTGTCCCATCAAGTCGGGGCGACTGGATTTGAACCGACGCCGAAAACCGAGTCCAACGAAAAACCCCCGGCTGGCACGACCGAGGGCCACTCCTCCACGCGGTTTTGTGCCTCTCGCTCGGAAGGCCGTTCCGGCATCGCCCACGGATCACCGGGGACAGGGTTTGCACGCTTGATCCGACATCGGCCACTGCCCGCGGCAGCCCATCACCCATGATCAAGCCTGTACCGGCCTCTATTCGGGCGCGAGTTGGGAACAAATTGGGAACAGTATTGGCAACGTCAGCCCCATGCGGCCACAATGCAAAAACACCAAGGTGGCGACGTGCGAGCCTTGGATTCGCAGACTTTAAGCACCACCGCAACCTGTTTCCAATGCGACGGCGATGGCAGACGTACCGGACTCAAAATCCGGTCCTCGCAAGCGGGTGTGGGTTCAAGTCCCACCTTCGGAACTATCGACTTGTCCCATGCGGAGCATAGAGACCGACACGGGAGCGCTCCAGGGCCGGCCGGTTGGAGCGCGGGGAATTGCCGGTCTTCAGAATTGCCATGAATTCTTGGGGGCTCATCCCAGGACCCTCGAAGCGTGGACAGCGCGGAAGTCGCATTTCGGCACCAGGCCTTCGGGGAAGGCGTCGCGAACACCGCCGCGGAGCGCGTCGATCAAGTCTTCTTCGGGATGGCCGTCGGCCGGGTAGTCGATCCACTCGCCGCCGCGGCGCCGGCGGCAGTACGTCTGGAAAGCGGCCTTGAGCTGCGAGCACCGCGGGTGGATCAAGAGGTTGCCGCTTTCGAGCAGCAGGTCGAGGGTCTCGAGCCCGTCCAACACCAGGTGGCCCGGCCACCGGGCGACGAACCGCGAGCCGAACACGTGCTCGTACTCGGAGTAGGCCGCCGGGCCCAGTGACGATCGAGCCGACGCAGCCGGGTCGAGCCGCACGCAGTCGATTTTGCCGCGACAGGGGAGTTGATGGGCCAGCTCCTTGATGGCGAGGGCATTGTTCCGGCTCACCACGTCGAGGGCGTGGTAATCGCCAAACACCGTAACGCGCGGCGGTGCCAATCCATTATTGTGGCGGACCTGGAAGAACACGGCCGCCGTGTGGCGCGACGTGCCGGCGTCGATCGCGCAGCGGACGTTGTATATGGGGTCGAATTCGGCCTGGACCGAGACATGCCGGGCCGGGTCGAACCTGGAGAACCAGACACCCTCACTGGTCTCGAGAAACTCGGCGTAGATCTCCTGCCGGCCCAGCCTGGTATTTTCATAGAGGGCGACGATTTGATTGAGGAACTCCCGCGGCAGTTGGGCCTGGTTGGCGTAGGTGGTATCGGTCGTCTGGACGGTGGTCCGCTCGGCGAGGATGCGCCTGAGGACCGCGACCCGCCGGGGCGTCGTCGTGATCAGAGCTTGGGGATTGGTGCCCGCCCGCAGCGCCAGCATCGCCAGGTCCCAGGTCGATTCGGCTCGCTGCCAGCAGGCGAGCTCGTCGGCCCAGAGGGTATCGACGTTCAACCCGCGGGCGCGCTCGGGCTCTTCGCCGCTCAAGCAGACCGCGCGGGCGCCGTTGGGCCAGGCAACACGGCGCTTCGAGGGCTCGAAGCGCGGGCGGCACCAGGGTGGCGCCACCGCGAGCAGCCCTGAAGGGCCCTCGACCATCACGTCGCGGATATCGGCGCTGGTCGGGGCGATCAGGCAGCCGAGCTTCATGATGCCTGCCTCGACGCGGCGCTGAACCCAGGAAGCCCCGGCCCGCGTCTTGCCGGCCCCGCGCCCGGCCACGTACCCCCAGACCCGCCAGTCGCCCGCGGGCGGCCGCTGACTCGGTCGAGCCCGGGGGTGCGCGCGGCAGTCGCCGGGCGGCAGGCCGCACGAACAGGATTCGGCGTACCAATCCCAGGGTGAGGGATCGGTCACGACGGCCGCGACCGGACGCCTGCGGGCCTCAACCCGCGAAACTCTTGCTTTCTTCATGTCGTACATGGTCTTGCTCCTCGAGTTTGGTGATGCGTTGTTCCAGCCCAGCGAAGTCAGATACGGCCATCATGTCGAACAAGATGGACCGCAGCGCCGCCAGCCGCACGGACTCGGACCTGGCA
>JBIOJM010000424.1:0-7633 GCA_044450785.1 Isosphaerales bacterium
GAGCCGGGCGCGGCACCGCATCCCGCCGCCACCCCGGGCTGGCGGGTGATCCGCACCCGCCTTCCGCCCGGGCTTACCGCCGACGCCCGCAACCTCCACCGTTCGCGCCGGTTGGCCTGACGTTCGGTCGCGTTCAGTTCACGCTCGATTGGCTTCCATTCACGCGTCCTTAAACCGACCCCGCACCCCACACCCCGCACCACGCTAATAAATGTCCTTACCGCGCGACAGCCGGTCCTCGAGGCCGTCGGCCAGCTCGGCCACGCGGCGAACCAGCCCATGGGCGTCGATGGACTTGAGCGCCTCGAGGGCCAGGTTTTCGATGACGACGAAGTACTCCTCGCCGCGCAGCACGCGGACGGCGAAGTGCCCTTCGACGATGCGCGAGTTGAGCTTCAGCAGAGAGCGGCAATCGCGGTCGTGGACCGGCCCGCACACGGAGATCAGAGTCAGGATGGCCCGGCCCTCGGCATCGGTGCCGCCCGGTCCGACGTACACCGCCTGCTTGCGATCGAGCCTCATGGGAACGACGATCTGCCAGCCCCGGCCGGACGCGTTGGCCTCATGGCGCGTCAGCCTCACGAACTCGACGATCAGCCGCGCGACGTCGGGATCGGCCGGCTCCGGTACCTCGTACGGCTCGAGGGCGTCGCAGCCCGCCTCGGCATCAGGCTGCAAGGCGCCCAACGGCAGACCGCAGTCAGCGCAGAACCGGTCCGAGACATGGTTGGCCAGCGTGCACCGAGCACACACAATCGTCACGGTCAACATGGAAGAGCGGCTCCTTTGTTCTCTCGGGAGAAATCCACGCGCGCCGCCGGCAGTCTCCAGGTGCCCCGACCTGCTCACTTGTCTTCCAGCTTGATCGTGGCCAGCAGGTCGTCGAAGTCGGCTCGAAGCTTTTTCATCGTCTTGTCGGGCCCCACCATCCGGATGTAGTAGCTGGTTCCGTCGCCCATGACGATCCCCCCGAGCAGCCGTGCATCCGGCCGGTCGGGCTCCTTCGTGCCGCCGAACTGGGCCGGGTAGTAGTGCCCTGACGTCTCCGCTCGGGTCACGTCCACGTTTTTCCCTTTGACCTTCTTGCTCTCGATCGTGGGGGGATTGCCGTCCTTGTCCTTGAACAGTCTTTGCCACCGCTTGATATTGTCATCCACGGAGCCGGCTCCGCCGGGGAAGGCGAACACCACAAGCTCCGCCGGATAGTCGTCTCCCTCGATCGGCTCGACTTTCAGCTCGGCCCGGCGCATCTGCCTCGTCGGGGTGCTCGACTTCCAGGAAGCGGGTGCCTGGAACGTCAAGCCCTTGGCATCAATCGTCTGCTTGGGATCATCCGCGCCGGCCAGGACCAAGGTGAGGGTAAACACCCCCAAAGCCGGGGCAGAGACCCGCCATCGTACGTTCGATCGTTTCATGATTGGTGATTCCTCCTAGGGCGTGCTTGCCGGGCTGAGACTTGCGGGCAGGCTCGGGCCGGGCTACGCTACGTCACGACTCGACTCGATTTCTTCGTCATGCCGGTCTCGATCGAAATCCGACCGACCAACCCCGGACCGATCCCACCGATCAGGTCCCCAGAGGCAGGAGCAACACTCGTGAGTCGACCTCGGATCATCGTCTTGTGCGTGATCGTCTCTTGCTGTCCGGCGCACGCCGCCCTCGCCCAGAAGGAAGCGCCCCAGGGGGCCAAGGTCTTCCTCCTTTCGGGCGGCAAGCGCCAGCATCACGGATACCGCGACCAAGCATTGTACCTGTCCGGCGCGCTCGAGAACACCGGTCGGTTCCAGGTCACGATCGGCGAGGACGCCGCCATCCTGGAAACGCCGGCCATTCGCAAGTACGACCTGATCATCGTGACCGCCGACCGCCGCGACGACGAATTCAAATTCACCCCGAGCGAGCAGGAGGCGATCTTCAACTTCGTCCGAACCGGCCATGGATACGTTTCGATTCACGCCGCCGATAATGCCGCGAAGGACTGGCTCCCCCCTTGGCGGGAGATGCTTGGCGGCATATTTTCGCACGTCGGGCTGCCCGACGGCAAGACCCGGAAGGGCACGTTCACCGTCAAGATTGCCGACACCGGCAGTCCGATCACCCAGGGCCTGAAAGACTTCACCATCAAGGATGAGCTGTACTATCACGTGCAGATGCAGCCGGACGTCCAGCCCCTCGCCACGATCGAGTATCAAGGCGTCGCCTGGCCGGTGGCCTGGAGCCGGACCTTCGGCAAGGGCCGGGTCTTCCACACCGTCCTCGGCCACCGTGACTTCGGGCCCGACAAGGACGACCCGCTTCGCGACCCGAATCTGAGCCGGTTGATCATTCAGGGAATGGATTGGGTCGCCGCGGGCCGGCCCGCATCCAGCAAACACTAGGCGGACCGGCGCAAGGGATCACTCAGGTGTAGGTCAGGCTTTCCAGCCTGACCTACGGAATACTTTCTTCTGCGGTTCCACTGAGACAGGAGCGGCGATCATGAGCCATGGCGATCAAGGGTCGTATTCAGTTGGTGGTTCGCGGCGGACATTCCTGGCCGCGACCGGCGGTCTGGCGCTGAACTTCGCCGTCGTCCCGCGTCACGTCCTGGGCGGGGCGGGATTCATTGCACCGAGTGAGCGAATCAACGTGGCGGGGATCGGCGCCGGCGGAATGGGGGGTGGCGACATCGCCACCGTGGCTCGACTCGGTGCCAACATCGTCGCCCTCTGCGACGTCGACCTAGAGCGCGCCGCCGGTTCTTTCAGGGCGTTCCCGAAGGCGCGGCGATACAAGGATTTTCGCGAGATGCTCGACAAGGAGGAGAAGCAGATCGATGCGGTCACGGTCGGGACGCCGGACCACGTCCACGCCGTCGCCGCGATGGCGGCCGTCCGCGCGGGCAAGCACGTCTACTGTCAGAAGCCGATGACGCACACGCTGCACGAATGTCGAGAGCTGACGAAGGCCGCGCGGGCGGCTGGCGTCGCCACCCAGATGGGCAATCAGGGGCATGCCACCGAGGGCTCCCGGCTCACCAACGAATGGATCCAGGCCGGGTTGATCGGAGCGGTGCGGGAAGTCCACGTGTGGTCGGATCGGGCTGGACAGCTTTGGAAACAGGGCATCCCACGGCCGGCGGATTCGCCGCCCGTGCCGACTTCTCTCGACTGGAACTTGTGGCTGGGGCCGATCCGCGAACGGCCCTACAACCCCGCGTATGCTCCCGTCACGTGGCGTGGCTGGTGGGATTTCGGGACGGGCGCGCTCGGCGACATGGGCTGCCACATCATCGATCATCCCGTCTGGGCGCTGCGGCTGGGGCCACCGACCGTCGTCGAGGCCCGGACGACCATCGATGGGTCGTTCGTGGACGGAAACAAGCGGAACGTCGAGACCTATCCGATCGCCGCGATCATCACCTACGAGTTCCCGGCGCGCGGCGACCTGCCGCCCGTGCGGATGACCTGGTACGACGGGGGGCTCATGCCGCCTGAGCCGGCGGAGATGCCGCTGGACCAGCGACTGCCCGAAAATGGCGTCCTTTACGTCGGCAGCAAGGGAAAGATGTATCACGCGTCCCACGGAGACATGCCGCGGCTTCTGCCGCACGCGCTTCATGACGATGCCATCAAGGTCGCCAGGACCATGGAGCGATCTCCGGGCCATTACGAGGAATGGGTTCGAGCCTGCAAGGGGGGGCCGCGCCCGGTCTCGAATTTTGATTATGCCGGGCCCCTGACCGAGATCGTGCTCCTGGGTGTGCTGGCTCTCAAGTCACCGGGACGGCGGCTGGAGTGGGACAGCGAAAACCTCAAGATCAAGAACGCTCCGGAACTGAATCGCCATGTGCACACCGAATATCGCAAGGGGTGGGCATTGTAGACTGCTCGCGGCCCGAACAGAGACATTCGCAATCCCGGCCGCTTTTGCGCGGGCGAGACGCTCGCGTTTCCAGAAACCGAACGCACGAAACGAACGAGGACCAAGGACCACGCGGATTTGAACTCGCGCTTCGAAGAGATCGGTTGTCGCGACGACCGGTCCTCACGTAAAATAGCGAGTGAGTCCTGGAGAGAAGCGTGGCAGGATGTCGGTCTCCCTGTTCGGAAAGTTGTTCGTCGACCCGGCTCAAATCGCGGACAGCCAACGGCGAATGTCCTCCCTCGCCGACGAGGTTTCCTCCGCGACTTTCACGGCTGCAGGAGGCCGGACATGCTGTCGGTGCCGGTGTTGCAATGATGGCTTCATCGACTGGAGGGGGGACAAGGGGCGGTGGAGGTGCCGGCGGTAGTAGGAAGCCCTCATCCCCGAGCCAACTGAACAAAGACATTGGGACGGGGAAGGCCCCAAGCACAGTCGACCGCGCCGATTCCCCGAGGATCCCGCACGAGAAGCCGCACGTCCATTTCACGAGCGGGGACGCACTGAATTCCGACGGCACATGGAAGCATGGAGGCAGGCTGCTCAGCAACACCGAGAAATCGTGGCTAACGGGACACGGGTGGACCCTGCCTTAGGAACAAGATCATGAAGAGGCACGAGAGAATCGGCGAATGGTTGACGGAAACGATTGAGAGTCGAGGCGATCGCCGCTACGACGACCTTCACATTGACCAAGTCGATCCGGAGTTCAAGAAACGCGAACTCTGGGTAAACGGGGGGATAGAGTGCTTCCGCCTGGCGTTGAACGCACGCGACGTCCGAGGCGCGGAATTTACAGTTGCCCTGGCCTTCTCGCTCGAAACCGGGGAGAGCCCGTTGGGACGCAACTTCGAAGACCTTCCGAGTTTGGAAGCTCAATTCGATGTCTCTCCCCCTTCTTTGTACCTATTTCACCGAGGTGAGGAGCCGTGGGCGCGTCCCGGAGGAGGCTTCGTCGAGGTATCGATTGACCCGTTCCCGTCTATCCCCAACGCCCATCGCGTATTATTCGCCGAGTTCGTCCAGGAGGAATCCGGTGCCTACGCTCGTTCGATCTTCCTTGCTGGATAGTCGTCACTCGGTGTCGGCCGTCCCACCGCCGCGAGCGCGCGACATGGTCGTCGGGTCATGCGCCGCGCGAAGACGCGCGACGGCGTGATCGAGGTTTAATGCTCCAAGGTAGGCGGAGACGTGATAGTTCTTGATGGCGGGAAGGGCCATGCCTCAGCTTGTGAGCAAGAACTGCGCCCTGTGTCTTGGTCGCATCCAGTCGATCCTGGATGCGGAATTCTGCACCGATTGCGGCAACGCGGTTCATACCGCCTGCAAGCAACCGACAATCGCTGCCACGGATTCTGGTACGTGTCCGACTTGTGGGGCAGATGCCTCCGATTTAACTGCCGTCCGAGCTCGCCTAAGCGCTCTAGCTCGCGAGTTTCGGAAGCCGTCGGAACCGCGGCCACCGTCGGCACCGCTGCCGCGGTCACATCATCCAAAGCCGCCCACCAACAGAGCCTTTCGCCAACCTTGGCGCAGTCGATTTGTCGGATGCCTCTCCTCCATACTCGGGACGTTGCTCTGTTTGATGGGCATCTTGATGGTCATCGGCTTTAAAACAGCTATGAAAAACCCGTCCGTCGGCTTTTTTTCCGTCGGCTTTTTTGCGGCTATGATTTTCGGGGCTTTGGGGGCACTTGCTTTGCGATCCGGACTGAATGCAAGGCTGGCCGGCAAAAAGCTCCGAAGCGTCGATGCCCAAGCGGTGCTTGCGCGCGACCCTCGTCCCCTGATTCTTTACCTCCGATCGTTCATTGACGATGGACAAGATATATTGATAATGCCCACTGAGTACACTAATGCAGTTACATATGAACAAAATCTTGTTCATGCTTTGCGCCCGCTTGGGCCGGTTGTTGCAATTGGAAAGCCCGGCGAGTGGCTTCCAACGCTAGGTGCTGCGCGCATGTACGTTGACGACGACCACTGGCAGCAAACGGTGACCGACCTCATGACACAAGCGGGCGTCGTGCTATTCCGCGGCGGGCAAAGTGAGGGTCTGAAATGGGAGCTAAAAGAAGCCGTGCGGTGCGTCCCACCGCAGCGATTAGTGATATTCTGGCCATACACAAACCTTGATAGAAGATATGGACACACGCGCGAAGAATTGTACGCATATTTCCGAGACGAACTAAACGATATATTTATACATAAGTTTCCAGAACATATTCACGAGTCATGGTTTATCTATTTTCATTCAGATTGGACAGCTCACCTGGTCAAACCTGCGGCGAAACCCGCGTTTACCCCTATCAAGGATTTCGTGTCCCTACGTAGTATAATTCTCAAGTTGCTCAGACACAAGAGACAGGATCACGATATCCCTTTTGAGGCAAGGATCCTGTCACGTCTGGGCCGTTGGCGCTCGATGCGCAGTAAGCCCACGTCGCAGTTATATATAATGTTCATGGTTATTGTTGTATTGCTTGTGGTACTCGCGATACTGTTCGTTCGATCTGGTTGACCCCCCCCTCTGGCTGGCTTCCATCGGTTCCGGTTCGATTCCGATGGGCTGCCGCATCATCGATCATCCCGTCTGGGCGCTGCGCTTGGGGCCACCGACATTCGTCGAGGCCCGGACGACCATCGACGGGTCGTTCGTGGGCGGAAACAAACCGAACGTCGAGACCTATCCGATCGCCGCGATCATCACCTATGAGTTCCCGGCGCGCGGCGACCTGCCGCCCGTGCGGATGACCTGGTACGACGGAGTACTCATGCCGCCTGAGCCGGCGGAGATGCCGCTGGACCAGCGACTGCCCGAAAATGGCGTCCTCTACGTCGGCAGCAAGGGAAAGATGGTTCACGCGTCCCACGGAGACATGCCACGGCTTCTCCCGCACGCACTTCATGACGATGCCATCAAGGTCGCCAAGACCATGGAGCGATCTCCGGGTCATTACGAGGAATGGGTTCGAGCCTGCAAGGGGGGGCCGCGTCCGGTCTCGAATTTTGATTACGCCGGTCCGCTGACGGAGATCGTGCTCCTGGTTGTGCTCGCTCTCAAGTCACCGGGACGTCGGCTCGAGTGGGACAGCGAAAACCTCAAGATCAAGAACGCTCCGGAGCTGAATCGCCATGTGCACACCGAATATCGCAAGGGATGGGCACTGTGACTGCAAGTTCCGCGAGGCTGCGGGTCCATCTCCCGCCCCTTCGCAACGGGGGATACCGGCAAGCGCTGGGGAATCGAACGCCAGTGGAGTGGCCATTGCGCGCCCGGCATTCTATTCAGGGCATTGTCAATGTCCCCGCTTGTGAAAAAAGGGACGGCGGAGCAACACCATGACCTTACATTTCAACCGTTCTACCGAGAAGAACAAACGCCAGCAACTCCGCAACTCCATGCCTGACGCCGAAGTGATTCTTTGGTCACGCCTCAAGGGCCGTCAATTGCTGGAAGGTATCTGAACTCGGAGATTTACGAGAATCTCGATGGAGTGTTGGAAATGATCGGGCGGGAGGTTCTCGCCAGACGGGCGCTGAGTCGGACAGTCTGACTTATGTTAGCGCAGTGTACGACCGCCTTGGCCCTGCCTTGCGAAGAGGAAAAGTTGGTCTTGACTGGCCCGTTTGTCGGCACGGCAGAGTCAGGGCTTTGTTGTGCTTGGCGGGGAGTCGGAACGCGAAGAACTCGGCGTGAGCGCATGCGGACTGCCGCAAGTGTCTGAAA
>JBIOJM010000425.1:0-7551 GCA_044450785.1 Isosphaerales bacterium
CTACGGCGGCGACTACTGAGACAGAGCCGGCCAGACTGATGGAACCAGACTCTTTCTCGGGACGAAGCGAGCTGCTGCAGCGGATCGAACGGGTCCTCGACGAGAAAGTTCGACCCGAGCTCCTTGTCGACGGAGGAAACATCGTCCTGGTCGACATCGACCCTGATCACATCGTCCAGGTTCGACTCACCGGAGCATGCGTGGGCTGTTCGTCGTCGGTCGTGACCCTGAGCATGAGGGTCGAGGCGACGCTCAAAGCCCACGTACCGGAAATTCGGTTCCTCGAGGCCGTTCCTTGATTGCGATTGCCCCGGTCCCGTGCGCCGAGCCGAGCTGGCGCTGGCCTCGCGCAGCTTACGTCCATGTCCCTTTCTGCGCGCACAAATGCGGTTACTGCGACTTTGCGTCGCTGGCCGGTGTCGACCACCTGGCCGACCGTTATCTCACGGCTCTGGAACGCGAAATCGAGATGTCGCTCGCCGAGCCCCAGGAGGTCGAGACCATCTTCGTGGGCGGTGGCACCCCGACGCGGCTCGATGCGGGCCAGTTGTCACGGCTGACCGCGATCATCCGGCGGTGGCTGATCCTGGCTCCAGGCGGCGAGTGGACCGTCGAGGCCAACCCCGGCACGCTCGACGCCGAAAAGGCCGACGTCCTGGTCGAAGCCGGTGTGAATCGGATCAGTCTCGGTGCCCAGTCGTTTCAAGCGGGTCTGCTCCGCGTCCTGGAGCGGCATCACGGCCGTGCCGAAGTCGAACAGGCCGTCGAAGTCGTCCGGCCCAGGTTCCCTCATTGGTCGCTGGATTTGATCTTCGGCGTCCCCGGCTCGACAATATCCGACTGGTCGGACGATCTCGAAACCGCGCTCGGCTTCGGGCCCGCCCATCTCTCGTGCTACGGGCTGGTCTTCGAAAAGGGGACCGCGCTCTGGAACCAGCGGCAAAGCGGCCGCGTCCGCCCGATCGACGAGGACGTCGAGCGCCAGATGTACGAAACCACGATCGACAGGCTGACCGCGGCTGGACTCGATATGTACGAGATCTCCAACTTCGCCCGGCCCGGTCACGAGTCGAGGCACAACCTCGCCTACTGGGCCAACGATGCCTACTTCGGCTTCGGCGTCGGGGCGGCGCGTTATCTCAGGGGAGTTCGATCGGTCAATACCCGCGACCTGCTTGCGTATCTGCGCCGGATCGAGTCGGGTCAGAGTGCAACCGGCCCTTGCGAAGAGCTGGCGGCGGAGGCGAGAGCGCGTGAGACCGCGATCCTGATGCTCCGGCGGATCCGGATCGGCATCGCGCGCGACGACTTCCTCCGGAGGACCGGCTTCGAGCTCGATGCTCTGGCCGGCACGACCGTCCTACGGTTCACGAATCAAGGGTGCCTCGAGGACGACGGACAACGGGTCCGGCTCAGCCGGGAAGGCTTGTTCGTCGCCGACCGAGTGCTCTGCGAGTTACTCTGATCGGAGAGCGGCCGCGCAGCGGCGGAGTCCTCGAGCAAGGGAGCCCGAGCGCCGAGGGCGGCAGGCATAAAAGAAGATGACTTCCGGTCCCGACAGGTGACGGCGATCAGCCTCGGCGAAGTTGATCCGCGCGGGCAGCCAGCTTGAGCGCGGCCGTGTGGAACAGACCGCGCGCATTGGGCGTGGCCTTCTTGTAAGCCTCCAGGAAGCCCTCTGCCTGAGTCCACGTAATGACTTGCATGACCTGCTTGGACATGAGATCGAGCATCTCGTCGATCGTCGCCGCACCGACATCGGCCGCGAGCGAGGCTGCGATCGCCCTCAGATCAGGTGCCCCCTCCG
The DNA here is from genome assembly GCA_044450785.1 of Isosphaerales bacterium. Lineage (GTDB taxonomy): Bacteria > Planctomycetota > Planctomycetia > Isosphaerales > Isosphaeraceae > JBIOJM01. The sequence continues at coordinate 1,808 of JBIOJM010000425.1, forward strand.
GCACCGCCATCGGACCGCCCCGGTCGGCAGCGCGCGTCGGGGTCTTTCCCACGGCGGGCGCTTCTCCCTTGGTTTCGACCCAGGGAGCAGTCGCCGTGCCCATGCCACGACGCCCGCGCTCGGTCGTTTCCTCGTCCTGGTCCTTGGGGGGAGGTTCCTTGGGAACACCGGCCGAGGTATACAGCTTACCGTCGGCACCCACGCGACCAGGCAGGTTGGGGATCTGGCGAGACTCGATCAAGTGCCGGCGGACTTTGGCCACCAGCTCGCGGCTCACGGCCAGTTCCTCGGCCATCCGGCGATCGGACCAGTCGTGATGCAGCTTGAGCTTGACCTCGACCGCCCGGCGTCGTTCGGCTCGGGTCAGCGGCAGTCCATGGAAGAGATTGACGCTGGCGACGAAATCGAGGGCATCCGTGAACGTTCCCTCGATGATCTCCGCCCGAATTGTCCGCTTGCCCAGCATGACCGCGGACGCGTGGCGGTGAAATCCGTCGGCCACGAGCATCCGGCCGTCGATGTTGTAGACGGTGATCGGCGGCAGACGATCCCACGAGTCGGCGTAACGCTCGACCGTGAAATCATCGAGGCGATCGCGTAGATTGAGGTTGGGGTCGAGCACCAGGTCGTCGAGAGGTATTTCGCGAATCTTCATCGCAGCGGTTCCTTTGTTGTCAGCGCGGAAGCGCGGGTGCGGAGTTGTTAAGAATCCAAACTCTGTCGGGGTAGGATCGGCGGTCGAATCACGCCGGCTTGCGTGAACCTTCACGGATTGGCGAAATGACGGAAGGGAGTTGACGATCATGCGGATTGTTGTGACGGGGGCCAGCGGCCAACTGGGCTCCTACCTGATCGATCGACTGGCCAGGGGGCCTCACGAAGTCATCGCCTGGAGCGGTAGGACACAGAGCGTGCGCGGTGAGCTCACGCTCCAGCCGGTCGACCTGACCGACTCGCTCGCCGTCACCGCGGCCCTCGAACAGGCGGATCCCGACGTGTTGATCCACCTCGCGGCGATCAGCTCGACCGAAGCGGTGCGCCGTGACCCAAAGCGGGCCCTCGCTGTGAACGTGTCAGGAACGGGGCTCCTGGCGGATTGGGCCGCAAAGCACGATCGGCGCCTCCTGTACACGTCGTCCGACCTGGTCTTCGACGGCTCGAAGTCCTGGTATGGCGAGGACGATCCCGCCCTACCGATTCTCGAGTACGGCCGGACCAAGCGTGATTCCGAGCCCGCCGTCCTCGCGACTCCCCGCGGATTGGTCGCCCGGCTCAGCCTGCTCTACGGACCGTCGCGTTCCTTGACAGCGGGATACTTCGACCGAGCAATGGCCACCATGCGCACCGCGACTCCGCAGTCGTTCTTCACCGACGAGTTCCGCACTCCGCTCGACAACATCACCGCGTCCCGCATCCTGGTCCGGCTGGCCGAATCGGCAGCGACGGGCTTGATCCATGTCGGCGGCCCGGAGCGACTCAGCCGGTTCGAGCTGATGCGACGCGCCGCTGCCGTGCTGGGAGTCGACTCACGCTTCGTCCGCGCTAACCGCCGTGCCGACGTGCCACTGGCCGAACCTCGACCTGCCGACGTCTCGCTCGACACGTCACGGCTGTTACACCTCTTCCCCGATCTCGAATTCCCTGGGGTTGAAGACGCTCTTGCCTCCTCGGTCTGTTGACGAGGACCATGCGGCCGAGTCATAATTCCCGGTTCGGCCGGAAAGCTCGCATCGTGCGGCGAACCACGCAGGCATGACGCCGAAAGAGGCCGTATCGCGGAGCCGTTCATGCAATCACCACATGACGAGCGGGGTGGCGCCAGTCTGGAAGGGACAGCGGTCGATCGACCTGGTGCGGGGTCGCGCCGCCAGAGCTCGGCGATCGGGAGCTGGGCCGTCCATCCCTTTTTCTTGGCGACGTACCCGATCCTGGCGCTCTTCGCTCAGAATGCGCACAAGGTGCGGTTGCCCGATCTGGCCCGGATTACCATCGTGGCTCTGGTCGGTACGGCGGCGATCTGGCTGGTCTTGACTCTTCTCCTCAAGGACAGGCGTAAGGCCGGCTTGATCACGTCGACGGCCGTCGTGCTGTTCTTCGCATACGGCCTGACCCGTGAGGCAGTCAACAATACTCTCTCAAGATTAAGCGTGTACTGGGTGAGATCCGACATCAGGGTCCCTCCCGCGGTCGTCCTCGTGCCCGAAGTCGTCTTGCTGGCAGGGCTCGCCTCCTTGATCGTGCTCAAGCTCAAGGACGCCGGCAGACCGACGGCGTTCCTGAACGTCTTCACGACGATCCTGATCGTCATTCCGGTCGCACAGGCGATTCGGGTCAAATCGGCGACGTTGGGACGTCCGCCGCACCGACCCACACCATTCAAACTGACCGCCACGTCCGAGCGGTCTGCCGCTCCCGATATTTACTACATCATCCTCGACGGTTATGCACGCACCGATGTGATGAGATCGCTGTTTGACTTCGACAACGCCCCGTTTCTCGATCGACTCGAGCGCCGAGGTTTTTACATCGCGCGACGCAGCACGGCCAACCATTGCCAGACGGTGCTCTGCCTTTCGGCCTCCTTGAACGCCGTCTACCTCGACGATCTGGTCAAGGGCCTCGGCCCCGACCAAACCGAGCTGACGGACTTGATCGGGCGGAACAACGTCGTCGCGAGCCTGAAGCCGCTCGGCTACAAGGTCGTCAGCTTCGCCACCGGATTCGATCCGACCGAGCATCCGGAGGAGGACGTTTATCTTTCCCCCTATCCCCATCCGAGTGGGTTCGAGCGGATCGTGATCGACATCACTCCCTTGCGGGTGATTTGGCCCGACCCGAGGCAGTTCGATCCCATCACTCAGTCGCGCGCCCGCACCCTCTACGTACTCGATCACCTTGCCGACATCGCCAAGGATCCCGCACCCACCTTCACGCTCGCTCATCTTCTTTGCCCCCATCCCCCGTTCGTTTTCGGCGAAACTGGCGAAGACGTCGGCGCGCGCTACTTGAATTTCATGAACGCTGACGGAGACAGGAACCGCGGCCGGTTCCGTGATCCCGCGCAATACTGCAAGGCCTATCGGGGCCAGGCCGCATTCATCACCCAGCGGATCGAACAAACGATCAACCGCATCCTGGCCGAATCTCCCAAGCCTCCGATCATCATCCTGCAATCCGATCATGGCTCGGAGCTGAACCTTGACATGAGTGACGTCCACCACACCGATCTCAAGGAACGAATGAGCATTCTCAACGCCTATTACTTCCCCGGCCGCCGCCATGAGGCCCTCTACGACCGGATCAGCCCTGTCAACTCGTTTCGCGTGGTCCTGAATACCTTCTTCGCGGCAAACCTGGAACTGTTGCCCGATCGCAGCTTCTACTCCACCTGGACTGACCCCTACCATTTCATCGACGTCACCGACGACGTTCGTTCGCCGGCCGATTGATGCCGATTGCAGCGAACCTTCTCGAGTCGCCCGCATCTCGCGCGGACACTCGAACTCAACTCGGAATTCCATCGATGGGTGGAGCTCCGGAGCCGAACCGGGTGCGTCACCACGTGCTGGAAGCCCCGTACTCTTGTTGAGCTGAAACGACGCTTCGGGACTTGATGACCACTCATGAGAGGTCAGGGCCGCGTTCTCGGCCAGCCGAAGAATTCTCAAAAAAGGCGGGACAACCCGCGCCGCGATGACGCCGAGAACATTAAGAGGCTGGCAGCCAGACGGTTTTGATTGTTCTGGGTCCTTGATGAGTGAGTCGGAGGGCATGATGACGACTGACTGCATTGGATACTTACTGAACTCTGTCGGAACGTTGCCCCCCATTTGGGGTTACCTCGATCCGGGGACAGGGAGCATGATGCTGCAGATCGCGCTGGCCGGTGTGCTCAGCGCTTCGTTCTGCTTGAAATCGTGGTACCGGCAGTTCCGACTGTCGTGGCTTGTTCACAAATAAGGACATGAAGACCCACTCTCTTTCGGCCGTTTCGTTCCGCGACCCTGCCGGATTCGTGTACTGCCAGCAGAATGACCTGCGTCGGCAAGTGAACTTGGTCTACCGTGAGCATTACGATCGGCTTCGCGCAAGCGGGCTCTACGACGAGCTGGTGGAAGCCGGGTTGCTCATCAAGCATGAGGAGCTTCAAGAAGAAGCCTTCGAGCCGGAGCTCGCCTACAAGGTGATCCGGCCCGAGCGGATCCCGTTCGTCTCTTATGCCTGCGAATGGAGCTTCAGCCAGTTTCAAGACGCCGCGCTGGCCGTGCTGGACGTGCAGCGACGTGCGCTCTTGCGCGGCATGACTCTCAAGGATTGCAGCGCCTATAACTTGCAGTTCCACGCCGGCAGGCCGATCTTCATCGACACCCTGTCGTTCGAGGTGAATCGCCCGGGGCAGGCATGGACCGGGTACCGGCAATTCTGCGAGCACTTCTTGGCTCCGCTGGCGCTGATGAGCGTCCGAGACCCGCGTCTCGGCCAGCTTTGCCGGGCGAATATCGATGGAGTGCCGCTCGATCTGGCCGCGCGACTATTGCCCTGGCGGTGCCGGCTCCGCTGGGGCCTGGCGATTCACCTTTTCCTGCACTCCGCCCTGCAGCACAAGCACTCCGGTCATTCCGGGTCGTCGAGCAGCGGCCGGCTCAACACCCGTTCACTCCTGGGTCTGGTCGACAGCCTTCGGGAGACGGTTCGCGGATTGAGCTGGAAGCCACGGAAGGAAGGATGGGCTTCGTATTACGAGGACCAGTCCTATACGCACGAGGAATTCCAGAGCAAGGCTCGCCTGGTCGCCGAGTTCCTCAATCGAACGGGCGCGAAGCACGTCTGGGACCTCGGGGCCAATACGGGTTACTTCAGCCGGCTCGCCTGCGAGCTGGGGCTTTCCACGATTTCGTTCGACGCCGATCCAGCCTGTGTCGAGTGGAACTACCTCGAGGCCAAGCGTCGCAAGGAAACGAGGCTTCTGCCGCTTCTCCTCGACCTGTTCAACCCCACTCCCCCCGCCGGCTGGCTGAATCGGGAACGGCTCTCGATCTTCGAGCGGGGTAAGCCGGACCTGGTCCTGGCCCTCGCCCTGATCCATCATCTTGCATTCACGGGAAACCAACCACTGGATAACCTGGCCGAGTTCTTCGAGGGGCTCGCTCCGTGGCTCGTGATCGAGTTCGTGCCCGAGAGTGACCCGCAAGCCCAGTCGCTGCAAGCCCGAAGAGCAGGGATCCATCACCCATACGACCGCGAGCGTTTCGAAAGGTCCTTCAACGAGCGGTTCACCATCGTCACCTCGGAGCCTGTATCGGAGAGCGGACGGACCCTCTACTTGATGCGCCGGCGTAACGCCGGAAGATGACGTGCTCGAGCGGTTTACTCATGGATTGCGCACTTGGCAAGTCGATGGCAGGTAATACTAACCCGACGCGCAAGCGGGGGATCCCCGGCCAGCTCCCCTCGCTTGCGCGTTTTGAAGTTGCGCCTTTGCGGCTTCGCCCCGTAGGGGCCGTAACAAATCAGCCCAGGGCAACGCCCTCGTCGTTACACACATCTCGGCGGCGGTCGCCGGTAACCCCTCGCCGAACCCCAAACGGAGCGAATGAGACCGCGATGGGACCAGTTACATTGAGCGCGGATCGTGGCCGCAGTTTACCCGGCGCGCAGCGGGTGCGTCCCAGGCGACACTGGGCATGCACCTCACCATCGCTTGGTTCAGGGGCGACGTGGCGTTTCGCCAATCCGTCCAGGGA
>JBIOJM010000426.1:0-7547 GCA_044450785.1 Isosphaerales bacterium
GGGGAATTCTGGAAAGTACGGGCCTTGCGTCCTCGTGCGTCACACGGTCCATGACGGTCTGGCCGGCGGTCCAAGGATGGAAGAGACGATGGTTGCAAATTCAGTCGCGAACATCCTGGAGGGCCATGGGTATCTTCAGGACGGCGAGACCGGGATGTGGCAGAGGGCCGGCAGCGACTTGATTGCCTACAGTGACGGTGACGAGCTGGAGGAGCGTCTGGCTCGTGACGTGGCCGGGATTGGAGACCGTTCGGTCGACTCCCCGGAATGGGCCGGGCACATCGTCGATTGGCCGTCTGAATACCACTTCAGCCGTCTGAGATGCAACCTGCTGATTCCGATCCCGATCCGAGCCGACGAGCGCGTGCTCGAGTTGGGTGCGGGGTGCGGGGCCATCACGCGTTGGCTGGGCGAAACCGGAGCCGACGTCATCGCGGTCGAGGGGAGCGCGCGGCGGGCCGGAATCATTGCGTCACGCTGCCGCGATCTGCCCAACGTCCATGTTGTGGTCCAAGACCTGCACGCGATCCCGCAGTTCGCGGCGGACTGGGTGACGCTGATCGGAGTCCTCGAATACGCGCGTGTTTTTCGTGTCGCCGCCGACGCCGTCGCATCGACTCTGATCGCTGCGCGCAACCAGTTAACGCCGGGCGGCGCCCTCGTGCTGGCCATCGAGAATCAACTCGGACTCAAGTACTTCGCGGGTTGCCGGGAAGAACACATCGGCACGCGCTTCTCAGGAATACAGGGACTCTACCGCGAGAACGGTCCCGTCACATTCGGCCGGCGCGAGCTGGCCGCCCGCCTCGACGCGGCCGGTTTTCATGCTCGGCGATTCCTCCTCCCTTGGCCCGACTACAAGCTCCCCACGGCAGTCGTCGATGAACGGGCCGCAGGCGATCCCGATTTCGACCTGGCCGGCTTCGCTGCCCGGTGCTTTGCTCGCGACTACTCAGGCCCATCCTTGCGAGGGTTTCAGGAGACGCTCGTCTGGAGCGTTCTCGAGCGCAACCGGCTGATCCCCGATCTTGCCAACTCCTTTCTCGTGGTCGCGGCCGAGACGGAGGAATCCCTTGCGGTCCGCAGTCCTGATTCATCGACGCTGGCCTGGAACTACTCGAGCAACCGCCGCGCACCGCTCTCCGTCCGCACCCGAATCGTCCGGGAAGGGAACGGCTTGCAAGTGCGGAAGGAGAAGGTTGATCCGCGGCGCGCAACCGAAAGCGGTCGGTGGAAACACGCGATTGAGCCCGTCGTCGATTACTTGATCGGTGAGCCACTGAGTCTCAAGATGCTCAGGGCGATTGACGCCGAAGATGAAACTGGGTTCTTCGAGGCGGGGCTCTCCTGGATCGACTTGCTGAGGGAGCGGTCTTCTCTACGCGCCTTGAGCCGACCCGACGCCGCCGGGGCTTGGTTCACGGACGGAGAGGCGCTGGACCTCATTCCGGGAAATATCATCGTCGATCCGTCAGGGAAGATGCACTGGTTCGATCAGGAATGGCATTGCACCGAACCAGCGCCGCTCGTCTGGATTGTGTTGCGGGGCTTGATCCACTTACCACTCCATGCGGTCCAGGGGTCGTTGTTTCGTAAGCGCAGCATCGTTGATGTCGCCCGCCACCTCCTCGTCTGCCGGGAGTTGACGCTCGCGCAATCCGATGTGGAAGCGGCGTGCGACCACGAGGCAGAGTTCCAATCCTGGGTCCAGGGGATCCCGCCCGAGAGTCTCCGCTGGAGCGAACGATTGATCGGGACACCGGGCGGGGGGATGGTGCCGAGCGCTTTTGAGCTGGTGCGATCGGCCGCGGAGACCCAGGTCGCGCTCCAAGGTCAGCTCGATCGCGCCGATCAGCTTGTCAAGGAGGCTCAAGAGGAGCTGCCTCGAGCCCAAGCGGAATGGCGCCGGGTCGAGGAAAAATACGAAGAGGAATTGAATCAGCATCGCCAGGAGATGCAACGGCTACGACGACTCTGCGAAGACCGGCGAAAGGCCCTCGAAAAGTTCGAAGGTCACCCCATTCTGGGCCGTGCCTTGAGAGGCCGGCGGTTGCTGAAAAAGGCCATACGAAGGCTCAGGTCGAGTTCAGCGGGCTGATCAACCTCTTGCTTCTGGTCATCAGCCCGCGGCCCTTAGTGGATCCGCGACTCCGAGAAACATGCCGACCCTCGACACGATCCTTCGCGATGCCTGTCCATCGCCGTAAGGGCTGACGCCCCGGGCCATCGCCCGGTACGCATTGGAGTCTTCCAGCAGCCGGCCCGCCTCGAACACGATGGCGTCGGGGTCGTGTCCCACCAGTTTGGCAACGCCAAATGAGATCGCTTCGGGCCGTTCGCTCTCCTCGCGCAGCACCAGCACGGGCTTGCCGAGCGCGGGGGCTTCTTCCTGCACGCCGCCGGAGTCGGTCAGGATCAGCGTCGCGCGTTTCATGGCTGAGACGAACGGGCCGTAGGCCAAGGGCGCGCAGAGCCGCACTCGGGGCCGATCCGCCATGGCCTGCTCGACCACGGGCTTGATCGAGGGATTGGGATGGACCGGCCAGAGGAACTCCACATCGGGGAACCGCTCATGGAGTCGCTCGATCGCGCGGCAGATCTGGCGGATCGGCTCGCCGAAGCTGTCGCGCCGGTGTGCCGTGATCAGGATGAGCCGCCGGGCCGGGTCGAGCTCGACCCCGATCGGGAGATCGCGCTGGGCCGTCAAGAGCAGCGAGTCGATCACCGTGTTACCGGTCACGACAATCGACTTTTCGGCGATCCCTTCGCGGACCAAGTTGTCGCGTGCCCTGGCCGTCGGGGCGAAGTGGAGGGCGCTTAAGTGGCCGGCCAGGACCCGATTGGCCTCTTCGGGAAACGGCGCGAAGAGCCGGCCGGTGCGCAGGCCCGCCTCGACATGGCCGAACGGGACCTTGTGATAGAAGCTGGCAAGTGCCGTTGCGAAGACGGTCGTCGTGTCTCCCTGCGCCAGGACCATGTCGGGCTGTTCCCGCGCGATCGCATCGTGAACCGTCAGGAGCAGCCGGGAAGTCAACTCGACCAGAGTCTGGTTCGGCCGCATGAGGTCCAGGTCAAGATCGGGATCAATCGCGAAGAACGTCAGCATTTGATCGACCAGCTCGCGATGCTGGGCGGTGAACAAGACCCGGCATCGCGCCCACGGCGCGGCCTGGAACGCCTTGATCACCGGGGCCATCTTGATGGCCTCTGGCCGGGTCCCGATGGTGCAGAGGATCGTCTTGATCCGATTTCGCGTCATGCCTCACATCCTTCCCGGCCCATTCATCCGAGAGTCGAGTGATTGAACAGCCCGGCTCAAGGCGACTGCGCCCGAATCGTCGCAAGCGGAGCGTTCTGGCCGGCCCTCGTGAAGGATGCCGTCGATCGCCCTGGCGAGTTGGACATGGCGACTCTGCCAGGTGTTGCGACGAGCGAAGGCCCGGCGTCGATTCACCAGCGCCGGGTCCTGGTGCGAGAGCTCCGCCTCAATCGCTCGAATGAATTCCTCGGCAATGCCGGCGACGCGGATCAGCCCTTCGCGGGCGATCGGGACCAGCTCAGGCAGGGCAACCGCCACGACGGGCTTGCCCGTCGCGAGCATCTCGTAGACCTTCACAGGGTTGGTCGCCTCCGTCAGCGGCATTCGCTTGAACGGGATGATGAAGACGTCCCAGCCGGCAATCAATCCTGGCAGCTCGCTGTAGCGACGTTCGCCGAGCATTTGGATATTCGAGGCGTCCTGGAAGGGCCGGACGTTGCCCGCCAGGGTCGACCCGATCAGTTCAAACCGCCAGTCGGGGCGCATTCGAGCCAGCTCCGCGACCAGCGCGCCGTCGAACCACTCGGCGATCGCTCCGTAGTAGCCGATCGTCACCCGATCGCGGCACGGCGGAGGTCCTGCTCCGACCTGGGAAAAATGATCGTAGTCGCATCCATTGCGGAGCAGGATCGCGGCCCGAGCGCGGCGCTCGAGCTTCCTCATCAACACGGCCGAGCTGGCGAGGACCAGCTCGGCCGTCTCCGCCAGGCGCCGCTCCGCCTGGAGGATGTCGACGCTGTTGTGGAGAAAACCGGAATGTTCGTCCATGCAGTCGTAGACGATGGGCCAGCCGAACCGCGTGCGCAAGGCCTCGGCCAGCGCCGTCCAGTAGGGGACCTGGGCAACGATGACCGCGTCAGCGAGGTGGAACCTGCCGTGCAGCGTCTCGAAGGCGGCGACCATCTTCCGAGTCTCGATCTCTGGAGGGAGTGACTGAAAGACATTGGCGGCCGGGTCGCCCGGCAGGAAGACCTCCAGGAGGTTGGTTTCGATGGGGCGAAGCCGCGCATCGGTGCCGTCGTGGAAGCGGTGCGCCGCATAGAGGACCAGATGGCTCGCTCGGGCGAACTGCCGCATCAGGTGCTGCGGACGCTGGAAGCGAAAATCCCACTCGATGATGGGAAGACAGATGACCGCATGCTTGTCCCTGGTCGCGGGTTCGATGCGGATCGGGCTGGTGCCGCCCCGAGCGATCGAATCGAGCACCGACCGAGTCAGCCGCGGCAGCAGGGTCACGCATTTCTTGAGCCGGCGCAGACCTCGGACGCCGCGCCGTGCCAGTTGGTCGCGGCGCGTGCCCGGGGGTGCCAGGGCATGCCGGACCTGGGATAAGGTCCGCAGGATCGCCCAGGCAACGCTGGTGTGGATCGCGCGGAGATCGCCCCTCAATTCCTCGATTTCACGTTCCCTCAGCCGCAATTCGGCTTGCAGCCGGGCGATCGACTCGCAGCCGGAGTCTCTCGTCGCGCCGCCGGTCTCCGCGGCCCGATCGCTCGTCGTGACTGGCTCCGCTGGAACGGGAAGCTCGTGCGACATGACGGATCATCCATGAATCTCGCAGGGCGATTCCTCGGATAACGTCGTGTACTTTGAAGTGATCGGCGCAAATTGTCAAGTCAGCCCGACTTGACCTTGACAGACCGACAAGAATCACCGATGCCTTTGGGGGGGATCATAGGGGGGGTGTCGCACGGAAGCCAGGGGGATCGATGGTTCATTCCCGGGCCGATCGCTTTTCCAGGCAGCTTCGCGGTTTGTGGCTCCACCTCATACCGCCTGGAAGCCGGCGCTCGACGCTTGGGCACCTCGTCGTCCGGGTCACGCGTCGAGTCCGCCAGGGCCCGAAGTTCTTGCCGGCCGCGGTCCGCCGCGTCGCGATCAGGATTCGAAGCCTCGCCAAGCGACGCTGGGCCTTGATGCTTCCGGGCCGACCGCCGGCCGGCTCGACGGTGTCTCGTCACCGCCACGGAACGAGCGGTCGAGACGACGAGCGGGAGATCGTGACGCGAGCCGGCTTGCTCGCTCGTCTGGAGCCGGACCGCTCGGAGGACGACCGGAGACCGTGGACCCTCGTCGTCGACGCGACGACAAAGCAACGCCTGGGCGGCACTCGACTGCGGTCACACCGGCTGGTCGACTGGCAAGAAGGGCTCCCCGCTCAGCCGTTGCTGACAGATCGAGTCGAGCAGGTCCTTTACCTGATCGGCAGCGCCCATCTCCGAAAGTTCCTCGCCGAGGGGGGCCTGACCGCCGCCGCCATCATCGCCGTCTGGTACGACGCGATCGACGACGCCTACGAGTGCAGGGTCGAGGCCGCGCGGCTCGGCGTCATCGCGCTCACCGATCGGATCGACGTCGCCGAACGACTCGAAATGCTCGGCGTCGATGCACTCGTCGTCGACTCCGGGCAGTCCCTGCTGGATCAGACGGTGCAGTACGCCAACAGGCGCATCGACTTCGGTGCGACCTGCACCGAATCGCCGCGTCTGGGCACCTCGCCGCAACCGTCGGCATCGTCTGGAGGGAAGCACATCCTGATCCAGTTGGACGATTTTCATCAAGGGGGCCTGGAGAACGTGGTCCTGGGTCTGGCGCATGGATTGCGACGGAGAGGGTCGGACATCTCGTTGCTTGTCTTGCGCCGGCAGGGGCCCGCTGCTGATCAGGCGCGGCGGAGCGGGATCGAGGTCGTGACGATCCCGCGGCGGCACCGCGATCGCTTCTACCGGGAGTTGCTCCTGGAGCAGAAAATCGACGTGGTGAACGCCCATTTCTCCACCTTCGGCGCCCGGATCGCCGCCGGACTGGGGATTCCGTTCGTGCAGGTGGTGCACAACGCCTACGTCTGGCTCGATGGACGAGCCATCGACCTTTACCGCGAGGCCGATCACGCGACGAGCGGATACATCTGCGTTTCGGCCGAGGTCGCGCGGTATTGCGATTCCCCGATGGGTTTGTCCGTGGCCAAGATGAGCGTGGTACCCAACGGGATTGACGGCCCGAGACTCGACGCCGCGCGGGAGCAGGGCCCGGCCGGGCTACGCGACGAGCTGGGATTCTGCCCCGACGATTTCGTATTCCTGAACGTGGCCTCGATTCACGCGACCAAGGGTCAGAAGGTGCTGGTCAAGGCTCTGGCGAACCTGATCACAACGCACCCGAAGGCCCGGTTAGTGATCGTCGGCTCGGCGAGCGATCCCGAGTACGAGTGGCAGCTTCGCCGAATGATCGGGCAATACGGCCTGGAGCGGAAGGTCGTGCTGGCTGGCCAGCGTCACGACGTCGCCCGGTTCTACTGGATGGCCGACGCCTTCGTACTGCCTTCGTACTGGGAAGGTTGGAGTCTTGCCCTGACCGAGGCCGTCTACACCGGTCTGCCGGCGGTCGCGACCGACGTGGGCGGAGCGCGCGAGCTGCTCTCTCAAGGCGGAGGCTGGCTGGTCAAGCCCCCCTTCTCATCGATCTCGGAACTCAACGCACGGACCATCGCTCGACTGGTCCGGGGTGAAGACGATCAGCTCGTCGGTCGTCTCGCGGACTCGATGAACCGCGAGTGTTGTTCGCGACGGCGAATCCTGGTCGCGGAGCAGACAAAGCGGTTGCTGGATCAGGAGCATATGATCGATCGTCACAAAACGATTCTCGACGGGTTCATCCAGGGTGGGCAGGCGGCGGCCGTCCGGGCGTGGACCCGGAGGGCGAGGACTATTGCAGTAACCGCTCAGTCCCCTTCCGGGCACACAATTCTCTGTCGGTGAACGAGCCAAAGGACAAGCATCGCAAGCCCGGCTCGGCTGCACGGCGAGAATGGAGCCAAAGGACACGCGTCGCAAGCCCGGCTCGGCTGCACGGCGAGAATGAACAGTCCCGAGGGGATGATCAAGAAAGAAAAGATGCGTTTTTGACGAGCGCCCTTGGCTTTTTGTATACTACACCGATTCCCCGGTGGAGATGCACCCATGACCATCGCTCGCCGCGAACAAATTGACACGTCGTTGGCTCGCTGGTATCACTGCATGACGCGCTGTGTCCGACAGGCGTTCCTGCTCGCGGAAGGGACGTTTGACCGCAAAGAGTGGATCGAAGATCGGCTGGAAGAACTGGCACAAGTCTTCGCGGTGGGCGTCGGCGGATTTTCGGTGATGGACAAGGGAAATGGCCGAGCGACTGAACGTGCGACATCTGGTCAACCTCGCTTGATACGCGGTTCCGTGACGTGATCTTGAAC
>JBIOJM010000427.1:0-7485 GCA_044450785.1 Isosphaerales bacterium
GGGCGGGGCAGCCGGAGCCGTGTACGCGTACATGGTCGGGACTGCGAGGCTCCAGCAGGACGCCGACTGGGCCCTCTCATACGTTCGACAACACGTGCCCGCATCAACCATAACGGCCCCCGACGTGAAACCAGTCGATGCGACGCCTCTCCCGCCCTGGGATGGCTTCGTGAGGATCAACATGGACGACGCCAAGGCGATCGGGCTCTTGGTCGTCACGGTCCATTCCCAGACTGATCCGATCGAGCTGCCGCTCATGGGACGCACCGACTACGACCCCAACACGCTCAACAAGATCCGGCCCCGGTTCGATACGCTCGTCGTCAAGGTCCTCGCCGAGTTGGGCCAGCAGGTCAAGAAGGGAGATCCTCTGGTCGATCTGTTCAGTACGGAGCTCGCCGCCGCCAAGAATGACTTTCAGACGGCCTACGTCCAGCATCAGCATGACCTCCGCCTCCTCGACATGCGCCAGAGACTCCTCAAGGAGGATGCCATCTCTAAACAACTCCTCGTCGATACGCAGAACGACGAGAACAAGAGCCGGTTGGCTTTCATGACAGCCTGGGACAAGCTCGGCGTCTTCGGCGTTCCCGAGGATCAAATCCTCCCTCTGGTAAAACACCTCGGCGATCTGCCCCTGCCGAAGGAAGTGCACGCGATCAGCGACAAGGCGAAGATGACGCGTCTCTCGCCGGTCGACGGCATCGTCATCAAGAAAGATGCCGTCCCTGGTAATCTCTATGACAACAACGACGTGCTCATGGTGATCGCTCCGCTCGACCACCTCTTCGTCTGGGTGAACGTCTACGAGGCGGACCAGGCCAAAGTGGCGATGGGACAGGACCTGGAAATCCGTTTCCCCTACATGGACCGAACCATCCTGGCCAAGGTGCAGTACGTGGCGAGCGAGGTCTCGAAGGAGACCCGCGCCATCCAGCTCAGAGCATCGATTCCCAACGTGGACGGCAAGTTGAAGGCGGACATGCTGGTCAGGGCCTTTCTCAAGATTCCGCCCGTCGCAGGCCAGACCGTGATCCCCCGCCAATCGATGGTCGTCATGAACGGAAATGAGTACGCCTTCGTCCAGAAGGAGCAAAGCGATCCCCACGGCATCGAGCAGTTCGAGCGGCGCCAGCTCGACGTCGCCGAGGAGCGCGACGACCACGTCGTGGTCAAGGCTGGGCTCAGAGCCGGCGAACATATCGCGTCCAATGGCAGCTTGGTCCTCGCCCAGCTCTACGAGGACCAACAGGTGGTCGCGACCGGGATGCCGTTGAAATGAGGAACGAGAACAGAAAATGTTTTTCAGCCGGGCGCCAGCCAGCATCTTGTGCGGGTGAATCACCCGCGGGACAATGCCATGACATAATTCATTTCCGGAAAGGGGACCAGCCATGCCTCTGTTCGAGGTCGAAACGACGTCGCACATCATGATTGCTTGTGTCGCGGATGAGAATGCGGCACGGGCTTTCGCCGTGTCGTATTATCCGGTCGAGGAGATCATCCGGGTCACTCACCGCCCGCGCGACGCGTGGGTAATCTCCAAGAAGCTGCTCGGCGCTCACGCCCAGGGCGATCCGTGCTCGATCGCCCGCGATTGCCTGTCGAAGGCACAGGGCGACAAGCTGCACGCCATGCGGCTTTACATGCAAACGACGGGAAGCGACCTGGATGGCGCACGCAAGGTGATCGAATCGAACATGGTCCGGGGTTGGTGAGTCGAACATTACAGAGGAGGAGGAGTGTCATGCCTCGGGTCATTTCGTTGATCCTGGGCGGCGGTCGCGGCACTCGGCTGTTTCCGCTGACGCAATCCCGGAGCAAGCCGGCCGTGCCGATCGCGGGTAAGTATCGACTGATCGACGTACCCGTGTCCAATTGCATTCACGCCGGATTGAACAGAATCTTCGTGCTGACGCAGTTCAATTCCGTGAGCCTGCACCGGCACATTTACAACACGTACAAGTTCGATCCCTTCAACGGCGGCTTCGTCGAAATCCTGGCCGCCCAGCAGACGATGGAGCTCGAAGCCTGGTATCAGGGCACGGCCGATGCCGTCCGTCGCAACATTCCTTATTTTTCCGAGGGCGCTTACGACCTCGTCTTGATCCTTTCCGGTGACCAGCTCTATCGGATGGATTTTCAAGACATGATCCGAACTCACCTCGAGAACAAGGCGGCCGTCACGATCGCGGCCCTGCCGGTGGCCGAGCAGGAGGCCATGTCGTGCGGCGTCATGAGGATCCAGAGCGACGGCCGTGTCCTCGACTTCGAGGAGAAACCCAAGACTCAGGAGAAGCTCGAGCGGGTTCGAACCGATCCTAACTGGCTCGAACGGCTCGGCCTGAAAGCGACCGGCCGCCCTTACCTCGCCAGCATGGGCATTTACCTGTTCAATCGCCCGCTGTTGGTCGATCTGCTGAATTCGAGCAACGCGACCGATTTCGGTCACGAGCTCCTGCCGCAAACGATCTCCCAGCACCGGGTGCAGGCGCACCTGTTCGACGGCTACTGGGAGGACATCGGCACGATCGGAGCCTTCCACCAGGCCAACATCGAGCTGACGGGCGACGACCCGCCCTTCGATTTTTCATCGGAGGCAGGGCCGATCTTCACCCGGCATCGCTTCCTCGCGTGCTCGCGAATCGCCGGCGCATCCGTGAAACGCAGTCTGATCTGTGACGGAACCGTCATCGGCCGCGGGTCAGTGATCGAGGATTCGGTGATCGGCGTTCGGGCCCGCATCGCCGAGAATGTCACGATCCGCAATACCTACATCATGGGGATCGATGTCCTTGAACATGAACGCCACCGGGCTGAGAATCAACGACTCGGCCGCCCCTCCGTGGGCGTGGGCGCGAACTCGGTGATCGAGCGGGCGATCATCGATAAGAACGCCCGCATCGGCCGCAACGTCAAGGTCTTGAACGCGAGCGGAATCGAGGAGTCGGAAGAACATCCCACGCACGTGATCCGCAACGGTGTGGTCGTGATCCCGAAATCCGCCATCTTGACCGACGGAACTTTCATCTAAATCGATCGGTAACGACTCGACCACCGCGGGTCTGGGAGGCGATCGGGGCATGGGGGAATGGGCGATTCGCGTCAAGGACTTGCGCAAGCAGTACCCCGGACGGAACGGCCCGGTCCATGCCGTCAACGGGATCGACCTGGAGATCCGACACGGCGAGTGCTTTGGATTGCTTGGCCCGAATGGCGCGGGCAAGACAACCACCGTCGAGATCCTTGAGGGTCTGAATCAGCCGACCTCCGGCGAGGTGGAGATCCTCGGCTTGAAGTGGCGTACCGACCAGGTCGCGATTCGCGAGCGAATCGGTGTCACGCTCCAGGAGACTCGTTTTCCCGAAAAGGAGACGGTTCACGAGCTCGTCTCGTTGTTCCGGAGCTTCTACAAGAGCGGCATGAGCCCCGGCGACGTCATCGCGCGCGTCGCGTTGGAAAGCAAGGCGAACGCCTTCATCGAGCAGCTCTCCGGAGGACAGCAGCAGCGGTTGGCGGTGGCGATGGCCTTGGTCGGCGATCCCGAGGTCTTGTTCCTCGACGAGCCGACCACGGGCCTGGACCCGCAATCGCGCCGCCAGCTTTGGGAGGTGATCCGCGACTTGCGCGATCGAGGCCGAACCATCGTGCTGACCACGCACTACATGGACGAAGCCGAACGCCTCTGCGACCGAGTGGCTGTCATCGATCAGGGCAAGATCATCGCACAGGGGTCGCCCGCCGAGCTGATCGCACGGTTAGGGGGTGACCATGTTGTCGAGTTCGCACTCGACCAATCCGCCACCGGCCCGCCCCTCGAGGCGGATTCGTTCTTGGGGCTCGACACGGTGCTTGCGGCGCGCCTCGAGAACGATGGCTATGTACTGACCGTCGCCCTTCCTCACCGCGCGATTCCGGCGCTGCTCGACGAACTCGACCGGCGGCAACGACCCCTGGTTCGGCTCACCACGCGGCACGTCAGCCTCGAGGATGTTTTCGTCTCGTTAACCGGCCGGCACCTTCGCGACGACAGCGACGAAGGCACCGCGGCGGTTGCGCCTTCGGGCAGGAAGGGCAGGTTGAAGCGACGGTCTTGACGATTCTCCCTGAGGGCGCGCCCCCCGGCATCGGAACACCACCACTCCGGAATGAGAATGGATATGCTGCGATCGTCTCCGCTCATCCAGCTTTACCTGGTCCGGCTTCGCGATTTTTACCGGCAGCCGGCGCGTGTCTTCTGGGTCTACGGATTTCCGACCATGCTGGCGATCGCGCTGGGATTCGCCTTCCAGAATCGACCCCCCGCACCCGTATCGATCGACCTGATTGAGGCACCCGGCGCGGTTGCAATCAAGGCGGCGATCGCCGGCCATAATGCGGCGCTCAAGCGAGCGAGTGAAGCCGGCAAGCCACGGCTCTTCGCCTCCCCCATCGAGGTTCATGAAGCACCCGAGACCGAGGTCCTCGAGCGGCTGAACACCGGCGAGACGCCGTTGGTCATCGAGCCGCTCGGTTCGGAATCCTGGACCTATCGGTACGACCCGACGCGGCCCGAGGCCAGCGCGGCGCGGCAGGTCTTGGACGACGTCCTGCAGCAGGCAGCGGGGCGCACCAACCCCAGATCGACGCACGATGTCTACGTCAGCGAGCCAGGATCGCGCTATATCGATTTTCTGATCCCGGGCCTGATCGGGCTCAACGCCATGGGCGGTGGGCTCTGGGGGATCGGCTTCCTTGTGGTCAACTTCCGCATCGCCAAGCTGCTCAAGAGGTTCGTTGCCACACCGATGCCCCGGCGCGATTTCCTGATGGCGCTCTTGGGCGCTCGACTGACCTTCGTGATCCCCGACCTGACCGTCCTCCTCCTCCTCGGAACATTGATGTTCCACATGCCGATCCGCGGCAACCTGGCTCTGGTCATCGTGATCGACCTCTTGGGCGCGCTCGCCTTCGCCGGGATCGGTCTTCTGGTCGGGTGCCGCGCCACGACGACCGAGACTGTCAGCGGGCTGATGAACCTGGTCATGCTGCCGATGTGGCTGTGCTCCGGAGTTTTCTTCTCGTCCGACCGGTTCCCCGCGAGTGCGCAGTACCTGATCAAAGCCCTACCCCTGACGCAGCTCGTCAGTGCCCTGCGCATGGTCATCCTCAAAGGGGCGGGCCTCGCCGACGTCAGGTACGCCTTGTTGATCCTCGCCGCCTGGGCCGTCGGGACCTTCCTGCTGGCATTGCGATTCTTCCGCTGGACCTGATGAACGCTGGAATCGCGGATGTCGGAGCAGTTGATTCCAATCCGACCACCGGCTTGCAAAACGCGTGAGTCCATCAAGCGGCGGGACGTCCACCTCCGCGATGAGCTGACCGAGAAAGGTCGCCTTGGCGAGGATCTCGGTGTCAAGCAACGACGATGCCGACTGGAGAGGAATGACCGATAGTTTCTCGAGCCGATGGAGCCGGCATGGGGAATGCACGTCCAGGAGAGGGACGGCGAAGACCAAACGTCGCGGCAAAGCGCCCAGCCAGCGCTTGCCAGCTTCCCAGCGGCCGGCGGGGCGCCGGCCGACGACGTGGTCAGAGTGGTCGATCGCTTCCAGAAGCGGTAGAAGGTGTGCCTTGGTCCACGGCTCTCGCGCGGTGGTTGCCAGGACCAGCGGCAGGCGCGCTCCCTCCAGACCACGACTCAATGAACGGCTGAAGTCGGATCCGTCGACCGGAACGATGCATCGCTCGACCGGCCGTCCCAGCGCTGTAATGGAATCGACCAGCGGAGCGACGACAGCCTCCGCGCTGTCGTTCGGCAGGTCCGTGAGCAGGATGATCCGGATCCCGGCATTGGGCAGAGGTTCGCGGCGGAGATGGGTCTCAAAGGGATCGTCGCCCGCCTCGCTCGTGGTCATTCGTACTCCCGGCGACGGTGGCCGAAACGAACCGATCAAACGGTTTGGGGCTGGTAGGCCAGCCAGTGTTCAACTTCCTGGCGATAGGCGCCGGCGAGCTGGCGCGCGACCGGACCGGGCCGTCCTGTACCGATCGTGCTGTCGTCGATCCGAACGACCGGCAGGACCTCACTGGTGGTCCCGACCAGGATCACTTCGCCGGCTCCCAGCAGCTCGGCCAATTTCACGTGCGCGCTGCTGAACGGGATCTCGAGCGACCGCGCAAGCCGAAGGATGAGCTGCCGGGTCATCCCCGGCAGGATCTCGCGTCCCTCCGGCGTGCCCTCGAGACGACCTTGCCGGACCCAGAGCAGCGATGAGCAAGCTGCCTCGGTCACGAAATCCTTTGAATCAAACAGGATGGCTTCTTGGCAACCCGCGCGGTGCGCGGCTTCGATCGCCAAGACGTTGGCCAGCAGGTTGGTCGACTTGATGTCGCATCGCTTCCAGCGCAGGTCAGGCTGAGTGATCACCCGCGCTCCGCTTTCGCGGAGCTGAGTCGTGGGGCCGTCGTCGTAAGGACGAACCACGATCAGCTCGGTGGGTGGGCGGGGCGGGTCGGGAAAAGCGTGTAACCGCGGCGCGACGCCCCGCGTGATGTGCACGTAAAGGGTCCCCTCCCGAACCCCGCTCGCCGCGATCAGACGATCCATTCGCTCGACGAGCTGTTCGAAGTTGTAGGCCGCGAAATCGAGCTCCTTGAGACTTCTGCGCAACCGGGCGAGGTGCTCCGCCTCGAGCCACCGCCGTCCTCGATACATCCGGAAAACTTCGTAGACGGCGTCACCAAACAGGAAACCTCGGTCCCACACCGGGACGCGAGCCTCCTCGACCGGCATCGTCTTGCCATTCAGACAAGCCAGGACCTCCATCGACGACAATCCTTTCGGGTGGGAACGCGCGGCGCGGGCCATCACGGATCTCGTGGAGGTGAAAGCGTATCGTCCGCGGCATTCGCCTCCCGTGCCTTGAGCTTGTCCTGGAGGCGAGAAGGATGCTTGGCCTTCATCTCCTGGTACCACCTGTGTTCCGCTTGGATGTCGGCGATCACCTCTTCCCTGTGGTCGTGGTAGTAAGCGAGCGCCGCGTAGATGCCGGCCAAGGTCAGATGAGGATACTCGGAGACAATCTGATCGGGGGTCATCCCCTGCCGCTCGTGCATGACGACGACATGCTTTACCTGGATGCGGCTTCCAGCGATGCGTGGCTTGCCACCGCACGTATCAGGTGTGCTGACGATGTGCTCGCGGATCACGGAGAGTGTTCCCACCGTCGCGGGAGAATCGTGGTTCTCGCTCGTTGTCGGTTCCATGATGCCCATCGTAACACAGGTCGCTTCTGTTTGTCTTGTGCGGGTCGCGCGGCCTTCGGGATCTCCTGTCATCTTCATCGGCTCCAGATCCCCAAGGCTCTCCTGGCCGTTCAATCCTTACGATCGAGTGCGACCCCGGCCGGTTTCGCCGCCAGCAGCTTCTCGAGCTGGCGATCGACCTCGGCGGCAGTCCGCAGGTTGCGGTTCACGACTCTTCCTTCCGCGTCGACCACAAAC
>JBIOJM010000428.1:0-7418 GCA_044450785.1 Isosphaerales bacterium
CGTAACAGGCGGTCGTGGTGGTGGTGGTCGCCACGAACAACATCGGCAGTAGCGTCACGGGAGCGACGCGGGCGCGACCCGAGTTGACGAGCACGGTCGTGACCACCGCCAGGGCCATCACGGCCAGCAATTGGTTGGCCATGCCGAACATGGGCCAGATCGTCTCGACGCTGCCGGTGTAGATGAAGTAGCCCCAACCGAAAACGACCAGTCCGGTCGCCAGCAGCGAGGCGGGCAGCCAGTTCAAGTCGCCCAGGGGCTTCCAGATCTTGCCCAGGAACTCCTGGACGAGGAAGCGCGCAATTCGGGTACCGGCGTCGATCGTGGTCAAGATGAACAGGGCCTCGAACATGATCGCGAAGTGGTACCAGTACTTGAGCAGCCAGTTCATCCCGGGCAGGGCCTCGGAAAAGATCCGCGCCATGCCCACGGCGAGCGTGACGGCGCCGCCGGTCCGGCCGTGAAGCGACTCCTGAACGTCTCGTTCCATCGCCACCAGCTCGCTGCCCGGCACGGCGCCCGCGGCGTGGCCGCCGTGAAAGGCCGTTTCTCCGACCTCCAGAAACCGGGCGAAATCACGGTTTTTCGCCAGAAACTCGGGGCGCCGGGCCAGGTCGATGTTGATGTCGTAGTACATCGAATTCGGCAGGGCCGCCGCCGCGATCAAGGCCACGACACCCACCAGGCCCTCCATCAGCATCGCGCCGTAGCCGATCATCCGGATGTCGCTCTCGCGGTCGATCATCTTGGGCGTGGTGCCCGAGGCAACCAGGGCGTGGAAGCCCGAGATCGCTCCGCACATGATGCAAATGAAGACGTAGGGGAAAATTGGCCCATCGAAGTACGGGCCTCCTCCCGCGGCGAAATGCTGGCTCACCGCCGGCGCCTCGAGCCTGGGATTGGCGATCACGACCCCGGCGACCAGGAGCAAGATCGTGCCGATCTTCAAGAAGCTCGAGAGGTAGTCGCGCGGGCAGAGCAACAGCCACACCGGCAGCACGGCCGCGACGAACCCGTAGGCCGCCAGTACGAAGACGGTCGTGTCCCGCGACAAGAGAAAGTACGGCTCGAGCTTCGAGCCGGGGACGAAGGCCCCCGCGAAGGTGGCGGCCAGCACGGCGGCCGCGCCCAGCAGCGATGCCTCCAGGATCTTGCCTTTCCGCAGGCGGTACATGTACCAGCCCACGAAGAGCGCGATCGGAATCGTGCTGGCGATGGTGAACGTGCCCCACGAGCTGCCCGGAACCAGCCGCCGGGCGTCCTTGGGCAGCTCGAAGCCGGCTCTCGTGCGGTCGGCCTTGTAGGTTGCGCCGGCGGGGATCGCCAGATCGAACGCTTCGTGGAAGACCATGGTCTGGCCCGGGCCGTCGCCGAAGCGGTACGTCGAGCCCGGTGGGACCTTGTAGATGGTCGGGCGGCCGGTGAAAGAGTCGTGGTCGATCGTCGATCCCGCGGTCCAAATGAGCACGGTCCCGGCTTTCATGGGGACTTGCTCACCGCCCAACGCCTTCACCACGACGATTCCCAATCCCGCCAGCGCGATGATCACGATGTACAGGATGGCGATCGCCGCCGCGAGACCGGCGGGCCGGCCAATCTCGGTGCGCGCCAGGCTGGCCAGGCTCGAGCCGCCGCGCCGGGTCGAGGCCGCCAGCACCAGCATGTCCTGCACCGCGCCGGCCAGGCAGACGCCAACCACCAGCCAGACCAGGCCGGGCAGATACCCGAACTGGATCGCCAGCACCGGGCCGATCAGCGGCCCCGCGCCGGAGATCGCGGCGAAATGGTGGCCGAACAGCACCCAGCGGTTGGTCGGGTCGAAATTCTGGCCGTCGTTGTAGCGGTGGGCCGGGGTCATTCGCGCGTCATCGACCACCGCGACCTTGGCCGCCAGAAACGCGCTGTAGTATCGGTAGGCGATCGCCAGAATCGCCAGGACGCCCACCATCACCGGCATCGCATGGATCGTCATCGCGGATCGACCTCCAGCCGGCACTCGCACGCTCGCTCGTTCAATTCCCGGGCTGATCGCTCGGAATCTTCTCATCGCTTGCCCCCGGCTCGGCCGGGGATTGACCCGTTCCCTTCTGCCAGATCGCAAGCTGAGGCTGGTGATACTCCAGGAACCAGATCTCCTCTTCGACCCCCAGCTCATCCGCAAAACGTTGGGCCACCAGGTAATTGACGATCTCGAGCGACGACGCCAGGAAATCGGTGCGGGTGTCGGCCGGGCCGCTGGGGTTATGAAAGATGAACCGGATCACCAGGACCCGCTCGTCCACCGGCCCTTGCGGCGAGAGATAGCGACCGTCCATCTCGTAGATCGAATAACCCCGGGAAGCCTGACAGAGCGTCTTGATCCAGGCCACCTCGTCGAACTCGGCGGACTGCCGGCGGCGTCGCTCGATGTACTGCTGAATGTACGGTACGGCTCGGATCGCCTGCTCGTCGAAGAGATCCTCGAGCACTTCCTGGACCTTGCCGAAATAGCCGAGCTTCTTGGGGAGGATGACTTCATACATCCGCGCGGGTTTCGGCCCGACCAGTTGGTAGCCGGTGGAGGGCGAACGGCCCTGATCGGGGGGAGTCGCCGGAGGCTTAGGCATCGACTTCGCGCGGGCCTCCCTCGGGCAAGAGGCTCTCGAGAGGGCAGCCGTCACAAACAGGAGCGGCCGCGCGACAGAATCGGCGGCCAAGCTGTTCCATGCCCAGAGCCAGGTTCTTCAGCAAGTTTGCCGGATCTTCATCCCTTTGTTCCGCACGATCGACGGCGTGATCAACCAGCAGGTCGCGGGCTTCTTCGTAACTCTCCGTCCTATCGAGCCAGGCATGACGGACCAGGACGCGGAAGGTGGCGCGATCGACCGGATACGAGGGCTGCTTCAAGGCAAACAGCAGAAGCGCGTCGGCGCCCTTCACTCCGATGCCGCTCTGCGCCGCCAGCTCGCCCCGGAGCCAGTCGGTCGATCGATGAGGATCAAACAACGAATCGACCGCGCCGCCGTGATGATCCACCAGCCAGCGCGCGAGATGCTTGAGCAGGGCGGCGGTTTGGGCCGGCGCGGTGACCCCCTTCTCACGCAGGGCATCGCTGATCTCGGGGATGTCGGCCCTGGCCAATCGATCAGGGGTCAGAAGGCCCGATTCGTCAAGGCCGTCGAGCGCGGCACTCCAGCGAGCCCCGCCCAGTTCGCGGTCCAACAGGACGGCGATCATGGCCTCGAAGGGAGCGAGCCCCTCGAAATCGGCTGGGGGTGGGCCGAAGTGGTCGGCCAGGGCCTCGCAGACGGTGGAGAATGCCTCGTCGAGGGTCGGCATGATGGCGATGGCTCTCGCGTGGGATCGGCATCCTGCCGTGGCGAATTCCAGACACGCGCCCGATGCCCGCGCCGCCGGCCGATCCGGCCCCCTCAGCCCGGACTCACGCTTCTTGGGCCTTGGCCATCGCGGCGTTATAGGCGCGGGCCAGCTTGCTTTTACGGCGGGCCGCGGTGTTGGGATGAAGGACCCGGCGCGCGCCGGCCTTGTCGATCTTGGCGGACGCAGCCTTGAGGTCCGCCGTCGCTTTCTCGAAATCCTTGGCCGCCAGCGACGTCAGGGTCTTCTTCGAAAGCGTCTTGATCACTTTCTTGGCGACGCGATTGTGCATTCGGCGTTTGACGCTCAGTCGCATGCGCTTGGATGCGGAGGGTGAGTTTGGCATGGCTCCGTATTGGTTAGGGAACGATCGATCGACGACACTTGCCGGCCCGCGACGGGCTCGAACGCGCGGCCGGCCCGCGATTGTGGACCGGCTGGAGCATACCATGTCTTTCCCGGTCAGTTCAAGCGCCGAAGCCTCTGGGCGACGTCGAGATAGGCGTAGTCCATGGCGGCGACTTCGTTATAGTGCTCCAGCGCCGCCTCGGTGTTGCTGAGCCCTTCAGAAACCCGGCCCAGCCGGTATTGGAGGGCTTTGAAATTCTCCTTGTCGTCGGCCTCGAGGACCTTCAATGCCTCTTTATAGCTCCGCTCGGCCAGTTTCAAGTTATTCGTGGCCTCGAAGCTCAGCCCGGCTTGATGGAGAGCCTGGATCTTCAGCGCGGGGCTCGAGCGCGCCTGCTGGAACGCAGCAATCGCCTCGTCGTGCGCTCCCGTTCGCGCCAGGATCAGGCCGAGCTCGTAATGCGCCTTCGGGTCCTCAGGGTGCAGATTCACCCGGCGCCGATGCGCCTGGATCTCATACTTGTCCAGCATCTCGTTCAACTGGTCGAGCTTGGCCTTGGCGCCCGTGTCCTCAGGATGCTGGAGTACTCGCTGCGACTGGCTCTCGATCGCCCGTTTCAGACGGCTGATCTGGGTGTCCTCCAGGACCGCCGTCAAGGCCGGGTCGCCGGGATTGGCCTTCAGACCCTTGGTCAGCACTTTCTCGGCTTTCTCGAGGTCGCTGTGGTTGCGATAGATGTCGGCCAGATCGAGGTAGGCGTGAATCGCCTTCGGGTCGCTCAAGATTTCCTTGACCAGCCGCTGCTCCGGCGAGAGCTGCTCTTGTTTGAGCCGGTCGAGCTTGGCGGCGCTCGATTCGACGGGCTCGGGCATCGCCGCGGCGGCGGCTCGCTGATCGAGTGCGTCGTCCAGTCCGGCCCGATTGATCGTCGAGCTGGCCATCAGGGAATTGATCTGGCGGCTGGCGTCCTGGTCGTTGGGATGAAATTTCTTGAGGAGCTCCCAGCATCCGATGGCTTTCTGCCAGCTTTCGTTCAGCTCATGGACGCGCGCCGAGTATTTGAGGAAATCGGCGTCCTTGGTCACCCCCTGCACGGATTCGACGAACCACTGGGCGACGACCAGCAGGCCAAGCCCCTCCGCGGACTCCGCCGCCACCCGGGCAGCCCCCACGTCCCACGGATTATTGACGAAAGCGTCCTCGCAGTGCTCGAGCGCCTGCCTGAAGTTTTGCTTGGATCGCGCCGACTTGGCCCGGAGCAGGATCGGCTGGTTCTTGGCCCCGACCAGCATCCCCACTTTGGCGGGATCGTTATTGAACTTGCGCCGCTCGATCCCCCGCAAAGACTGGCGATAGACCAGGTTGTCGGGCACAATCTTGCAACACTGCCTGTACATCGCGATCGCGTAATCAAAATTCGAGTTGCGCGCGGCGTCATTGCCATACTGGAAAAAAGTCTGTGCTTTTTGCAGATCGGGGTTATCCGACTCGGCAGACATCGGCGGTGCTCCTCCCGGAAGCAAAGCCTGATCGAATTCGAGACAATCGCAGCACCAACCGCGGCTCGACGATCGCTCTTGATCAATACGTCGCTGCCCGACCTTGCGGGACAGTCACTCCCCGAGCGATCCTGGTCCGGGGACAGCCCTGCTTGACCGGGCACTCGGGGCTTGCAGTGTTTATTCTAATCCATCGCCTCGTCGTTCACCACTTAAGTCTGATGCCGGGGTCGGGGAGTACGAAATCCACAATGTGCTCGAGACATCCGGCACAGCCAGTGGCACCCGTAACGAAACCAGGACCATCTTTCGAGGAGACTGATCCAATGCCGGCCATTCTCAGGGACGCCGGGCTGTCCGATCTCATCGAATCGGAGACGGTCGAGCGGCTCGCTGGAGGGTTTCAGTTTACTGAAGGGCCGCTCTGGTGTCCCGATGGCTCGTTGCTCTTCCAGGACATCACGGCCCAGCGGACGTATCGTCTCGCCGCGGACCGTTCACTCCACCTGGTGCGAGAGCAGACGGAAGCGGCCAACGGCCAGACGTTCATTGCCGGGGGCTCCATCGTGTTCTGCGAGCAAAATGGCCGGCGCGTCTCACGGATGGCGTGCGACGGCAGCGGAGTCGAGCCGGTCGTCGAGAACTGGGCGGGAGGACGTCTCAACAGCCCCAACGACGTCGTCTGCCGGTCCGACGGTCTGATCTATTTCACCGACCCGCCCTACGGCGTGGAACCGCGGCGACGCGCGCTCCACTTCCAGGGTTTGTTCGCCATGGACCCGGAGCGGAGCAGGCAGGGCGCCCTCCGTCTCCTGGCCGATGACTTCGAGAAACCGAACGGACTGGCATTTTCAGCCGATGAACGCACACTCTACGTCTGCGACACGGCGCGATATCACGTGCGAGCATTCGATGTCGAGAGGTCCGGAGCCTTGAAGGTCGGGTCCGCCCGGGTCTTCGCAACGCTCGATCCGGGCCAGCCCGGCGGTCCTGATGGGATGAAGGTGGACAAGGCCGGTCGAGTTTACGTGGCCGTGGCCCTGGGGATCTGGGTTTTCGAGCCGGACGGTCGATTGCTGGGGATCCTGTCGCTGCCCGCGCGCCCGTCGAACCTGGCGTGGTGCGATCCAGACGGCCGGGGCCTCGCCATCACGGCCGTCGACGCGGTCTATTACGTTCGTCTCCGCGCCGAGGGCATCATGCCTCCGTTCCTTCCCTGATTTCTTTCGACGGAGTCGCTGTTCAAATCGAGGACGATCGAGTATTCTGGAGTCGTAATCATGGGCATGTCTCACCCGTCTCGAGCCGGCCCTCCAGAGGGCAACGGCCGTCGGTCGATGGTTCGGGCCCCCTGGACGCGAGACACGGTGAGATCGACCGGAGAGCATTTTGATCGCAGCCAAACCGACCCAGACGTGGCCCGCGCTGGTCGTTACAGGAGATCCGCGTGGCCAAAGAGGAACCGATCCGCACCGAGGGGAAAATCGTCGAAGCACTCCCCAACACCCAGTTCATGGTCGAGCTGGAAAACGGACACCGCATCCTGGCCCACATCGCCGGCAAGATGCGGAAGAACTTCATCCGAATCGTACCTGGCGACCGGGTGACCGTTGAAATCACGCCTTACGACCTGACCAAGGGTCGCATCGTTTATCGCGAGCGCTAAGAAGGCGAGTGGCAGGTCGAACGATCCCCGTAGCCGAAGTCGCCAGACTTCGGGCCGGAACTCTGGCGAGTTCCGCTACGGGTATGGCATTTTCTGCCGCTCGCCTAAGCGGTTCACTGCCGTCGCGGCGCGAGCCCCACGGAAACCCATGTTACGTGCATCAGCACGATCGTGCCCCGCGTCCCGGGTCGCGAAATCGGTAGCATCTCCCTGCATCAAGATGCGTTCTGGAAGCCAGCCCCTTCAACGGACCGGCTCGGGTTCTGATACGGGTCCGTACAAACAAGCCTCAGTCGGCGGAGGAGAGACGTGGCGACGAAGCTCTTGGAGACCGGCGGTGGGGCGGAGCACGCCGCAACGACCGGGGACTGTGGTCTGGCATCTGTCGTGATCGGCGGCTTGCTCATTGTGGCCGTCGGGATCGGCTTCGTCCTGAACTGGCAAATGCTAATCCACGGTCGCAGCATGATGCCGGTCGACATCAGATTCGGCGCGGCCTGTACCGCAGCCTCCATCGCTCTCCTGATCTGGGTGGCGGTGACTGGGC
>JBIOJM010000429.1:0-7276 GCA_044450785.1 Isosphaerales bacterium
CCTGGCCGTCAGCTACGCGGGGGGCGGATTCGGCGGTGGACAGGGCTCATTCTTCGGCAACTTCGGCGCCCGGGGCGACGTCGCGGCCAGTCTCTTCTGGGAGTTGCAAAACCTCGGCTTCGGCGACCGCGCCATCATCCAACGTCGAGTGTTCGAGCATAACGCCGCCAACCTGGAAAAGGTCAAGGTCGAAGCACGGGTCGCCGCCGAGGTTGTCGGCGCTTACGACGCCCGCCACGCCGCGTCGCTTCAGATCACCCAGGCCCGCGAGACGGTCGCCGAGGCCCTCGACTCGATGAAGCTCAACTTCATCAGCATCCGCCAAGGCGCGGAATTACCCCGCGCGACCCGGCCGATCGAAGTCCTCCAGCCCATCCAGGCCCTGGCCCAGGCGCGGACCGACTATCTCGACTCCGTCTTGATCTACAACCGGGCGCAGTTCCGGCTCCAGCGCGCGATCGGCCAGCCCTGACGCGGGTCTGGTCACCGGCACCATGAACACCACCGGCCAGATCGGCGCCTTCCTCAGTCCCATCATCCTCCCGCTCTTCCTGAAAAAAGGAGCCGAAGACTGGGCCACCCCCCTTTATATCGCCGGCGCCCTCTACCTCGCCGGCGCGGCATCCTGGCTGTTCGTCGATCCCCGCAGACCGATCCTGGCCGTGATCGACAAGCAAGGGATGCAGCAAAAGCAGACCCTCACAGAACTGTAGGGCAGGCCCTCTCCGCCGGGACCCCGCCAGAGGAGTGCGTTCCGAGGAGTGGGCAGCGTGTCAGGGCTCGGTACTTGGGTAAGCTTCAACCCACCGATCACCTTACTCAACCCGCGCATAAACCCTTGCACATCACCAGCGCGTCACGATCCCCGCTCGCCACCCTCTCCGCCATCTCACTCCGGCACGGAAGACCCGGTGCGAGGCCCGCGGCGCGCCCGGTGGGTCGGCAGGCGGCGACGACGCGTAATATTTCTCGTCATACCAATCGGCACACCACTCCCAGACGTTCCCCAGCATATCATACAGGCCCGAGGCGTTCGGCAACTTCTGACCGACTGGATGGGTCTTACTTTCGGAGTTGCCGGCGGACCACGCATGCTCGCCCAGCTTGCTCGCGTCATCGCCGAAGGGATACAGGGTTGTGCTCTTCGCCCGGCAGGCATATTCCCATTCCGCCTCCGTCGGAAGGCGATAGCCGTCACCACCGACAGGGGTGACCTCGGTGCCGTCGATGCGATAGAACGGCGTTCGCTTCTCCCGCTCGCTCAGCTTGTTGCAGAATTTGACCGCCTCGAGCCAGGACACGCTCTCCACCGGCAGGTCATCTGATCCCTTAAAGTGACTCGGGTTATCGCCCATGACCGCCCGGTACTGATCTTGAGTGACCTCGTGAATGCCGAGATAGAACGGCTTTGTGATCCGCACCCGGTGCTGGGGCTTGTCATCGCTCAGGACACTCAAAACTGAGTGGGGCGAGCCCATCAGGAACTCTCCGGCGCCGATGCGGACCAACTTGATCCCAATCGAGTTTGTCCACTCTCGCCCCGGCTGAGTTGGAGGCCGCTTCGGAGTCGGTGCAGCGCCGTGGAGCTGAGTCGAGACGGCCGGTTGCTGCTGAATTGGAGGAGCCGGAGCTGGCCTGGGCGGACGCGCCGCCTCGATCACGTCGGCAGGTTTCGGTAAACTCTTTGACTTCAAGCCTTCAGCGCCCTGTGGATCAGCCTTCGGACGCTGACCCGAATTGGAGGGGCCTGCGTGACGTACCCGATCCTTTTCTTTCGCGCCTGGGAGTGATGTGGCTGGTTTTCCTTGTTGACTCGAGGGACGAGCGGTGGCGATCTTCGCTCGCTGAAACTGAAACTCGATTCCTCGAATGAGCCGTTTGACATGATGGTTGAAGTCCCGTCCCTGATCCACATCGGTCGCGTTGTGGTAAGCCAGCCGGGCGAGCGACGGCGGGAGGTCCGCCTCGCCCGGCATCCTGCGATGATCGATCAGGATCGGGATCACGGGTAGATTCCGATGCAGCGCTGATTCAAGCTCGATCCGGACAAAGTCTTTCGGGTCGTCAAGCCGTCGTTGGGCGTCGCTTTCCCCGGCCCACTTTGTTCCGATCACGGCGAGGACCACGTCGCACTGGCCGACAGCCAAGTCAATGTGTTCCCGGAAGTCTTCACCGGGAGGTATGGAATCGATGTCCATGAAGACAGCGTCCGTGCCGAAGTGAGCACAAAGACGGTCGTAGATCCGCCCGGCAACGCCGGCCGAATCCTGGCGCCGGTAGGAGAGGAAGATCTTCGACATCAAGCCCTCGCCGCCTCGGTCCCGCCGTGCCACCCCGGGCACTGCACGGAACGATTCGAGGGTATCAATCCCACTTGCAGACCACAACCAGATTCTCGTTGAACTCAGCGCGCAAAAAGCCGCCCTGAGATCGGGTCTCGATCCAGGGCGGTTTGGGCTGGAAGATTCCGGCGATGCCCGACATTCGCGCCAGAGGTACTATCATGGGCCCGCGGGCTTGACCCCCCGCCGATCGACTCGCGGTAGTCCCAGCGGGGCGGCGGACCCCCCGCCGCTTTTCGACCTTGAGTCCAGTCCCAAGTTGACAAACCATCGCATGAGGTTAGACTTCAGAAAAGGCGATGGGGTTCGCCTCGAACCGCGAATGCTCTCGAGAACCGTGAGCCGTCGCTGATGACCCCTACGGAGCAAGATCTTCCGTGGGGTGATCGCTCTGAACACCGTACCCCGCCGGAAGACTGTCTTCCCGGCGGGGTTCTTTTTTGCCCCGAGCGGCGAGGCACCAATGAGGCTGATCACCGCAACTCGGGAGTATGGGAGCGGGGCGCGGCAGTGGCCGGACGACTGGCAGGGGTAACCACGTGGAAACTTGGGGTAAGATCCTGGCGTTGTCGGTGGGCGGCATGGCGGGCGTCAACGCTCGTTATTGGCTCGGCGTGTGGATCAACCGCTGGGCCAGTTCACAATTCCCCTGGGCGACATTCTCCATCAACGTCTCGGGCTCGTTCGCCATCGGCTTCCTGACCGCGCTCCTGGCACGATGGTCGCCGCACTCGCACCTCCGCCTCCTGATCCTGGTCGGCTTCCTCGGCGGCTACACGACGTTCTCGACCTTCGCTTTCGAATCGGTAACGCTCTGGCAGCGCGGGGAATGGGCCTTCAGTCTGGCCAACATGGCCGGTAGCGTGCTGGCCGGCTGCGCGGCCGTCGTCTTGGGCGCCGCGCTGGCGCAGGGAATCGTCCCGCCCACTTGGAGTTGGCTACGCGGGATGAGACAATCGGCGGTGTCGGAGTCGACCGACGGAAGGTCCCCAGAGAATCGCGCGGCGAGTCAACGGAATGTCGCGGACCTGGAGCAATACCTGACGGCGGAATCCGACGTTGGAGAGATGGCCCAGTGAATCCTGGGATTGGAAACCTTGAACATCCCACCGGAAGCGACTCTGCTGCGGGTCTATCTCAATGCCAGCGATCGTCTGCGCGGCAAGGCCGTCTATCACGTGGTCGTCGAGACCGCCCGGGCGCTTCACCTGGCCGGGGCCTCGGTCTTCCTGGTTGACTTCAGCTTTGGCGCGCACAAGCGGATCCGCGATGCCAGGAGCGATTATCTCTCCTTCGACATTCCCGTGGTCGTCGAGATCGTCGATGCGCCTGAGAATACTGGGAAGATGCTGATCGAATTGCAATCAATGGTCGTCGAAGGCCTCGTGGTTACCCGTCCGGTCCGGGTGATGCGCTATGCGGGGCGATCCTATCCGGGAAAGGAACCCGAGAGTATCGCGCACGTCAATGTTCAAGACACGACAGGCGACAGCCGGAGTCCGACGACAATGAGAATCGAAGGAGAGGCCCAGCGGGTGACCGTCTACATCGGTAGCAGCGACACCTGGCGCGACCGCAACCTGGTCACCGCCATCGTCGAGAAGTGCCGCGAACTGGGCATCGCCGGCGCCACGGCGACTCGCGGCGCGATGGGCTTCGGCAAGACATCCCGCATCCACCGGGCACACCTTCTGGGACTGTCGGAGGACATGCCCGAGCGGATCGAGATCATCGACCGCCCCGAACAGATCGCGATGATCCTTCCCGTCCTGGACGACCTGGTACAGGGGGGATTGATCATCCTGGAGGACGTTCACGTCATCCGCTACCTCCATGACCCCAAGGGATTCAAACCCTGAATTTCAACCCATGCTGTCCTTGAATCGCCCGATTCGGCGGGTCACGAGCCAGAGCAGAGGGATGGCGCCGACCTGGATGAGCACCGAGAAGCCGATCAGCGCGGGAAGTGAAACATCGTAGAGAATGCCCATCACCGCACTGCCTGCGAACCAGGCCAACCCGTAACCCGCGTTGAATAGCCCATAGGCGACCCCTCGACGATCGCGCGGGATCATCCCCGCGATCGTCGCGCGGAGTATCGACTCCTGGGCTCCCATTCCGATGCCCCACAGCACCATGCCCACCAGTGCCGGGTAGAACCCGCCCAGGAAGACGAACGGCGCGAAAAACGCCGACCCCACGACGGCGACGATCAAGGTCGCAAGCCCATACCGGTCGAAGCAGCGGCCCAGCGCGAGTGCCGCCAGGGCATCGACCCCCATGGCGACGGAGTAGAAAACGGGGATCCAGCCCTCGGGAACAACGGAGGTCCTCCCGAAATGGTAGGCGATCAGCGCGAAGTCGGCATAGCCGGCCGCGACCAGGGCGGCGGCGGTCAGGTAGAGCCAGAAAACGCGGGGGAACCCCTGGCCATCGTTCGTTGGTGTTGTCGGCTCGAGGTCCCGGGGCCGCGGATAGAGCCATCTGGCCAGCACGAGAAGCCCAAGGGTGATGACCGCGGGGACGAGCAGCAGGGCGAATCCCGCCTGGTATCCCCCTCCGGTTGCCAGGACCGCCGCGACGATCAGCGGGCCGACGACGGCCCCGGCCTGGTCCAGCGCCTCGTGCAAGCCGAAACCCCACCCATGGCCAACCTGGTGCGTGGCGTGCGAGAGCATCGCGTCTCGCGCGGGGGTGCGGATCGCCTTGCCGATCCGTTCGCAGATCATGAACGCGGCGGCAATCTCCCACCGCCCGGCCAGGGCCAGCAGCGGCACCGCGATCATGTTCAGGCCGTACCCAATCAGGGTAATCGCCCAGTACCGCCGCGTCCGGTCGGCCAGGTATCCCGAAGCGAGCCTCAAGGTGTAGCCGATCAGCTCACCCAGACCCGCGATCAGCCCGACTGCCGTTCCGCTCGCCCCGAGCATCGCGAGAAAGGGGCCGGTGATACTCCGAGCCCCCTCGTAAGTCATGTCCGCAAACAGGCTCACCACCCCCAGGAGGACAATAAACTTCAACGCGGCAGCCCGCGTGAGGTCCTCGGCCGTGGCAGGTGTCTCGGATTGTCGATCCATCATGCTCCCCGCATCTCCTTTGCGATGGGTGGCCGGGGAGGGGAAAAGAAAAACTCCCACTCCGGGACCTGGCGCCCCCGAGCAGGAGTTAGCAACCCCGCGTACGGGGTGGTTCGGAAGCGGGCAAACTCCGTCGCCCATCCTGCGGCAGGTTTGCCGCAGTTACGCAACGATTTTGTACGATCGCTCGCCTCTGGTCAAGCAGACGACGAGGTCGAGATCGCCCTTCTCTTGACAACTCGGGACGTTAGCTCGATATTGTCCAAAGAGATGACACGTTGGAGTCAAGGATGTCCAAGAGCGGTCTGTCGGCCGCTGCGGCAAGGAAGAGCAGGCGGGTATGGTGCGGAGACGTCAATGCCCGAGACCGCGGCTCACGTCCAGATCCGCACGCCCCCTACCCTGCACGAGCCCCTGGCGAGCCCAGCCCGCGATGAAATGAGTTCGCTGAACACCCTGGTCGTGGTGCTGCCGGCCGAGGCTGTCCCGCGAGGCTGCCGCAACTCGTCCCGGCGTGGGCGGCCGGGCTGCTCCCGTGCCCTCTCCCCTTCCTCATGCGGGAAGCGCGACGCGTCGCCTCGAACCACGTCACCTCCCGTACACGGCCGGTGCTGCGGGTCCGACGGGAACAAAGAACCGCGTCACACGCCGCCGGACGTGAACCGCCCCGGGTGCGTGGACCACCCGGGTCGGTCAAATCAATCCAGGTCGAGCGGATCCGGACCCGCGATCAGCGGGGCTTTCACCCGCCAGGTTCACAGGCCGCTCAGGTTCAGCGCAACCAGCTTGATCCCCTTCTTCAGTCCCAGCGTCTTGACCACTTCCTCGCTCGCCGGAACCGTCAGGCTCCTCCGCGGCGATACGCAGATTCCCCACAAGACTCTCGGCGTTTCATCCTCCTTGCTCACCGTCCCCAGCGCCGCCAGTCCATTGAGGATCCAGGGAGACGCATTGTCGATCCGAATCTGGTAGTGCATCTTCCCCTTATCCTTGACGCCCTTGCTCAACTGCACCCGAACCAGCCGGTTGAGGATCCCCTCTGTTAACTCATCCAGAAACCGCGGCGTGTCCCACTTTCCGTGGTCCTGCAACAGAGGGAGCGAGAACTTGCCGAACGGGATCCAGTTTCGTGCGGCCCCATCGCTGCTGGCCACTTGCACCAATGCTTCGCTCGCGGTCAATTTAACCCGGCAGGCAACCGCCGGCCCTTCGGGGCGCGCGGGGACCCCAATCTCGGCCAGCAAGCCGAGGACTAGCTTGTGCCGGATCGCTTTCTTCACCTCGACCGCCATCGACTGGCTCGCCGCGTCCGTCCCGTCCACTTCGAAGACCATACGCCCAGTCTCCCCCTCCTTCGGCAACGCATCCAGATGTTCCACGAAGTCCTTGGCCAGGGTCAGCTCATAGCGGTTCGCCCATTTATTCGACATCTGGGCAATCGTCTCCCAGTCCAACCCCTGGGCCAGATGCCACATGACCAACTGGCAGATCGGCCGCGGAGCCATTTCGGCGGCCAGGCGCCGCAGCGCTTTCTGAATCTGCTGATTATTGTTGGTATCGGCGATGTCACCGAGCTGGAGTGGCTCTCCCTTCTCGGGCATCCTCACTCCCACCTCCGGATCCGGAGAGGTCAGGCTGACTAATCGCGTCGGCAAGTTCCTGGTCTGACCAGGCTTGAGAAGGGCAGATGGCAGCCCAGTGGGAGGTACGGAGCGCATGCCACCGCCCATGCCACCCATGCCACCACCCATGCCACCCATGCCACCACCCATGCCACCCATGCCACCGCCCATGCCACCCATCATGCCGATCCGCAGGCTGCGCATGTCCCAGCTCTCAGGATCGCCACAGAAATAC
>JBIOJM010000430.1:0-7268 GCA_044450785.1 Isosphaerales bacterium
AGTTCCGTCAAGTGACGGAAGCCGACGCGCGGCAGGCAGAGGCGCTGCGGTTGCTCAAAGCGTAGCCAAAAACGGGGACGGGTGATTGACACAAGTCGTTTAACGCAAAGAAATTTCCCTTGAAGCCCCCTGGAACTTCGGTCTAAGAGTCGCCAGCCGGGAAAAATGATTGTCGTCGATCACACCCTCGATGATAGCGGAGTCCGCTTTGACATGGGGATTTCAAGGGGCAAGGCCCCTTGCCTAGAACTACTCACGGGCCGTACCGAGGAACGACCCCCTTGATATCCCTTCCCGAATGGCGTCGCATCAAGGGCGATACCCTGAAACCGGCGTCTTGACGCCCGTCGGAGGCATGTGTACGCGTGATCTTAGGTGTCTTCAGGACATCAAGCAGGAACCGAGGAGAACGATGAAGACGGCAACGAATAGGAGGCCGACCAGCGCCTCGACCCAGGGATAGCGCGCCGAGATGGGCAGGCCACAACGGCGGCACCTTCCTCGGAGCACCAGCCAACTGAGAATCGGCAGGTTGTCCCACTCCCGGATCGGATTGAGGCACTGGGGGCAGTGCGACCTGGGCCACAGCACGCTCAGTCTGCGCGGAATGCGATAGATGCAGACATTAAGGAAACTGCCAACGCTTGCCCCGACCGCGAAGAGAAACGATCCCAGAATCAAATAATGGATCCAGGTCATACTGTTTCCTCCACGAGCGCAGCGACTGCAGGTCGTGCGTTCACGCTCGGGTCGGGGAGACGTACCTTCATGAGCACGAGCTGGTAAGCGATCAGCACCAGGTAAAGGCAAACGATCAACGGGATCAGCATCCCTACCCGGAATCGGGTCCCGAAGAGAGAGGCCCGGCTGAGGACCAATGTGACCGGGAGGAAGGCTGCGGTAAGCAGGTACTTCCCAAAGATGAACGTCATGATCCCCCGATCGAGCAGGAACCGCATGACGGGATTGATCTCCACGCAGTCGGCGTCGAGCAGGACCACGGTGATCAACCCGTCGGTCAAGGTCAGTATCAGGAGAAGGACGCCGAGGGAGAACAAGCGTCGGGGGAACCGATCGACGACGGAAGTCCGCCTGTGGTCGTCAGTGCGGCGGAATTCCCGCCGCCGTCCCTGGGTCAGGAACACGTCCCAGGGCCTGGTCGGCCGTTTGCGGCGCTCGATGGGACCGCACTGATCGTGTCTCGGCTTGCCGTTCATCTCACCACCCGCTGTCGGAAATACGAAGTTCAGTAGTTCTAGAAACCCTTCCCCGGTCCTCTAAATCAGAAGTTCTGAACATAATTGCCTTTCCGTCTGCGTCTCCCCGACCGTTCCGTACGTCGCCTCGATCACCTCGCGAATCCAGGAGAGCAGCGTCCGAAGTCGCAGACGTTCCTGCCGGATCAGTCGCCCGCCGCGACGCGGTGTCGACAAGACCTGGAAATGCCACCACACCCATTCGTTGCGGAGCACCAACGCAATCCCCACGTACAAGAGCCGCAACTCGGGTCGACGCGTCGAAGTTCGCCCGCGGCCCTGGTTCAGCTGTCGGTAGCTCGACTCGATCCCGAAACGCGACCGGTACGTCTCCCGCACCCACTGGAACGAATGCCGACTCACCCCCCAGCACGCGTAGACCAGCGCCTGACGTCCCTTCCGCTTCCACTTCCCCCGGTAGTTGCGGCAGGCCACGCAGATCGTGACCTTCGCCGTCCGTTTTGTGCCGTTGGTCATCGTGTACTCGAACCAACCGCTGCGCTTCCGTGCCGCGAACACACGCGTCCCGCTGGGGCCGCGCGGGTCGTCGGGTTTGAGGCCGCGGACCACCACCGGCATCAGGAACGGGTATCGCGCCGCCTGCATGTAGCGGATCACGTCCACGCTGTAGAACCCGCGATCCAACAGCACCAGGCGCACCGCGATCCCGACCGATCGGGCCTGTTTCAGGAGGCGTTGGACGACGTCTTTCATCGCCTCGCCCTTGGCCACGGTGGTCAGGGCGACGGTGTACCGCTGCCCCTTGCAGACCACGTAGGCGGTGGCATAGGCATGGAAGTGACTGGTGCCGCACTTGGCCTGAGAGCGATCGACCTCGTTGGGATCGTGGAACGGTTCGCCGTGATAGGGGATCAACGTGAGGTCGATCGCCAGCCGTTGTGGGCGTTTCCGCAGCGCCTTGGGGAGCCGTCCGGCCAAGGCGCGGTTGAGCTGCCGCTGAAGCGCGGCGAACTCGGGCATGCAGGCATACAGCGCGGTTCGGACGGACTCGTCGGAGGGGACGTCTCGGAGCCGTTGGCAGGCGTCGTGGATCGAGCTGAGCTTGGCGGCGGCGACCAGCAAGACCGACCAGAGGATCGGGATGGTGACCTTCCGCTTGTGGTCGCGGAGTGGCACGTGGGCCTGGAGGAATTCGGTGGCGGACTTGTGGACCTGATGTCGGTCGAGCGTATGATGGTGTGGGCGCATGGCTCCCTCCGGAAATGGTTCCGTGTCCAAAAGCCATGATCCGAAAGGACCTTGCGCCCATCTACATCAATCTCCTGCTCGGCCGACCAATTTTGGAACTACTGAAGTTGGAACGAATCAGGGGGTCCGCACGGTGAGGAGGCGGACCAAGCTAAGGCCCGGTCGCGGTGGGGACTGCGGAGACGGACCAGAAATTCCCGCCTTCCGATGCAATCACGACCGTGTAGGAGCGTGGACCCAATGACGTGCCCACGCTGACAACGACGCAGTACGGAGCCGATGGCGGTAGCCCGTTCTCCAGCAGGGCCAATCCCTGGGCCGCCGCCATGAGGCTCCCTTGGTCATTCACGACCTGGCGCGATCGATACGCTTCGACACGCAGCACCGTGGCGATCTGTCGATAGGCCAGGCCCAGCACGGAGAGCAACAACACGAGGAACACGAGCACAAGCATCAGCGCATACCCGCGCCTCGTGGAGACCGACGAGTTGGCGTTCATTGGCGTCGACCGCCTCAGGGTTTGGGAGGGTCCAGCGCAATGAAAGCATAGGTCAGACTCACGTCGCGGTCCGAGAACGTCATCGTGATTGCGACCCCGTTGTCGAGTTCCAGCGGCACGACGGAGAACGCGCTGAGTCCTTTGGCCACAGTCACGGTCGTGCCGGCGTTCTCATCCCAGCGGACCAGGGCGTCTCCTTGAGCTTGATAGGAAATGAGGGTATCCGGGGCGGACCACTTGGGCGTGAGATCCACGTCGGAACCGCCGTGGAAACAGAGGCGCAGCCAGGTGGGGCTCGGTTGCATTCGGCCCACGAACACGGCGTTGGTTTTCGGGCCCAGCCTTCCCTCGGGATTGGACAAGCTGCCTCCGAGGTCACGTGCGAGGGCCGCCGCCGCGAGATTGGCCTCCTGCGCGATCCGGCACCGCGAGGCGGCGTCGAACGCGGGGCGGCAGAACCCCCGCCAGGATGCGGCCAGGAGCAGCGCCAGCAGAGTCATGAGACCGCTGACGATCGTCAGCTCCACCACCGTGAAGCCGTCAGGGGGCCGTCGGCCCGGGGACCGAGGCGCGATCATGGCGGGGACGCCGTGACGGAGACATGGATCGTCACCGCCTGACCGTCAGGCGATTTCTCGATCGGTGCGACGATCGCAACCACGTAAGGAACCACGACCGGTGCCGGCGCAGTCGCCGTTGGCAAGGGATCACTCCCTTTCTGGAACGAG
This sequence comes from Isosphaerales bacterium, assembly GCA_044450785.1. Classification (GTDB taxonomy): domain Bacteria; phylum Planctomycetota; class Planctomycetia; order Isosphaerales; family Isosphaeraceae; genus JBIOJM01. The sequence goes on from JBIOJM010000430.1 coordinate 3,693, forward strand.
GCGGCGACACCGAGCTTGCGCGCCCAGCCGTCGCACGCCGGAACCAGCGAGAAGGTCGCCCCCGCGCCGAAGTGGGCCGACCCGGGGTCGAGGCCCAGTGCGACCTTCCGCGACATTCGCGATTGCATCACCACGAGCGGACAGACTCCCGCGAGTCCGATCCCGAGCAGCACGAACGCGACCATCGCTTCGGGCAACGAATAGCCCGCGCGGGCCAGACCGCCCGCCGCCGCTGTTGCATGATCGGCAAGCCTCATTGGGATGAAGGGACGATCGCGGGCTGGCCGTCGGCCTGGATCGCGCCGGCGACGAGCCCATTCTGGTCAATGGTGAACGATCCCCGCCATGCCGAACTTTCTGTCCGCGTGGCCGAGATCTGCAAGACGCTCGCGTCCGCCGCGGAGACCGCGTAGGCGTACGGCGTCGCGTTCGAGAGGAGCGCGGGGTCGATCAGATCGAGTTCCTGGAGCACGGAAAGATCGGCGACGTAGGCGCGGTTGTCGAGCCAGTAGGCCCGCTCGGCCACCCAGATGGCCCGCAGGTTGGCCACGGCGAGGTCGGCCTTCGATTGCTCGACGGCGCGCTGAAACAAGGGCGCGGAGAGCGAGAGCAGGATGGCCATCAAGGTCAACACCACCGTGACCTCGATGATCGTGAATCCGCCCCGGCGGGAGGCCGGCCCGGGGAGCGCCGCACGGGTCGAAATCGGTATCCACACGGGATCAATTGACCTTTCCCGCCATCTCGAACATGGGCATGTAGATCGCGAGCATCAGTCCGGCGATCGTCATCCCCATGCCCATGATGATGACCGGCTCGAGCATCTTGGTCACCTTCAGGACGAGGGTCTCCATCTTCTCTTTATAGTAGGGCGCGATTTGCTCCATCACGAGGGCGAGCTGCCCCGATTCCTCGCCGACGCGGACCATGTTGGTAATCATGGACGGGAAGAGCCCGGTCTCCTCCAGGGCGAACGCGAGGGGACGCCCGGACGCGACCCGCGCCTGGGAGTGGGTCAGGGCCCTCCGGTAGATGGGGTTGGTGTGGAAGACGCCGATCAATGTGGTCATGGTCTCCATCATCGGCACGCCGTTCTTCAGGAGCAGGGCGATGTTGGAGGCGAACCGGTACATGGCCATCTGGACCAGGAGTTCGCCAACCATCGGAGTGACCAGGCCCACACCACCGAGATTGCGCCGGCCGCTCTCGGTGCGGCTGTAACGCCGAAAGACGATGGCGACCCCGATGGACCCGACGGCTATAAACAGTCCGTACTTGACGACGAAAGCCGAGGCATCGACCACGAACTGAGTGATCGCCGGCAACTCGGCCCCCATGTCATTGAACATCTTGGCGAAGGTCGGCACGACCAGCCAGAGCATGACCGTCACGGCGATGATCGCAACCAGGATGAGAATCATCGGATACATCAAGGCCCCGGTCACCTTGCGTTTGGTCTCGCGGGAATCGTGGATCTGCTTGTTCAACTCAATGAGGACCGGGCCCATCTTGCCAGTGACCTCGCCCGTCTTGATCACTTCGATCCAGTGGTGCTCGAAGATCTCGGGATGGCTCGCGGCGGCGGCGTTGAGCGCGCTTCCCGCGGCGACCCGGCCCGCGATCGTCTCCAGGACGCGACGCAGTTTCGTGCTCTGGTTCTGCTCGGAACAGATCCGGATGGCTTGTAACAAGGGAGTGCCCGCGCAGACCAGGGTCGAGAGCTGGTGGAAGAACGTCATGGTGTCGTCCACCTTGACCCGGGAGTGCGGCTTGCTAGCCAACCGGGCGTGAGCGGCGACCCATTCCTCAAAGCCCATGGGGATCCCCCTGTCCCGCGGCGCGGTGGTTATTCATCTTCGGACGTCGTGATGGCGAGGACCGCTTCCAGGCTGGTGAGTCCCTCCACCGCCTTGTCAATGCCACTGTCGAGTAGCAGCTTCATCCCTTCCTCGCGCGCGGCGGTGCGGAGTTCGGGGAGCGGGGTGCGGGTCTGAATCAGCTTGGCCATCAGCGGAGTGATCCGGATCACCTCGAAGATGCCCAGTCGGCCGCGGTAGCCCGTGCCCCGGCACTGGTCGCATCCTTTCGGACGGTAGAGCGTCTGCCGGGCCACCAGGCCGTACCGATGCGCGATCTCGGCGTTGCAATCGTAAGGCTCCTTGCAATGCGGGCAGAGCCGGCGGACGAGGCGCTGGGCTTCCAGCGCCCGGAGAGTCGAGGCGAGCAGGAACGGTTCGATCCCCATGTCCTGAAGCCGAGTGACGGCCGAGAGGGCGTCGTTGGTGTGGATGGTCGAGAGGACGAAGTGGCCGGTCAGGGCCGCCCGCAGGCAGATTTGCGCGGTCTCCTGGTCGCGAACCTCGCCCACCATGATGATGTCGGGGTCTTGCCGCAAGAAGGCCCGGAGCGCCGAGGCGAAGGTCAGTCCGACTTGCGTCTTGACCTGCACCTGGTTCATCCCCTTGAACTTGTACTCGACGGGGTCCTCCACCGTGCAGATGTTCGTCTTGGGCTCGTTGAGCAGGTTCAAGCACGAGTAAAGCGTGGTGCTTTTGCCGCTTCCGGTCGGGCCGGTCACGAGCATCAGGCCATGCGGCATCTGAATCGCCTCGACCAGGTCGGAGGACTGGCGCTCGTCGAATCCCAGGCCGGTGAGCTGAAGCGGGATCGCGGCCTTGTCGAGCAGTCGCATGACCATCTTCTCGCCGTAGACCGTCGGGACGGTGCTGACCCGAAGATCGATGCGCCGGTCGCCGCTCTTCAGCGCGATGGCGCCGTCCTGCGGCACGCGCTTCTCGGCGATGTCCATCTTCGCCAGGATCTTGAACCGCGAGACGATCATGATGAACAGCGCCCGCGACGGCGGCGTCAGCTCGTGGAGCACGCCGTCGATCCGCAGGCGGATCTTGCTCCCGTCCTCGAACGGTTCAAGGTGGATGTCGCTCGCCCCGCAACGGATGGCTTGCTCGAGGATCTGGTTCACCATCCGGATGATCCGGCCGTTGCGTCCGGGGGGCGGCGGTTGATCGAGGTGGAGGATCTCTTCCTCGGGCTCCTCGTCCTCCTCTTCCTCTTCGACCTGCTCGAAGTCCTCGGTGCTGGCGGCGAAGTCCGTGCTTCGTCGGGTCGTGTTATACAAGGACTCAATCAGTCCCTCGACGACCGACAGCGGAGCGATCAAGGGGTGAACGGTCATCCCAGTGAGCAGTTGGACTTCGTCGATGATTAGCAGTTCGTGGGGCGTGACGAAAACCAGGTCGAGCACCTCGCCTTGAACCGCCACGGGCGCGATCAACTGGTCGCGGCAGAGCTTCTCGGGAAGGAGCCGGAACAAGTCGTGGTCGATCGCTGGCTCAGGTCCCTGAAAAACGAACAGCGGCAGCGCCAGGTACTCGGCATAAGCGGCGGCGATCTCTCGGTCGGTGACGGTCCCCAACTTGGCAAGGATGCGTTCCGGCAGGTCGCCGTCGCGGGCGCGCGCCTCGCGGATCGCCTCCACCTTCTTCGGGTCGAGCACGCCCTTGGCGAGCAGAATTTGCACGATGAGCGGTTGGGTGCCGAACGGATCGGCGGTGG